>JAQWSU010000045.1:600000-900000 GCA_029243025.1 Pirellulaceae bacterium | reverse complement strand
CTCACTTTGCTATACTGGCCGATTCGGCTTTTGGTAAATTGGACAACAGTAATTGTTGGGGATGCCCGGTGGGTACAAAGAGAACTGGAAAAGGTCGGCGAAAAATTGGACGAAAAAAGCGACGCATGCGAGCTAAGATTCGGCATCGCAAGAAGTAGTCCACCCGATTGTTGCAGCGGTCGTTTCGCTTGAACGGCCATGCAACGGTGAAATCGCCTGGCCGATTGACATAAAACATCCGTGTGAATCGCGGACTGTTTCTGTGCGCCCCATTGCTCGGGACGTTCGCTAAGAAGTGAATTAGCATTCTTTTGTTCAATCGAACCCCAACTCGCGCGCCGATGAATAGCACTTACGACGTTGGCGAATCGATGACGTCGATTCAAGACAGTGATTCGGACGAGTTGACGATAATTACGACTTGGCTAGGACTCTGGGATGGGGCGGGCGAAACCGAATCGAACTCGATCGATCGTCAAATTAAAAGACGCTAGACGCCAGATTGTTGTTGAACGAGACGCGAATGGTGTGCCGCACATTTGTGGCGATGGATGGCTCGATGTGTTGTATGGGTTGGGATATCTCCATGCGATCGACCGAGGGACCCAAATTCTATTCTCCCGCGTCGTCGCGCGTGGGACTGCCGCGGAGCGGATTGCCGACAAGCCCGAACTTGTTGAGACGGATCGGCTCTTTCGTTGCATTGGTCTTGATCTGCAATTGAGACAAGAAGTCGTTGATCTGGATGACCATATCCGTGAGCAAATTGAGAATTATTGCCAAGGAGTCACTGACGGTATCCAGGCAACGGGCCGATCTTTGCCAATGTGGGCGACCGGGTTCCAGCCTCAACCTTGGGATGCCGAAGCTGTGCTGCTGGTTGGTAAGTTGTTGAGTTTTGGTGGGTTGGCGATCAGCCAAATGCAGAATGAACGCTTGCTGATTGAGTTGATCCATGCGGGTGCGAACGAGGAATCGCTCAAAGAATTGTTTTCGCCACGGTTGGACGGAGTCGATTTGGATCTGCTCAGACAGGTTCATATGTCGAATCAATTGTCTGATAACGCACTTGATTTACTCACTGATTTGCCGCGGTTAGCAGGCAGTAATGCTTGGGCGGTGAGTCCCGATCGGAGTGCCAGCGGTCACGCCTTATTGGCTTCTGATCCGCACTTGGAAATTAATCGTTTGCCCGCAATTTGGTATGAGGCCGTCTTGAAGTGGGGTAGCAGTTATGTGATGGGTGCGACGCTACCCGGCTGTCCGTTATTTGCGGTGGCGCGTACCGAGAAGCTGAGTTGGGGTGTGACCTATATGAAGGGTGACACGATCGACTACTTTATCGAGGATTGCCGGAAAACGGATGAAAGTTGGCAGTATCGTCGAGCGGATGAGTGGCATGATTTCAAGGTTCGTCGAGAATCGATTGCGCGAAAAGGCGCGGCAGCAGTCGATGTTGAATTCTTGAGCAATGATCAAGGCACGATTGAAAGCGATCCCAATGAGCACGGACCGGGTTACTACCTGTCATTCAATTGGACAGGTAACTTTGGTGGAGGTGGGGATGCGATTGCCGCCTGGTTGAAAATTGTCGCTTCCGAAAATACAGCCCATGCGATGGAGATTGCCCGGGCCTGCCCGCAGCCTACTTTGTGTTTTGTGTTTGCCGACGCGGATGGCCACATCGGAATGCAGGGGTGTGGGCGATTTCCCAAACGTCACAAGCCGGATCAGGGGCTGCTCCCTTTGCCTGCTTGGGATGAAGAGAATCATTGGAACGGCTTTTTGTCGAGCGCCCTGTTGCCTCGCGTCTACGATCCTCCTGAAGGATTCGTGGCTACGGCGAATGAGGAGCAAAACCCGTTGAATGGGCCGTTGCTGGTGACCCAGTTCTTGCCCGATTATCGCAAGCGGCGGATCGATGAACGGTTGATGGATTTACCTAAGGCGACACTGCATGACATGCGCAGCTTGCAGTACGACCTGGTTAGCCTTCAGGCGCGCGACTTGTTGGCTATCTTTCTGCCCCATATGCCGGATGGCGAAATCAAGCAACGATTAGAGAGTTGGGACTGCAGCTATGAGGCGGAAAGCCATGAGGCCTCGCTTTTTCAGCGTTTGTACGTGAATATCATCATGAACGTTTATGGTCAGGAAGAAAGTATGGGCTGGCGACGCGCGCTTTATATCTGCACGCGGGCCGGATACTCGACCATGGTGCTATCCGCGATCGATCGGCAGTTGAAAAGTAAGCATTCGGCTTGGTGGCGTCGTTGTGAGCCGGGTGTTGTCATTCGACAAGCTGTACAGCAACTTGACAAATCGTTCGATATTCCCTGGCGAGAGCGGAATAACTTTCAATTCGTCAACCGCTTCTTTGGCTCCGGACGCGTGGGGCGGATGTTTGAGTCCAAACGGTTACCGATGCCCGGATGCCACGCGACTCTTTTTCAGGGGCACGTCTTGCAGACCGCAACGAACGAGCAGACATTTGCTCCGTCGTACCATTTTGTAACCGATATGGGTGAGAACGAGGCCTGGACGAATCTTCCCGGCGGTCCCAGTGAAAGCCCCTTTTCGCGTTTCTATCGATCCGATGTACAACGCTGGCTCGATGGCGATTACAAGCGGCTTTCGCCCTTTGATGACGACGCACCATCCGGCGCATAAAAAAACGCCGGGGCGATGAGGCGTCGGCGTTTTCTTTTCTATTATCAGGCCAGTGGGTTAGTCCCACCACCATTGCCCGTCTTTGAGTTGATCGAGGGCAACTTTTTCTCGTTGATCAGACACTGCGCCTTCGGTATCCGCTTGGATCTGTTGCGACGAAATCGCCTTGCGTGCGTTGATGTGCACGCCACCACCGATCGGAGTCATCAACGTGTTTCCTTTCCAAATAGCGTTGATCGCCGTATCGACTTCTTTGGCCGCTGTGTAGATTTCAACGGGCATCTGGCTTTCGTCACCAAAGACCTCCATCGACCAATCAGCTTGTCCATAGAAGTCCTGCTCTTGAATGTAGGCGGCTGCGATCAGCATGTCGATCAAGTTTCTCATCTGAGCGTAGACGGGAGCCTTCCGAGCCAATTCGGGATAACGAGCTGTGAATGATTGAACGAACATTTGGCTCGCTCGATCACCGCTGCGTGACTTGACGCGCGTGCCGTCTGTTCGTACGAGTTCGTCAGCACCCACGAGTTTGACGCGATCCCCTTCCAAGGCGATCGCGAGACCGTCATCACTAACGCGAACTGACTCGTAATCCGGGATGAAGAACCAGCGTTGAAGCGCGTTGCGGGAGATTTTACTTGGGCTGGCACGACGCACGTAACTTGAAATTTTCACCGGCGGTTGCTCTAGACCGATGCCGATCAGCTTCATGCGATAATCGGCTTCGACCAACACATTGGCAAAGTGAGTGGTTGCTGGTACGCCTCTGACCGACACCACTTGGTTACCCAGGCTTGATTTCAGGCCATCGACGATTCGGCGAGTATCTGCGGGGACGGCTCGACGACCGAACTGCGCGAGGAACTCCTGCATCTTCGTCAGGCCCTCCTTGGTCGGGTCGATCGAAACCCCTACGGAGCGAACCGGTTTGCTGTTGGGGCCATAAGTTCGAAGAGCGACGATTAAGTCTTCCAGTTGCAAGGATGCACGACCGGAAATGATTCCACGAGGACGGGCCATGTCGTCCAGCATGAAGCCTTCTGCTGGCCCTGCGATCACAATGTCTCGCGTCTCGGGATAGTAGAACACATATTGGATTTCCGTTAGACCAGCCAGATACAACATGTCGTCGGTTGGCTGCTGGCCGGCGGCCAGCAGTTCGGAGATCGACTGCTCGAGTCGATTCAGTGAAACTTTTCGCAGGTCACTTGGGCGAGCCAGATCGGGGTCCAGTGCGGCTGCCGCTTGTTGGCGTCTTCGTCGATCGAGGCGACCGGTTGGATCGATGCGTTTGACGCTTAGCACGCCCTGGGGATCGATGATGACACCTGCACCGGGGATACGCCCCCCAATAATATTGACATTGTCTCCATCTTGCTCGTCGCCGTCGCCGTCCGCGTTGCCCCCATCGCCATCGTCGTTGCCACCGTCGTCTGCGGGGGGAAGACCGTCAGGCCCGAGTTGCCCCGGAGCGGGACTCGCTAGCAACAGTGCAAGGAAAAGCATCACCGCGAAGCGAAAAAGTGCGGGATTCCGAAACCGAACCATGGAGCGACCTCTTACTCTGTAAGCCATCTGTTCAGAATTAAAACGGCGGACGGTCGATGACCGTGACGCCATGTTTGGACTGAGTACTCATTTTCCGTAAGTACCTTCGCCTTCAAATCTTAATTGGGCATGGCCGGAAAAGCAAGTAAACCAGGGGGGTTAGGTCGTTGTTGCGGCGCTCTGGGGGCCGTTCGAGCCTCAAATTCCGATTTTCGGGGCGGAAACACGATCGCCCCTTTGATGGGGCCCGATTAGCGTTGGGCTCCAGCCGATGCGCGTCCTTTACGGGAGAGGAGGCGAAAGTTGCCGGGGCCGAGCAGGTCGTCGATTCGATTCCTCATCTCCGAACTCAATTCCACTTGTAAATTACCGGATTTGAGTTGGATTCGACTGCCATTTTCCAGGCAGAGTAACAGTTGTACTTCGCAAGTTCCCGGATAGCCTCGCATGATTTCGCGAATCTGGGTTAACCCTTTTTCTCCATGTGTCAATTCGTTAACTCGAACTTGAATGCCACTCGTATATCGGGCATCGAGTTGTTCGATGGGGATCAGTTCATTGACGATCAAATTGGCTTCGTCGCCGCCGCCTCGGCGATCGATCACGCCTCGGATTACCATTACTGCATCGGCTTGAATCATTTCACCGTATTGCTGGAAATCATTGGGCCAGAGGATGCAGCGAATCATGCCACTGATGTCTTCCAAGTCAAAGTTGGCATACTTGGTTGCTGTACTACCGGGCCGTACTTTGCGAACGTGTGCCATTTTGATGGATGACAACATGCCACCAATGGTGATTTCAGATCGATCGGGAAGTTCGCCCAGGTCGGCTGTAGAATGGCTACAGAACGTCTCGAATTGTCCACGGAATTCTTCGAGTGGATGACTTGAGAGGTAGAAGCCGAGCACCTCTTTTTCCATCAGCAGTTTATCGCGTTCTTCGATTTCGGGCAGATCGGGCAGTTGTAATTCAACCGTTTCTTGATCGTCATCTTCGGCGTCACCAAACAGACTTTTCTGTCCGGATCGTCGATCGGCTAATGCTGAAGCACCCGCTTGGATTGCTCTATCAAGAACGGCTATCAATTGGGCGCGTCGGTGACCGAATGAATCGTAAGCGCCGGCTTTAATGAGCGTCTCGATGGTCGATCGGTTACAGGATGAGGTGTCAATACGTTCGCAAAAGTCGAACAGATCTTTGAAGGGGCCGTTTTTTTTGCGGGCGCCAACGATTGCTTCGGCGGCCGATCCTCCACAGCCCTTAATCGCGGAAAGGGCGAAGTGGACATTGCCGTCGGCGACGGAGAATTCGACGTCGGATCGGTTGACATCCGGAGCGATGACTTCGATTTCCATCCGCTCCGAGTCTTCCATGTGTTCAACGAGCGCATCTTTCTTTTTGAAATTTCGACCTGGAATATCGCCGGACAGCAGTGCGGCCATGAATTCGACCGGATAGTGAGTCTTGAGGTAGGCGGTTTGATAGGCGATCAAAGCGTAGGCCGTACTATGGGATTTGTTGAATCCATAGCCGGCAAACTTGAGGATCAGATTCCAAATGTCCTCTGCATCTTTTTTGGCAAGGCCGCTAGAAACGGAGCCTTCGATGAATTTTTCGTAGTTTGCCGCAATCAAGGACTCTTTCTTTTTACTAATCGCTTTGATACAGGTGTACGCTTTTGCGAGTGGGATGCCACCGAGTCGATTCAGAATCCGCATCACCTGTTCTTGGTAGACCATCACGCCATGGGTTTCTGAGAGGATTTCCTCGAGCACGGGATGCTTGTATTCTGGCTGTTGGCGACCATGTTTCACGGCGACATAGTCATCCACCATACCGCCTTCCAAGGGGCCCGGTCGGTAGAGGGCATTGGTGGCGATTACATCGTGAAAATGGTCAGGTTTCATACGTTGCAACAGGTCGCGAATTCCGCCGCTTTCCAGCTGGAATACACCCTTTGTTTCGCCCCGCTGAAGCAAGCCAAAGGTTTCTTTGTCGTCTAACGGAAATTTGAGCGGGTCGATATGTTTTCCTGTTGTCTGCTCGATGAGAATCACGACTTTCCGCAGAATGGTCAGGTTGCGCAGTCCGAGGAAGTCCATCTTCAACAGGCCGGCCGCCTCGACATCATTCATCGACCACTGAGTGATGATGTCTTCTTTTCCCGACACTCGGCAAAGCGGCACGTATTCTTCAAGCGGTTTGTCGGCGATCACAACGGCTGCGGCATGGGTGCCCATGTTTCGAGCCAGGCCTTCGATCTTTCTCGCTAAGTCCAATAATTCGCGAATCTCGGGATCGCTTTCGTAAGTCTGGCCCAGCTCTTCGCTTTTTTCGATGGCCTTGTCCAAGCTGATGCCCAGTTCATCGGGCACCATGTTGGTGACTTCATTCACGCGTCCCAAAGGGATGCCGAGAGCGCGGCCCACATCTTTGATCGCTGCACGGGCGGCCAGTGTTCCAAACGTTCCGATCTGTGCCACATTGTCGGCACCGTATTTGTCTTTTACGTAGCGGATAACGTCTGCACGCCGCTCCTTGCAAAAGTCGATGTCAATATCCGGAGCTTCCAGGCGACTTTCGTCGAGGAATCGTTCGAAAAGCAGATCGTATTCGATCGGACATACATGACTCATGTAGGTTGCGTAGCAGACGAGAGCGCCCACGCCGCTGCCACGTGCGGTAGTCGGCACGTCCATCTCACGTGCTTTGACAACGAAGTCCCAGACAATGAGGAAATAGTTGGGAAATCCAAGTTTGTTAATGACGCCTAATTCACGGTCGAGGCGATCAACCACGACCTGTGCCAATTCCCCGTTCGGGAGCATCTTTTCGTTACCCGCATATCGGTCTTTAAGACCTTGAATGCAGATCTCTTTCAGGAACTGTTCCGCATCCTTTCCTTCCGGTAATGGCGAGTAAGTCGGGAAATGCCGTTGGCCTAGTTCCAGATCGATATGGACCGTATCTGCAATTTCTTGGCTGCGTTGAACCGCATCGGCATGGTTCGGAAATGCTTCGTACATCTCTTCCGGAGTACGGAGGAAGTACTCGTTTCCGTCCATTCGCATCCGACTGGTGTCGGTGCGAAATCTGCCCGTGTTGATGCAGAGCATTACGTCATGAGCTTCCGCATCGTCCCGGTCCGCGTAATGAGCATCACTTGTGCAAACCAGCGGAAGCCCTAACTTATCAGCAATCCGGATCGATCCCTCCATCGCCATCCGCTGGATCTCAATGCCATTGTTCTGGATCTCGATGAAGTAACGATCACCAAATACCTGATGGAACCAACGAGCGGTCTCCATGGGCTCTGCTAAATCTTCGTCAGAGCTCATTCCGCCCTTCAACAGAAGGCGACTAAGTTCTCCGGAAACACACCCACTGAGGCAAACGATTCCCTCGTTATGGGCTTCCAGGAGTTCTTTGTCGATTCTTGGCTTGAAGTAAAAACCCTCGAGATAGGCTTTTGAAGCCATTTTGACAAGATTGCGAAAGCCGGTGCGATTTTTGGCGAGCAGAGTCAGGTGGTAGCTCGCATCCTTCATCCGCCCGCCATCTTTCTGGAAGCGGCTGCCTGGCGCGATGTAGGCTTCATAGCCAATGATCGGATTGATATCGGCCGCTTTGGCTTTGCGGTAAAACTCTAATGCACCATGCAAATTACCGTGATCAGTAATTGCCAGCGAATTCATGCCTCGTTCTTTGACGCGGCCCACCAGTTTGTCGATCGAACCGGCTCCGTCTAGCAAGCTAAAGTGACTGTGGCAGTGGAGATGGGTGAACGGTTTCGAAGTCATCGTGAATCAATCGTCCTTGTTTTCGTCAACCTTGTTCGGTCTTGCCTACAGTCGTCAGCGAGACGGTTATGCCCGTTAATGTTGCGAAGAGTTTCAGGTTGGCAGTTGATCAATGAAGCTGCGGAAACTCAAGCAAGGGTTTCTCTTCGTCTGGAAGTTTTACCATTTCGAAGCAAGCGTTCATCCGTTTGATCAAGTTACATTTCGTCGCTCGGATTGCCGATCGAGCGAAGATAAACCGAAAGACGTGACTGCAAATCGACTAAGTTTTGCCATTGCCGCATATCAAGCGAAGCTCGTTCTTGTTCGTCGTCCACTTCTACGCTGTTGAGCAATCGTCGAATACGAATGTGTAAATATTCGATTAGCTCAGACAACTGGGCAGCTTGTCCGGGAGAAAGACGCCCCGGAAGGTCCGGAGGTTGCAGAACGTGCATGGTTGCCTGCAAATCTTCGTCGTCGCCGAAGTGCAATTCGAAATCAAGGGAACTTGCGTTTTTGATTTTTTGAGCGTCTTCATCGTCCAGTGTGTTGGCTGCAGGTTGTTGCGCGCCACGCAACTCGGCCAATCGATGTGCAATCTCATCCCGTGAGCCGAACAACAGCACACTTCGGCCAACGGTGATCAGATCGCCGTGTCGCAGAATACGGAGTTGTATATCTTCGCCATTGACTCGAGTCCCATTGGTGCTTTCCAGGTCCGTCAGCACCAATCGATCTTCATCCTCCTGGATTTTGACGTGAAAGCGGCTGACGCGATCGTCATTCAGTTGGACGCCATTTCCTTCCTCTCGGCCAATCGTGATCGGCGGCTCCAAGTCCTCGTAGACTTGGCCTCGATCAGCGCCGTCCAGTACCCTCAACGTGATAGTGGTCATGATGCAAAAGCCAATCAGCGCCGCAATCGCCTCTTCGGTACCCGGTGTTTCGATGCCACGCATTGCCCTCCTGGAATTAAATCGGATCCGTGCTTGTTTCCCGGGATGCAATCTCAGCCCAACCGGGATGCAATCTCAGCCCAAGATGAAGACTTTTCCTAGGGCTCACCCTCAATGGGCCTCTATTGTATTCACTTTGGCGTGCTCTGACTAACCGGGCTGAGCTCAAGGATTGTCGAAATCGTCGAATCGTCGCATGTGGCGAAATTGCCGCTTTCTTGGCGGTAGGATTTGTTGCGAGAAAAAATTGCAGTTCGAGGGTCCGTTGAAATAAAATCCAACAATGCTTATCCTGGTAGCTGCAGCCGCGCCCGTGGCGCAATTGGATAGCGCATCGGTCTTCGGAACCGAGGGTTGTAGGTTCGAATCCTACCGGGCGTATTTTGTAGAATTCTGTTGATTCGTTTGAGTGAGATTGAATCAACACTTTTTGGGTTATCTCGAGTAATCCAGGGGTTTGGTCGTTTTTGGCCATCGTCTGAATCATCCGCTCCAATTGTGTTTCAGCGGATTTTTCGTGCACCATTCCTAGACCAGCGGTCTCAGTTCTTGCACTCGCCGCTTTTCGACGGTCGTCTGCTGCAACAGCGGTCGCATTTTAATGGACTTTCCGAGTAGCTTCTGAATTCCCACGCCAAGCTGAAATCTCGGACTGTCTGTCCTCCAATCGTTCTAGCTCATTAATCCGATAATCTCTGATCGCATGTCATGCTTATGGCCAAGCAGTTAGTCCAGATCTCCTGATTACTTTGGTCAATCGAGCGTTGACAATCGCACGAGCAAAGCAGAAGCACAAGGGGCTAGCTATTGCGTGAAGGTCGAAAAGCAAAGATTGATGAGGACATTAATCCGCAGGGAATAAAGAGCAAAATACTGAGAGAATGCGTTGGTCTCTAGGACGCATTTCTCGACGAGTCTTAGGGTGTCCCGTCCTTGTTGCTAATCGACCCTAACGACAAATTCTTTCTTGAAATATCTGACAAAACAACCCAAGTCACGCCACCAAGTCCAGACTGGGAGGATGGAGATGACGTGAACAGATATTTCAATCAGCCACTAAAAGAAGTGTATTCACCGCTCGTGAGGTTGATCGACGTCAGTCGTCATCAGCGTGGAAAAGGTTTACAAAAACTAGTTCCAGAACAGCTGATAGATATTGCGAATCAAGTTGGTGAATCCTTTGCAATTGTGGCAGATCCTTTTGTTTTAAAGGGCCACGCTCCTGAAATTGGTGCAAAAGCGGCTGTGCGTAAACTCCTAAATCACGGTTACGAACCAACACAGCACTGGTTGCAAGATTGCGAAAAACAGAGAAGACGTTTTGCGTCTTTGGGTGGTGTAAATACTCGCTTCGCAAACGCGACGGTAAGCCAACCCTTTCAACAGTTCGTAGATCCTTCAGATAACGAAGATTGATGCGTTTTGAATCTAGTAATGCAAAATGAACTCTTCTTCGTGGTGGACTATCAAAAGCTAGAAAGCCTGGGGTAGTTTTATGTTCAAATTGTATTCCACAATCTTGGGCTCAGAATTCGCAGGTGGTGCAAACACAATTAGAGCTTCATTCTGCTATCAGACTTTCCTTAGTTTTTTCCATTAGAGGACGCAATCGACACTGTCAGGGTCATGTTTCATTTAATGTGTTTGCACATGGATTGATTGTTGCCTTGTAAATTTCGTCAATTGTTTGGGGGCATCAGATGAGAATTTTCAAAGACTTCCCTAAGCAGCTTCCCTGGCATCTTCCTTTCGGTCTCCTTTGTGTGTTATTGATATTTGGAATGTCAGGGTATTGGCCGCAAATTATTGATGAAAGTTGCGTCTTTCGAATACTAGTTTGGGGGGGGGGTCTTCATTTCACTGGGGTATTTAGATAGAAGATCGAAGCAGCAGGATTAAATACGGTGAAATTTTCATGGGTAAGGTGAATGGATAGAGTGAGGGGCGGTTCAGAATTTGCCAAGACCGAAAGCCGAAAAAAGCAAACAGAAACACCACCACTGCAACAGGCCAGTTCCACCAAAAAACCATCACAGAAGCCATTGCCGACAAGATGAACACGCTTGTGAAAGCTTTCGCGATTTTTTTCATCTTGCCAAAACCCCTAAAACTAGACCGAAGTAATTCAGGTTCGACTGTTGTTTTGGAGATCGTGGTCGTGAGAAGAATGATTAACTCTTATACCAGCTTGATTGAGGTGAATTGAATAGCTGGAATTTTAACCTATTTGACACCTACCGGGCGTACTCGATTAACGCGCGTTGGTCTTGAACGGAAGAGTCGTTTGAGGCCCAATTTGAAGAAAAATCCAGATCCGAGCCAGTTCGATTTGATTTCTGATGCGGGCGGGCCTGGAAAAGGTCATCGGTCGCGTCTGACGGATTTATTACTCCGCCTTTATCTGTCCTCGTTTGTCAAAATCGGTTTCTAAGTCGCTGACGATTCCCCAAGGATTGCCGTTCGGCAAAGTTTCATTGGCTACCGGACGGTCCGGGTCGACTGAGAGGCAATCGCACCACCGGACACGGTTTCCTTTCTGAAAAGCACTGCCCTGATCCCTTAGCTTTAGCGACTTTGTTCACCCGATCATTCGCATCAAACATCGGTTCGAAAATAACCGTTGAACCGTTCTGGCTGGATTGGATTGATCCGAAACTTTTGACGAATTCTGGGGTTATTAAATCGATCTCGGTGGTTTTCCGTTATTATCCATCAGGATTGGTCTCTGTATCTATTTGTGGAGCTTTGTTCGATGCGCAGATTGCTTACCGTTGTGGCGCTTTTAGTAGTCCTCTGTGGACAATGGATTTATGCGCAGCTGAACGGATCAGAAGGGCCGTTTAATCGATCGAGAGCTCGGCCTGACTTCATTTATCAGGCACTTGATACGGATCGTGATGGGGCCTTGTCGGAGGCAGAAATCGAGAAGGTTTCTGATTTCTTGCGGACGTTGGACAAAGACCAGGACGGGGCCCTTAGCTCTGACGAATTAGTTCCGGATTTTCCTCCCGCTGGTCCGGGTGGGAGGCGAGGCGGCGGAATGGGGCCAAATCGACCAGAATTGAAACTGCTAGAAAAACACGACAAAGATGGCAGCGGTTATCTTGATGCTGCGGAACGTCAATCGGCATTGAAGGAAGTTGAGGCCTCTAACGCCAACAGTCGACGAAGGCCAAGCCGAGGTCCACGCGGTGGAGCACGCGAACCGGGGCGACCGGGCCCGAAGGTCGCTCCCGATCAGGTGGAAGTCTATCCCGACCAGGCACTCTATGATCCGGCGGTCCTGCGAACACTCTTCATCCAGTTTGATTCTGATAACTGGGAAGAGGAAATGGCTGCTCTGAAACACACCGATGTTGAGATGCCCGCAACCGTCATCGTTGACGGGAAGACGTATCCGATGGTTGGGCTAAGCTTTCGTGGCCAATCGTCCTTCAGTCACCTATCGGCCGGTCTAAAACGTTCACTCAATCTTTCGATGGACCTTGTCGATTCCGATCAACGATTGTACGGATACAAGACTCTTAACCTGCTTAATTGCAATGGCGATTCGTCAATGATGAGCAGCGCTCTCTACTCGTTCGTTGCGCAAGATTTTCTTCCTGCTCCCCAAGCGAACTTTGTCAAGGTCGTCATCAATGGTGAAAGTTGGGGGATCTACAGTAATGTGCAACAGTTCAACAAAGACTTTTTGAAGGAACACTATCGAAATTCGTCGGGGGCTCGCTGGAAAGTGCCAGGTAGTCCCGGAGCCGATGGTGGCTTGCGGTACCTGGGTGATCAACTCGAAGGTTATAAGCAACGGTTCGAGATTAAGTCGAAAGACAAAGAGAAGTCATGGCGTGCACTCGTCAATTTGTGCAAGCTACTGAACGAAACACCGAGCTCAGAACTGTCTGAAGCAATCGAGCCGATTCTGAATGTGGATGGCTTATTGCGTTTCTTGGCGATGGATGTTGCGCTGGTAAATAGCGACGGTTATTGGACAAGGGCCAGCGACTATAACTTGTTTCTTGATTCGGCCGGAGTCTTTCATGTTATACCTCACGATATGAACGAAGCCTTTGTGACACGCGGTCCGCGCGGACGCCGCCCGGGTGGCGAGCGTCCGGGTTTCGGGCCTCCCCCAGGTTTTGGTCCTCCTCCAGGTTTTGGGCCTCCCCCAGGTTTTGGTCCTCCTCCGGACTTCGATAATGGTCGGCCTGGGGAATTGGGCGAAGAGCGGCGGAATGATTTCAGAGGACCGGCGGAACGTGGCGATCGGCGACGCGGTGGCTCTCGAGGAGGTCGTCGAGGTGGAGGCGGAGGTCCAGGACACGGCGATGCGACGCTTGATCCTTTGGTAGGTATCGACAGTGATCGAATGCCGTTGCGGAGTAAGATCTTGGCCGTGCCGGCGTACCGCCAGAAGTATTTGCAGTACATACGAGCAATTGCCGAGAAAAAATTAGACGTCGAGATAATTGGACCGGTCATTGAGGGTTATCGAGAGCTGCTGTTCGATGAAGTGAAGGCAGACACTCGCAAGCTGACTAGCTTCGATGCTTTCGTTTCGATGTCGAGTGGGAACTCTGATCCGAATGGACGGCCAAGTCCCAGCCTCTACACTTCCTTGAAGGAGCGTCGAGAATTTCTACTGAATCATGATGAGATCAAGCGAGTTGACAGCATTGAAATTGATCCCGACAGATTCGCACCGCCAGCCGTGACGACAAACGGGCCAAAACCTTCCATCGCGATTAGCGAACTCTTAGCCTCCAATAAGAAAAGCAGTAAAGATCCCCAGGGCGACCACGAAGATTGGATTGAGTTGGTCAATTATGGCGACGACAGAGTCGATCTGTCTGGCATGTATTTGAGCGATGATCCGACGAACATGTTCAAGTGGCGAATTCCAAACGGTACCGTTTTAGAAGCCGGACGATATCTTGTTATCTGGGCAGATGAAGATGGAAGCGATGCGGGGCTCCACGCGAACTTCAAGCTGTCTTCAAAAGGTGAGTCGGTCTCATTGGTCTCAGGCGAAACGCTCGTCGATAAAGTCGAGTTCGACGCGCAAAAGACAGATGTTTCGTCCGGGTGGCTGGATAACTCGCGCGAAACATGGTGTGAGCTGACGCCGACTCCAGGCAAACCCAATCAACGATTTAAGTAGTTTTGGCGACAAGTGCCGTTCTCGTTGACAGATCGAACCGACAACTGTGGAACAGGAAAGGTCGAGGCAGGATGGATCCATTTGCAGACGCTTTGCGAAAACTGGTTTCGCCACTGGTGCCTCGAACTGGACGTTGCTCGGAATTTGTTCATGGCTGCCAAATGTTGGGCCATGTTGATGGTGGCTGATTGTTTGATGGCACTTGTGAGACAATCGACGAGTCAACCAGTTCGGCAGCCATCGTCGGATGCTCCGTCACGTTGGCTCCGTCACGTTGGCTCCGATTGGTTGTCGAATCACACTGCTGCTCAACGAAAGCCCGCCCGGTTGAGTGGCGTACAATCATTCTGGTTGACTTTTGTTTGCTGCAGCAATGGGGGGCAATTTTTGCTCTTCAATCTGCAAAGTGAGATGACCGCGAGGTGGTTGAATGCCATGGCGAGGGTGGTTGTAACGCAGGAAGCTGATTGCCGCGATGGTGACCTTACCGGTTTGGAACGCATCGCGGACGTCGTTGTAGATCACGGCACCACGTGGTTGCCCGCCTTGCCGAACAGCGACACCGGTCGTCGATTGAGCCAGTAATTTTCCGTTAGCGTAAACGGCAAAACCTTCGCCCGAATTGACATGGGCGGCGCCACCCACCACGATGCGATAACGATGCCCCTCTTGTAGTGGCGGGATTTTGATCGTGCTGCGGACCAGTAAGACTTCGTTTTCCCAGAGCGTACGAGGTGTTTCACCGCAGCGGCAAAAGGCAGACGTGCAGTTCTCGGAAATCGCTGCCAATTTACCATCCATTTGACCGAACGGTTGAACTCCTTTCTGCCAGCCAATTTGATCCGCATCGAATTCCGGTGCAATCCAATTTGCCATTGCCTCGGGATAAGTGACTTCGCGGAAACGGTTACCTTTGTCAGTCGCCAGTTTTTCTGGGGGATCGAAACTGTAGTAGTTCCACTGTACCTGATTCAGATTCGGACCGAATGGGTGCCAATCGTAATCGTTGATTCCTACAGCTCGATAACAGTTTAACAATCCATACATCGAACCTCTTAAGAACTGGTTTGCACGTTTGGGACGTTCACCACGAATCTCCTCCAACAGGGATTTTTGATAGCGCGGGTTGGCTGCGTACGACGTGGCAATGCCATCGATAAGGATTGGACGCAGCGCACGTTGAGCCCGTGTTTGATCGGCTTCCGATAACTCGACTACCTTCGTGGTTTTAGCTTCTTCGGGAAATGCCCTCAGCGGCAGAGGTTCTGCTTGACCACCCTTCAATTTGACCATCGCCCGTCCAAGTGCATCGCCGATCAGCATGTACGTCTCGGCATTGCGGTTGTAGTGGTAATCTTGGTTTGCCGGTGAATTCTCGACGCTGCGCCAAAAATTTCGCGTGTCGATGGAAGTGACTGTGCCGTTGTACTCGGGATGTTGCTTTGCATCCCCGACGGCCATTTGCGCTGCCAAGATCCTCAGGAATTTGTCCTGCATGTTTCGTCCACCAAATCCGACCGTGGCGACAACGACCGGTAGATCGGGTGTCTTGAACTCCTTGCGGACATCGTTGATCAAATTGACTAAATGTTTTTCGTATTCATTGATTAACTCTTCGCTGAAACTGTCTTTGTGTCCTTGGAACCAGGCAAAGCCTGCGATTTCATAACCTTGGTTCTGGTAGTCAGGCACAACTTTGTTGATGTTTTCGAGAGTCTTTCGCACCCCGTCGATCATTAGCTTGTACTCGAGCGATTCAAAATTGTTGGCCGGATCGGTGCGACCGCTCGAAGGGGGCCGGAAATCGAAGCCGAGTGCACGGTTGCCCATGGCCGTTTTGATCAGCAGCACTTGTTCGTCATGGAAGGTTCCCAATACATGGCCGAAGCCCAGTTCCGGTCCGATTGACTTGCCATTGGAATTCGTACTGAGTGGCGAGCCTTTGCCTTCCTTGGCGATACGCGCTTCCTGAAAGTAAACATCCTTTCGGACTGTCCACTGGCCATCGGAGTTGACCAGCCAGGGAAATTTTCCTTCGCGCTTGGCGACCGCTTCCAGGTCGCCGTTTCCCAGCAGGTCAGTCTTTTCGAGCCAAAAACGCGGCGGCTCGGCTTGGAAGCCGCTAATCTTGAAGGGATATCGTTTGCCAGCTGCGAGCCTGAGTTCTGTCTGAATCGGTGAGCCGCCTAGCTGACGCTGGTAGACTTCTGTGCCGTCGACCTGCAGCCGGTTATAGGAGTTTTCTCCAAACCCGCATTGAAAACGATAGACGCCCTGTTGCGGTACTTCGAGCAGTCCCTCAGCGATCGATTCGTCATGGCGCGTTCCATCTGGCAGATAGATTCGCAATGGCGCGGTTCGATAGCTACCGACCCGATAGATCGTCATCGGACCATCGGGCACTGCTGGATCCGAGCTGAAGTAGACACCGTTGTAGATGTTCTTTGCGCCTTGCAGGTTGCCCATGCCGACCATGTTGGACTGGCCGGCGAGAATGTAGACCTGGACCGGCTTGGTCGCATCAGCCGGTTTGTCGTCGGGATCAGGCAATTGAGATGGCACCTTTGCCGCAGAAACGGGAAGAAGGAATGCCAGCGAGGCGAAGACAATCAATAGATTTGTTGTTTTCATGTTAAATTCTGCACGGGCTTTCAAGCTGTGAATTCAATCCGTGTTGGAGAGAGTTTTTTTATTCTTGGGAAGGGCAAAACTTCGATCCGTCGGGGTGAATCTTTTTATCACCATCGATGATCACCCTGACTGCCGAGCGATTACAGGCTTATTAGTCGAGTGACTTCTTCAATACAAGCCACGGTGATTTCCAATCGAGTTTTTGTCTTTCGCTGAAGCCACCTGCTTCGACGAACAGGTAGTCGGTATTCCCGACTGTTTTCAGATGCATTCTTAGTGCTTGGAAACGCGTTAGATCCATCAGACGGTCACCGGACCAAATCCAGGTTGGCTGGTTAGTCTCGCCCCCATCCTTCAAGGTCATCTCGGAAAAAAGCGGACGCCGGGGTTTTGTTGGTTTTGACGCATCGAAATTGATGATTTCTGGTACCTTGGTGACAAGCTTCCAACTGCCTAACATCCGTGCGTTGGCGTGGAACTTGCCGTCCCAGCGAAACAAGTAATCGTCTGGCTGCAATTCTCGATTGTCGGGATCCTGTACGGCCTGCCATTCGGAGCACCGCATGGGAACAATGGTTGCTGACTTGATAACCAGATCGTCGCTCATCGGTGGCAGTTTCATCTCCTCAATGTGCAGGCTGAACTTGCCTTGCGGAATGCGAGCGCTCGGCTTGACCTTGTATTTGTCGTTGAATCGGAGGAATGTTTTAACTGCGATCGTGACTTGGCCGCCTTGGAAGTCATCGAGGAATTCTCGAGTGATGAAGGATCCTTTGGGTTGCCCTCCCGAGCCACGTCCGTTGCAGGTTTTTGTTTCGACCAACGGACGGCCGTTGATATAGATGATATGTCCACCGCCGGAGCCGACATGGTTGCCATCATGGATGCGAATTCGATAGCGATGACCGTCTTTCAGTGGTGGAATGGTGGGGCTAGCGCGCAGAAGTAGAACTTCTTTTTCCCAGAGCGTATTCGCTTTGGTGCCGCCATAGCAGTTCGGTCCGGTGCAGGTAGACGAGCACTTGTGAATCGGGTGTTGAGGAAGTTTTCCCTGGAAGTGGGCAAAGGGGCTCTTTCCTGTCTTCCAATTGGCCACAGCCGGATCGAATGCTGGAGCGTACCAGTTCTCCATACCTCGGGGCAGAGTGACCGGACGGTAACGCGTGATGAGTTGATCGAAAGGTATCTGTTCGGTGGCGATCGGTTCGAACGAATGATACGACCATTCCGCCTGTCGCAGATCGGCGAAGATGTGCCAGTCGAATTCGTCCAGCCCCGCTCTCTTGTAGAGTGCAACAAGTTGTGAAATCTGATCGCGGTGACTGCCCGGATAGCCCGACTGCGATTCGACGGTCGCTAGTTTTCGTAGTAACTCCCGATTCTTGCCGACAAATTCGGGAATCAATTCTTCCTGAATGATAGGAACGATGGCTTGCCGAAGTTTGGGGCCAAATTGGTCGGGGTCAGCGCTGAGGAAGAACTGTTTGTACGGTAGAATCTCATGCGGAAAACGTTCCCTTGCGATCTCGTAGAGCACATCCAATCCACCTGGCACATCGGCCAGAGAGGCGGCAATGAATTCCAGATGCGAGTCGTAGGTAGAGGAAATGTCTTGCCCGCCGGGTGCGGTTCTTACGCCGGTATAGCCGGTGTAGGTTTCCTTGAGGGTTTCTGTGGCCAACTGGTGCACTGCCGGACTGGCTGCCCTGATCTTCGCACGGATAGCAGGCAACAAGCCGGTGGTGAGGGCCGTGCGTTGGTTGCCCCTGACAAGTTCGCCGATTGCAGGGAGCACCTTTCGATAACAACGTTCGTCCGCAACCACGGGGGTAAGCGCCGTCAACGCGGCATTCTGCAACCACCAGTCTTCCTGTTGAAGGAAAGAAATCAGATGATCGACGTGCGATACGACCCAGTCCGCTGGAGCTCGACCCACTACCTGAAGTGCGGGATCCTTGACCGACCACGATGCGGCAGGATCCTTGAGGACTTGAATTGCGAGATCGAAGACTTCTCGGGTGAGCAGTTCGGTTCGTTTTTCCCGCGAAAGGATTTCGTGCAAAGCCATGAACATTGCTCGGCGCACGCGCGGATCCTGGGAGGTCAGGAATTCGATGACGAGTTCTTCGCGCACTTTTCCACCGGGTTTTCGCCAGCCGATGTATTCACTGTTGATACCTAACGCTTTGTTGGCAGCAACGAAGCGGATGTTGTGGTCCTGGTGGTGAATGTACTGACGGATCAGTTCATCGCTAACCTCGTTCGATTGGTGGAATCGTTTCAGGAATGGCATGCTGGAGTCGTGTGCCAGGGTTTCACCAGAAAGATCCTGCGCGTGGCCATCCGCATCGGGAACGGCTTTGAGCGACAGAAATAAATTGTCGGCTTGGGTACCCCAAGGTTGTTTTGGTAGTTGATAAGGTCGTGAGAACTTGGTTCGCGGTGCGCCGGTGATACGCAACGTCCTGCGCGGAATTGTATAGGTTAGCGGGTAAGCAATTCCCCACAATTCTTTGTCGTAGCCACTCCCGCCAAGAATGCCGAACGAACCATCAAAGCGTCGGGACAGGTCGTAATGCCATTGGCGGTTGTCCATAAATTCACGATACTGCTCTGGCTTCCTTTCATGCAGCAGTCCCATGGCTGCGCTACGCCAGATTTCACCAATGCCACCGCCGGTGTGACCGTGGAGCATGAATGCGGTGGTGTAGAAGCTAGGCATGGCACAGACGTCGCGCGCCGCAGCGTAGACCGAATCTTCACCGTCCGGCGTTAACGCCGCGGCGGCAGCCATGGCGAAGGCCAGTTTCCCGTTTTTGCCATTGTCGACAAATCCAACCTCAGTCCGGTGGTCACCGTAGGGATTCGAGCCGCGACCGGCATAACGATAAAAGTGAACCAGCGCACCCATGAGGGCGTGATCGGGCACTTCAGCGCCACATTCTTTTGCCAATAGCAGGAAGGTGACCACCGATGTGCCGGCTGCATTGAGGTGTCCGTTTCCGTAAGAGGCACTTACACCACCTCGGCCGATCCAGCCGTCGAGGTACTGGGTCTTGACCGCGTTGTCGACCCATTGCTGAATGTTGTTGAGGATCTCTTGGTCACCTGTTCGAAGATAACATTCGCAAAGCGGAATTCCGCCGTAGCCAAGATACCAGGGATAACGCGGTGCTGTTACCTTTCGAGCCCATTCGTGCGCGATCTTCAGATCCTGCTCCTCACCCGTTGAGAGCAGAAATAACATTCCGATATCGGCGATGCCCTTGTTGGATTTTGGTGTCGCGAGGTAATCCGCGACTTGTCGCACGATCTTGTCGGACTTGGGGCAATTCAGTGGCCATGTGTCACTGTAGGAACCAAGGATAGGGATGCTGACCATGATGGGTTCGGCTTGATCTTTAACAACAATCCTTATTTTCCCGTCGGTGGCTTCTGCCTTAGCGAGGATTTGGCCTAATTGAATGCGAGGGTCGATATTGGCCAGGGCTTGCCCGTTGATCGACTTAATGATCTGACCTTTTGACAGCTTACCGGTTGCGGCGGCCGGAGAGCCTTCCTCGATGTGGGAGATTCGCATCACGAAGGCAGGTGGAATGAGGTCGATTCCGATACCCACCGGGCCAAATCGCTTGATGCTTTGAAGCGACTTCGTCTCGTTTGGGCGGGTCGAGAAAATTGCCGGTCTTTCGTAAAACGATTCACCCGCTGCGGAACCAATGCCAATCAGCAGCATGATCGTAATCAGCGTAGATCGAACTGTCATTCGTCGGATCCGATTCTTTGATTTCTCTGAGGTCGTAAGCGAAGCGTGACTTTCGTCCCAAATTTTGGCAAGCTGTCTGGTTTGATTCGCCACATCAATGCGTCATTGTCCCGAGTCTGATGGAACGGGAGGCAGAGGAGCTCGTCTCCAAATGTGGCAATCGAAATCAGATTGCCGCTCGTGTCTGCTAAATATTGCCGTGGTCCGGAACCTTTCCCTTTCAGCTGGGACCCGGCGAACAGAAACGTCGAAGGCAATCGATCCGAGTTGTCGTTTTTGTGATCGGTCGTCTCCCCAGTGGCAACGATGACAGTTCCATCTACCTCATCAATTCGCTGATTGGATCGGACAACGAAATCGTTGATCGGTCGATCGATCGATACGCCGTCCTTGTTCGTGACCACCAAAAATACCTCGATCAGATCACCACTTGGCGGGATATGGACCCAGCGTTTTTCCTGTTCGCCCATTAGCTTTCGCATCGCAGGATGACCGTTGTTGGCTCCGATCGCAAGCAATGCCGTATGGATGTGCATGGCTCGAGCAGCTACTGTCACAATCGATTCGTGCTCCTTACTGCCCTTCGTACAAGCGATCAGTTCAAGCAATCCATTTTCGAGACAAATAGTTGCTTCAAGATCCACACAGCGTTGCTCAAAGTCGATCACAATGCCAGGTAACTTCACAAGCTTGCGAGCTGGCTTTGTCGACGTCGGTTCAGCACTCGCTGCCGGATGTGCGAATAATGCGATGATTGCGATTCCGCAAATCTTGCGGGGTAAGGTGTTCATCTTGTTGCTGTGTTTTACCGAAAATTTTCGCGGAATTGTTGGGTTCGGTATCAACTGTGTCGAATGCGGCTTGGAAAGCAAAATTTCCTCAACCTTCCTTGCCTGAATTCGATCCAAGTTGTTGTTGCGAAGTTCGCTAGTCAATCGAAATAGCTGAGCGGCTGGACGACGATCTTGTCAGAATAGAGTCGCTGTTTGGCTCATGTTTCAGGAAAAGCCTACTCATCCTAGCACACGGGTGTCGGCTTTCGGAACGGAATCGTGTCGTTTTCGTTAATCATCGCTGACGGTAGAAGAACAACATCTGATAAGCAGATTGATTCGTCAAAACCGCATTAACATTTGGAAACAGTTTGTTTCTCATCAATGCACGCTACGAGTTGGCTGTAAGATTGAGTGAGTAAAAACCATCTTTTTGTCGTTTCATAAGTTCATGATTGACATCGAGTGTCGGTACCGTGAGAGTCAATGGCGGAACTGACATCCTGTCGGCGAAACGTCGCTGTTCCGAGGTGCGTCGGTTGTGGATGTCTGATGTTTTGGAACTAGCCGTTTCATGTTGTTTCTTTGCGGTGACATTTTTTGGGCGACTCGTTTGTCAGGCGTGACGTCAGGACAAAGCCATGTCGGGTGTCACGCCAGCGTGCTAGACGGTGACCAACTTAAGCAGAGTATCGAGGTCAATCGGAAGTTGCCAAGTGTAGAACTGAGCGTCGGTTTGTTCAGCGATTATCACCCGATTGATTTGACCTCTCAATCGGACGATAATGCGTCCGCGGTGAGTTTTCGGATTGTCCAGTTTTTCAGATTGCAGCTTGGATGCACGCTTTGGCGCTCTTTTCTTCCGTGTTGCTGGATGTGAGTGGGCGATGAATCAGGAATCGACAAACAAACAGGCTTCGAAAGCACGAATGGTCTCGTCGCGCGCGAGATGGTATCGCCGACTCGGACCGGGTTTGATCACGGCTTGCGTCGTCATTGGTCCGGGAAGCATTCTGACGAGCTCGCAAGTGGGTGCGAACCGTGGCTATTCGATGTTGTGGGTGGTTGTGGTTGCCGTCCTGTTTATGGCGTTTTTCATGCGGTTGGGTGCGCGATTGGGTGTTGTCGCAGAGGAATCGCCAGGTAGCTTGATTGCCGCTCGATTGGGTCGGATTGCTGCTGCCTTTGTTGGTTTGTCGGTGTTCTTTATTTCTGCCAGTTTTCAGTTTGGCAATAACCTGGGCGTTTACTCAGCGTTTCAAATCTACTTTGACTTTGAGTACACGATTGTCATTTTTAATTTGCTAACCATCCTCTTTTTGTTCAGCCTGCGAAATTTGTATCAGGTCTTGGAAAAACTGATGACCTGCCTGGTGGGTCTTATGTTGCTGGCTTTTGCGGTGAATCTTATCGCAGCTCAACCCGACGTTGAGCAAATGGCGGCAGGGATGGTTCCTCGTCGGGGTGAATTGGATCTCGCCGTACTGGGGTTGATTGGTACCACATTTGTCATTTCCGGGGCCTTCTATCAGGCCTATCTTGTCAAGCAGAAGGGATGGACACGAAATGAGCTTCAAGATGGTGTCATCGATGTTCGCGTTGGCGCCGTGATAATGGCAGCGATTACGCTGATGCTAATCGCGACAGCAGCTGCGGTGTTTCATGGAAAAAGTCTCGATAATGTGCAGCAGGTTGCCTTGGGGCTACGTCCTTTGTTTGGTGAGACTGGCACGTTTTTGTTTTGTGTTGGTCTTTTTTCAGCCGCTTATTCTTCTTTTCTCGTTAACTCCCTCATCGGAGGATTCATCTTGTCAGATGGTCTCGGCTTGGGAAGTCGCCCCGAAGATGTTTGGCCCCGAATCTTCACAGCCCTGATTCTTACTGTGGGTATGTTAATGGCTTTGGGGGTCGTTCTGCTTGAGATCGATGTTTACCCGGCAATCATTGCGGCCCAAGCTGCCACAGTCGTGGCGTCACCCGTTTTGGCTCTCGCGCTGTGGTTGTTGACGAGCCGTAGGGATGTGATGGGAGAAGAACGCAATTCACTGTTGACGAATTTCGCTGCTTGCGTTGGCTTTGTCTTGTTGTTGTTCATGGCCGGCTACACAGTGACTCAGAAAATTCTACCCGCTTTTTCGCTGGGAATTGAAATGAGTTTGCCGGTTGTTTGCTAGGTCGAGTGGGTTGTCGGCGTGCTACTGTTTTTTGAGTGATTCGAGATAGGAAAACAAGTCTGTTCGTGTCGCCAAATCCAGGGTGGTCGAAAAGTTGTCCGGCATCAGCGATGTTCGAGAACCTTGTTGTTCTTCAATGTTTGATGTGGCGACTGTGAATTCTTTTCCCTTTTGATCGACTAAGACCAGTGTCTCACCCTCTGTTCTTCTGACTAATCCAGAAATAATGCGCCCATCAACGAGTGTAATGATCGTTGTTTTGAAGGCGACATCTACATTTCGGTGTGGAGCGAGCACGTCTTCTACAAGTCGCTCGCGGCCACGACTTCCGATCCCATCTAGCTGTGGGCCGACGAGCGTGCCTTGGCCATTTACTTGATGGCAACTGGCACACTGCTTGTTGAAAATGACTTTTCCGTTGGCGGCTGATCCACGACGGTTTGCCATCGCTTGCAATTGTTCAGTGACCGTTGCTTGTATTTGCTCATTGGCGGGCGGCAAATCGTTCAGCATCGCTTCGATGCGAGCTTGATCTTCTGGATCGACCGTAGCTGCCATGCGCTCGTGGACTGTGGGGTTTTGAAGCAGTTGTCGGGATGCCACACCGCCATCGATCATCGACAGTAGCTGCGTAGCATTTTCTGAATTTAAGGCCATTTGTTGGGCGGCAGTCAGCTGATGTCGCAATGGCAAACGTCGAAACAAACTCTTGAGCAATTCGTTTGTTGAATCGTCTTCGGTTAGGATTGTGCAAATTTGCTCGCGAATTGGCGACGAAACGGTGTCTTCATCGAGCAGAGGAATCAGGAATGAGGCTGAGATGGAGGCCGGCATTTTGGCGAGTGCACGGGCAGCCGCCGCTCTTACGGGCCAAGTATTTCGCTCAACCACCAGTTGGCGAAGCTCATCCGCAAGTTGAGTGAGTTGAAGTTGTTCGGCGATCTTGACGGCAGCAATTTTTCGCTCGGCCTGTTGGAGGGGAGCGACGACTGGAATTGAAATCAATGGCGGATCAATATTGGCAATTGCCAGCCAAGCAAAAGCTTTCACGTTGAGTCCATCGACGATCTCGAGAACGGCGAGCTTTCCCTTGTGCTCGGCAAGCTCCCATTCGATTCTCTGTGCCGCATCGTTACGAGGTGGATAAGCTAGGCGGATTGTCTGGCTGTCGTCCAAGGTCACGAGTCGGACAAGATTTTTATCACTGGCCGGTTGGTTGGGTGGGCCGCGGTGGCCACAGATTTCAAACGTAAGCTTGGCTGGTAGCCTGAATTGGTTGGATCGCAATACGCCTCTCTTCGTTTCGCCGCCGGGAAGGCTGCTCAAAAAAATTTGCTGTGTTCCATTGGCAGAGGTGCGTGGCTCCAAGTTCCAAGGGTGATCTTTGCCGACAGATTGCCAGGTGGATGGTCCGTCGTTGGTGGAGTTCAGGAGCTGCTTGGCGAGTTCTTGTCCCCACACATTCACGGCGGCGGGACGTATTTCGCCTCGTTGTTCAATCGCCCCTTGAACGGCCTGGAAGAGATTAGCTTGGAGGCTAATATCGAGGTTGTCCTGATTTTGAATTAAACCAACGAGCTCAGTTGAGCGATTGATCGGTAGGTGCCGCGTGACATGTGCCAAATACTCGGGTTTGAGTGATTGCGGACTTTGTCTTAGATGGTCCAGAATGGCAGCTGCCGCGTGCGTTGTTGGAATCGCTAACGCAACATCGATCACTGTCTTCTGGTCCTGGGGTGACAACGTCAATTCTTGTAGCTTTTGGAAATTGGCTTTTGAGCGGAGTTGATTTCGTAAAGCAATCTTCAGTGCATGCTGTAGAAAAACATCGTCTTTCGAATTCTCCTGCATGGTGGTCAATTGATCTAAGAGCTCTTGGGTGACGGAAAGATCCACGCGCTGAGCTGCCGTTTCGGCTGCAGTGCGGCGTAAACGAGGATCTTGGTCCGTAAGTCCGTCGATTAGGCAAGCTAACAAGGCAGTCGATGAATTGTCTGATTCAGCGAGAATTTTCAAGCCGTGAATGCGGCGATGGCGATCCGTGGCGTTCAGGAGGGCAACCAGTTCTCCATCTGAAAGTGCATTCAGTCGCATCAACGTCCAGGCAGCATGGGATGCAAGAATTGGCGATTCGGAGTTGGTGACTGCTTGTCGTAACGCGGGTACCGATTCGTTCCCGATTCGATCTGTTAATTGATCCATCGCCAACATGCGGACGGTCAGATTGGCATTACCGAGCGACTGGACGAGTTTAGCTGCGGAGGCTTGGTCGAGGCGAGGGGCGATCGTTGGGGCCGATGAGCCGTTGCCTCGATAGACCACACGCCAGATCCGACCACGGTGACGGTCGCGCCCCGCATGATCCAGGGGGACTTCATAGTGACCAATAATGCGATTGTAGAAATCGGCAATGTAGAGAGCCCCATCCGGACCAAACCGAACATCCACAGGGCGAAACCATGGGTCGTCCGTTGTAATGAAATCAGATTGTTCGACTGCGCGAGGCGAGGATCCCGTGTAGGCGATCGTATCTCGATGGATGCGGCTCGTGACCACATTGCCCAAGAAGAGGCTTTGTTGAAACTGCTTTGGGAAAGCGATTTGACTACTGTAAGCAGCGCCAGCCAAACCGGTTGACCCGTGATGATGTTGAGTCAACTCAGGGGCATAACCAAGTCCGTCATGTGGCTTGCCAAAACTTGAATAGTATCCGTCACGCATCAGTAACGTGAGTGGTTTGCTGTGACAATCGGTTGTGATTAAGTCGCCCTCGGAGGTCCAAGTGCTGCCAAACGGATTCACCTGACCCCAGCTGTATTGCTCGACGGTCGTACCATCAACTCGAATTCGATAAGTGTTTCCGCTGTTTAACGAAATCGAACTTCCGTCGCTGGCTTGGATTGTCGACGTGTTCGAAAAACCATGATTGATATAGAGCCACCCATCGAAGCCGCGACGAAACGCATTTTGCATCCCATGTGTGTCTCGTGGTTCGCCCAACGGGCCGTAAAGGATGTGACGTTGGTCGGCTTTGTCGTCGCCATCGGTATCCTCGAAATAATAAATGTTGGGAATGCTGTAAGCGATGACACCATTCTTGTAGGGACAAAGCCCCATCGGGATATTGAGGCCATCGGCAAAAGTGGTGATCTTGTCGGCTGTGCCATCGCCGTTCGTATCTTCTAAGACCTTGATCGCGTCACGACCAGAATGATCCTTGGCTGCGTACGGGTATTCCACTGAACCACTCAGCCACAATCGACCGCGTGCATCAAAAGCAAGGTTCATTGGTTTTTGAATGTCAGGCTCCGCTGCAAATAATTGGATTTCAAAGCCTTCGGGAAGATGGAACGTGGTTTGCTGTTCGTGAGCCGTCAATGGCTCGGTCTTGCGAACCTGAGCTTGGAAAGCCTCGGGAGGGGCTGTGATGGCGAGCAGGCTGGATGTGAGCAGGATGAAATTCATGGTTCACTTCGGCAGGCTTCGAGTATGGTTGGGTTGGTGGGTGGGCACCGATTCGGTAGGCCCTCTCAATCCTAAACTGCGAGGCCGGCAAAACAAGATGCCGCTGACCTTGGGGGCACCTTAACTTGTGACGTGATTTGGAGTCAAGGAATAATAGCCAAAGAACTGTCGCATCGGCATGAATTCCAGTGGATGGGCGGAGTCATTAAAGGGGAAGGAATTCACTCGCGGATGTCGATTTTTTTGCCAGCCAGATTGTCTGTATCTTGAAGTCCGGTTGGAAGGGTTTCGTCAGGGTAGACGGTTGTGATTGTCATGCAAGAGCTCGAATGTTTCACAGCAAGATATCGCTGCTGAACTTGAAGTTTTCGGCGGCAGGAATGGTTGCTTCTCTCGGATCCTGCCTGCTTGAGCGATTTATCCAGCTGTAGCTGAGATGTTGGACAAAGCACGGTACAATAATCGCTTCAAAGCAGCCACCTGATCGATCGGGCGGCCGTTGTTGCGAAATGAAACAGGATCGACCTTTCCGTCACGGCAGTGATGGATTTAAAAGTGGATCAAAAATAGGGAGCCACCTGATGCATTGGATCAAGTGTCTGTGTTTTTCGTTTGAGCGAATCTATCAGCGAGATCAAACTTGTCATCAAAGGGTGCTTCTTGAACACCGGTGGGTGGTTTCAAGGTTTCTCTTGATGGGTCTGTTGATCTCATGTTTTTCGGCTCCGTTATTAGCCGAATTGCGTGTCGGTCGCGCGGTGGTAGACGTCACGCCCCGTAAGCTTCCGGTGCTTCGTAACGGAGGATTCGTGGAGGCATCAGTGGACCGGGTTCTTGATCCGATCCATGCCCGCTGTTTGGTATTGGAGGATGACGACACGAGAGTTGCAGTTGTCATTGTCGATAGTTGTATGATGCCTCGCACGATGTGTGACGCTGTCAAAACAGCAGCGGCAAAGACGACCGGAATTGCTCCGAACAAAATGTTGATTGCTGCGACCCACACGCACAGCGCGCCGAGTGTGATGGATTTTACACTAGGTTGCCGAGCTGATCCTAATTATGCGGAACAGCTTCCGCTGCAGCTCGTTCGTGTGATCGAAGCGGCAACCAAAAATCTTCAAGAGGCCAAGTTAGCCGTCGCAGTCGCCGATGCGAGCCAATTCACCAAAAATCGTCGTTGGATTACGCGACCTGACGCTTTACAGAGCGATCCCTTTGGCGAACGTACGGTCCGAGCGATGATGCATCCTGGCCACCAGAACCCGAATTTCACGGGACCTTCGGGGCCGGTAGATCCTTGGTTGTCGATCTTGAGTTTCCAGACTCCGGAGGGACGCCCCTTGGCGGTACTGGCCAATTTTTCGATGCACTATTTCGGCGGTCATCCCGGTATTTCCGCTGATTATTTTGGACTCTTTTGTCGTCGGATGTCCGAACGACTTGCGCCGAATGATCCCCAGCATCTGACGATGATGTCGCAAGGAACCAGTGGTGATCTTTGGTGGGGAGACTATTCCCGGCCGCCGCAACAACGTTCGATGTCAGATTTTGTGGATGAACTGGTAGCACTTGCCAACACAGAGCTGGAACGAGTTCAGCATCAGCCGGCTGGCAAATTGCAGATGCAAGAGCGACGAATGAAAATCGATCGGCGCACGCCAGATTCGGATCGATTGGCGTGGGCGCAAAGGAAGCTGAAGCTGATGGGAGATCGGCGACCGAAGGATCGACCTGAGGTGTATGCTGAGCAAGCCGTCTACCTGGACAAAAATCCCTCAGAAGAAATTGTACTGCAGGCGATTCGCATCGGTGACGTGGCGATCACTGCGATGCCTAACGAGGTCTATGCCTTAACGGGACTCAAGCTAAAGACCCAAAGTCCCCTGCCCTCGACGTTCAATGTTGAGTTGGCAAATGGTGCAGCCGGCTACATTCCGCCGCCAGAACAACATGCGCTGGGTGGATACACGACCTGGCCAGCTCGGACCGCAGGACTGGCTGTCGACGCGGAGCCCAAAATAGTCGCCTCCCTATTGGACATGCTTGAGGAATTGTCAGGGGAAAAGCGACTCGCTAGCGCCGAGCTAGAAACGGCGCACTCCCGTCAGGTTGTCAGACTTAATCCGCAACACTTTTGGCGGCTCGATGATCTACAGGGCGAGGTGGCGCGTGACTCGGTGGTGACATCTTCGCAGGCGCGATTTATCGGCGGGCATGCGTTTTCCTTGCCAGGCATCGATTTGCATCAGCCCAGCACGGGAAGTAGCCGAGCTGTCCAGTTAGCTGGAGGGCACATCCAGGTGTCTGACGTGCAATTGGATACCGACCATGCGATATCTCTCTGGTGTTATTTGTCCGTTCCCGTAGATTGGCGCGAGATAACAGGTGTTCTTGTGAGTAGTGAAGAAGCCACTTTGCAAGTAACCGGATCGGCAGAAAAGCAACCTGGGCGTCTGCAAATGGGGACTAAGATTGGGACAACTCCAATCGTTGCTCGGCGGTGGTATCATGTGGCTTTGGTGCGTGATACGAACGAACGAATTTGCTATCTCAATGGAAAAGAAGAACTCAGAGTTTCCGCTCCGAAAGCTGACGAAAAAAGACGACAACTTCAACTCGGTGGTTCGAACCAGCCGAATTGTTCGTGGGAAGGCAAGCTTGATGAAGTGGCGTTGTTTGGCAAAGCAATTAATGCGTCGCAGATTGCGAATCTTTATCGTGCAGCCAGCCAGCAACTGGCCAGAGATGACTCGCCGCAAAACGTTCCTATGATCGTTGAAGGTGGAGCTGTTCCCGATCTTCCACCGTTATCTGCTTCCGCGTCGATGCAAAGGGCGAAGACTCATGACGGATATACGATACAGCTTGTTGCGTCGGAACCATTGGTGGCTGATCCCGTTGCGATCGATTGGGATCTTCGGGGCCGCCTTTGGGTTGTCGAGATGGCCGACTATCCCTACGGGATGGACGGTCAGGGGAAACCGGGCGGTCGAGTTCGGATTTTGGAAGATACGAACCAAGATGGGCAATACGATCGGTCGACTCTATTCTTGGATGGATTAAGCTTTCCAACTGCAGTGATGCCATGGGGTGATGGTGCGTTCATCACGGCTGCGCCGAACTTGATGTTTGCCAAGGATACCGATGGCGATGGTCAAGCGGATGATCGTCAAGTGCTGTTTCAGGGATTTATGGAAGGCAATCAACAATTGCGAGTTAATGGCCTACGATGGGGGCTCGATAATTGGGTTTACTGCGCGAACGGTGGGCACCATGCTGGTTTTGGTGCGAGTAATTCAATTCGTCTATCCAAGACCGGTGAATCGGTGGCGTTGGGCAGTCGTGATTTTCGATTTCATCCAGTGACCGGTCAGTTGCATCCGCAGTCGGGGCCGTCCCAGTTTGGACGCGTGCGGGACGATTGGGGCCACTGGTTTGGTGTTCAAAATAGCTATCCTTTGTGGCACTATGTCTTGCAGGATCACTATCTTCGCCGCAACGTTGCGGTTGCCTATGGGGACACACGAAAGCAGCTTCGATTGCCAGCAAATCCGCCTGTTTATTCGACCAAGCCACCTCAGAAGCGGTACCATAGTTTTGAGAATTCGGGTCACTACACGTCGGCCTGCGGTCCTTGTATTTACCGAGATGAATTGTTGTTTTCGAGCGGTGACCAAACGCATGCTTTCACCTGCGAGCCGTTTCACAATCTAGTCCAGCATCATGTTCTTCAACCTGCTGGCGTCAGTTTCGACGGGATGCGAGCTCCGACTTCGGCAGCTCACGATTTCTTTGCGTCGTCTGATCGTTGGTCTCGACCCGTCATGGCTCGAACGGGTCCGGATGGTGCGCTCTGGATCGTCGATATGTATCGCTACATGATTGAGCATCCTGATTGGCTACCTGAGGAAGCACGCCAGGAACTGAAGCCCTATTATCGAGCCGGCGAGTCGAAAGGCCGAATCTATCGCATTGTTCCCGACGATCAGACAACCCGCCCCTTCACGACTCGTCAAAAAGATGAGTCGATCGAAGACTTGGTCACTCGGCTGGAAAGTTCAAATGGCAGCTTGCGAGATAAGATTCAATCCCATCTAGTCGCGGGACAGCGGCGGGAGGCGATACCATCGTTGCGTCGATTGTTCCTTGAAAGTGATGAACCGTTGGCTCGGTTGCACGCCCTGGCTACGTTGGAAGGTTTGTCCTCGGCAACCAATCAAGATCTTCTGGTGGGTCTAGGCGATTCGCACGGTGGCGTCCGTTGTTTTGCGCTCCGATGCCTCGAGCAACGATCGCTCAATCACGAATTGGTGACAGCGGCAACTCGGTTGCATGCTGATCCAAATGAAAAAGTGCAATTACAACTAGCATTTACCTTAGGAGAGCTAGATGATCCTGCTGCGAGCACTGCGTTTCTCAGGCTCGTCAAGACGACGAAGAATCCGTCGATCATCTCGGCGCTGATTAGTTCATTGCCTCAACACTATGAGGCTGTTGCTGATCTATTGCAGGTGCATCCAACAGTTGACTCGCGTTTTTGGGATGCTGTTTTGCGATTGTCTTCACGCCGACCGACCCAACTTAGTCAACTCCTTGAGGTCTTTATCCCTGCCGACAAAGCTCAGCCGACTCGTCGGCAAATCAAACTAACGACTCAATGGCTGGCGATTGTTGCTGAGCAAGGTCACTCGGTTGATAATCTCATTGCAGCTAATCCTGATCGGTTGGCTGCTCTCAGTCGCTTGGAAGCAATGTTCGATCGCGCATGGCAGCTTGCGGGCAATTCGGATGTCGATCTGATGCAACGCGTTCAATCACTGGGTTTCGTTCGTTATGATCCGCGTCCGGTGATTGATTTTCACCCACAGCTTCAAGTGTTGCTTCAAGCTGATCAGCCGTTCAAGGTTCAGTCTGCTGCCGTCACTCGTTTGGGGGTGCGGATGGATCAGGCTGCGAGCGATCTTTTGTTAGACGCTTGGACCACCTATTCTCCCAGCTTGCGAATTCAAGTGTTGGATCAGTTGTTGGGGCAAGTGGTCGGAGCACAAACGCTGCTGAATGCGATTGAGTCAGGGGAAATTAGTCCCCTTGAATTGGATGCTGCGCGTCGTGATCAACTGATCAAGCATCAGGATGCGACAGTGGCCAAACAGGCCGCCGATGTACTAAAGGACGTAACTGCTGCCGATCGTAAGCAAGTGATCAAAAGGTACCGTAACAGCTTGCAGCTGAGCGGAAGTGTCAAACACGGCCAGGAACTGTTTGAGAAATTGTGTGCGAATTGCCATGGCGCCGATGAGAAAAAGCGGATCGGACCCCACCTGCGCTCATTGACCGATCGTTCGAGTAGATCGCTGCTGACTGCGGTCTTGAATCCAAGTGCGGCAGTCGAGCCCCGTTATCTTGGCTACGCGATCGAGTTGAAGTCTGGGCAAACGTGGCACGGTTTGATTTCCGGCGAATCCGGCGAGTCATTGGAGTTGCGACTACTCGATGGGACTCGCAAGCAAATCGTGCGATCGTCGATTGAATTCCTGCAGAGTACGGGACAATCCTTCATGCCGAATGGACTTGAGCAAGAATTAACGCCGCAGGGACTTGCCGATGTAATTGCCTATGTTCAGTCACTCTGAATCGTGGCCGAGGCAGGCTTCAAAAATCGATCAGCAAAGTCGCAGTAAACTTTCCAATCCGCTGGCTTCACGTTATGCTCACCCGGCCGTCTGTGATAGCCGATGGAGGAACCAATTAATTGATTTGTGTCGGGGAAATTGCTGGCATTCATGCCTGACTGGCCCAGCAGTTGGTAGACCGAATCAGCGTTCTTGGCAGCTAGGAATTCACCGCGTGGATCAGCCCAAAGATCTTTCTCTGCACTGCAAATAAGGACGGGACGAGGTGCGATCAGTGCGATTAAAGAGTGCTGATCAAATGGCAGCTGGTTTTCTCGATCATCGTATTTGAGGAAGTTGTCACAAAACCAATGAGGAAATGATCGGTTGATGATTTGAATTCGTTCGCCGAAGCGTCGGCGCGAAAGAGCTGCGCCACCGCACCCCGAGTTATTTGAGATGACAAGTGCAAAACGCTCGTCTTCGGCACCTGCCCAGAGTGCCGTTTTTCCCAGACGGGAATGACCAAGCACGGCGACGCGTTCCGCGTCGATGTTTGTGTCCTGTTCGAAATAGTCGAGGGCACGACTGAGCCCCCAGGCCCAGGCCGCGATCGTACCCCATTCCAATGAAGTCGGAGAGCTTTGCCCATCTCGATAGAACAAAGGGTGAATACCGTTTTGAAATCCGTCATCAAAGTCCGGATCGATGTCACCACAATAGATCGTGGCAACCCCATAGCCGCGAGATAAAATCTGTTCGAGCGGCCAACGGCTGGCAAATGTGCCCCGCGAAGCGTCGGAAGCACGGTGGTTCTTCGTCCCCGCTCGTTTGTCATTACGCATCCATCGAGTGGAAATCGGAACGTTTGGGTCGTGACTAATTGAATGGTTGCCGAAAAAATTGAGACCAAGGAATGTTGGTACCGGTCCTTTGGCGTCACGAGGTAAATACAGCAGAATATCCATTCGCGGTCCATCATCATTCTCGCTCAAGAAGACGCTGACTTGTTTGCGAATGGCTGAGCCATCCAATGCGTCATCGGCTTGCTCGATAATCCGATGACGGCAGGCAATCTCGGCCACCGGTACGCTCCCGTACATCTCATCACGAAACATCTGCAGCAATTCCGGTCGGCCCTGCTTCCGCCACTGTTCGGCTGAGGTGACTGGCTTGCCCCCTTTCGAAATCAGCGGATCTGGCAATGTGTAACGTGGCACTTGAGCTTCGTCATAAACGACTTTGTCCTGAGCTGCGCAGAGGGTCGTAAAAAGGGCTAACGAGATCAGTGCAGCCGAAAGAGTCATGGGAGACATGGCAGGTTGCTCGGGTTCGGGGTACTCGGCAAGGGAACGCGTGTCCCAATCGTAGCGAGTTCCACGTGATTCTGCCAACTTGCGGATGCGAGATCCGGCATGCGAAGGGCTCATAAAAAAAAACGACTGCCCGTTCGGACAGCCGCTTCGTTGGTTTCAAACAAATAATGTCGTTTTATCGACTCGCGATTTGTTCGATCGTCTCAATTCCCATTTGCTTGGCCATTTGCTGCACATAAGCCAAATCACCTTCGCTGAGGCGATGTTTGGGAACTGTCGAAAAACGTCCATTGTCTTTGAGCAGTCGGATATGTGTGTCACTGATCTTGACGAGTTGACCTACGGTGCGGTAGTCGCCCGTATCGTCGGTCCACACGCGGAAAAGTGGTGTCGAATTCGATTGTTCGACAGGTGTTGTGACTTGTGCGGTTGCTGGGGCTTTTGTTGCCGAAGCTTGGCCGAACAAGTTATCCAGGTCGTCATCGGAATCTTCTGAGTCGCTGGGAGTTTCGTCTGCGTCGTCCGTTGGGAAAAGATCTTCCGTGTCATCGGAGTCACTGGGGAGTGCGTCTGCGTCGTCCGTTGGGAAAAGATCCTCCGTCTCATCCGAATCGACTGGCAAATCAGCCGGTTCTTGAATGTCAACTTCGACGTCGAGGTCCTCAAACAAGTCGTCGCCTTCGTCTTCCGGGTTATTGGCGACGCGTTCGTCACCATTTTCCGCCGGTTCTGATTCGCCAAACAGATCGTCCAGCTCGTCATCGTCCGCCGGTGGCTCAACGGCCGGTAGGGCGTCGTCCGCGGGAAGTTCGTCTTCGTCTGCCGGCAGGAGAACATCGATATCAGTTTCATCCTCGGAGCTGTCGTCAGGCAGCGGATCGGACAGAATATCGTTGTCATCCTCGGGCATCGGCGGCAAGCTGTCGTTAGATCCCGCATCGTCCGTTGCCGGTTCATCAAACAGGCTCAGCTCGTCGCTATCGTCTCCGGGCAAATCGAGTTTGGGTTCGTCGCCGGGAAGTGTGGCGTCTTCGGTTGGAGATTGATCCGCGTCGTCGGTAGCCGGTGCCTTCGTAGAATCGTCTGCAGCGGGTGCCGGAGGATCAGCGGGTGCCGGAGGATCAGCAGGTGCCGGAGGATCAGCAGGCGCGGGAGGATCAGCGGGTGCAGCGTGATCGTGGGTTGGTGTTTCGTGTGTCGTCGCGTCGACGGCGTGACCGTCGCTGTTGTCGGAGCAGCAGCTCGAATCGACAACCACTTCACAAGTAGGTGGACAGCAATACACGGGCGTGTAGCAGCGTGATCGCCATAGAAAACGACATGCGGATGTCGTGTCGATGCTGAACAACAACACAACCGTCACGGAAAAAATGACAGCGATCAGTCGTCCAATTGATAGTCGACGCATTGACTTCGTCCTCATTTCATAGGGTCAGCGAATCTTTTATCGTTGTGAAATCCATAACGAATTGTTGCTTACAGTTTGATTAAGACGCAACAAAATGCTGAAAGACGTAGAAAGTTAGGTTTGGCAATCGGCGAAAACGGCCGCGATAGCAGCCTTCCTAGTCAGGATATCTTACCTATCCTTCGTCTTGGGTACAACTATCACCCCCAGAAATGGTTCTCGATGTGGCCGAATGGAGCGGTTGCAGGGAAAAAGTGGAGCAAGCTGAGCTTATTTGCCCTCTCGGATCGCGTCGAAATATTCGCGGGCCAGCTCACGTTGGGGCTTTGGCAGTCGTTGGCCGGTCAACGGATCGTCGTCGGATCGTTTTGTGGACTCAATTTCCGTTTTGATACTTTCTAATGCCTCGCCTGCTTTGTTGGAGCCCGAGGCGGTGCCGGTCGCGACCGCTTGTCCGCGTCCGATTTTTGCGCGAACCTGCGAGTTGTAGAATCCGTTTTTAGTTTCTTCTTCGGGGCGATCGCCCTGTCCCCGACCTTCGCCGAGTCCGCGACCGCCTTCGCTCATCCCGGATCCGTTCATGCCTCCCTCAGCACCACCACCTTGGCACATTGAACAGCCGGCTCCTTCGCAGTTGCTGCAATCCATTGAATCTTTGGCTTGTGCAATTTGATCGAGTGACTCCTCGAGCATTTCCATTTCTTCCATTTCCTGGGCCATCTGCTGCAATGATTCCGACATCTGGGCCATTTTAGCGGCAGCACCTTTGGCATCACCTTCTTTCATGCAGTTTGAGCACTCAGAAAGCTGTTTGGCCATGTTGGCCATTTTTTTAGTTTGTTCGTCTTGCTGTTTCATCTTATCGAGTTTGCGTTGCAGTTCTCCTGCCGCTTTTCGATCACCTTGGGCGATCTGTTTCTTGATTTCTTTTTCCAACTGTGCTTTTTTTGCTTCGTGAGCATCAGCCATTTGTTGCAGCCCTTGTTTCATCTGATCGAGCTGCTGCTTCAACTTCTCTTGATCCGCTTTTGACATCTCGCCTTGACGAAGCTGCTCTTGCATTTTGTTCAATTCATTCATCGCCGTCTTGAAATCACCCTTGCTCAATGCTTTGGACATTTGCTCGGCGGGACCTTGTTTCAGATCTTTGAGCTGCTTGAGTTGCTTCCGCATTTCGTCTTGGCTTCCCAGCTTTTTTTGACGTTTTTTGATGTCGCTGGCGAGATCGTTGAGTTTCAGCATCGCTTTTTTGCGATCCACGTCGTTCTTATTGGCCATGTTGTCCATGCCTTTTTCAATTTTCTGGAAGAGACTCCCAGCATCCTTCAATCCTTGTTCGAGCGCCTTCTTGCGTTGTTGTTCGATTTTCTTTTTCAGTTCAGTTGTCGATTTTTGAACGCGTTTCCGAGATAGCGTCGCCGCTTCGACCTTGGATGGAGGGACAGGCGTTGCGTCAGTGAGAAATGCCAACCCGAACACGACTGCTGCCATACTGAAGGGTAGCCAAGCCCATCGACCGGGTGAAACCCGAAATTCTTGCCTGACGTCAACCTGATTGACACGGCGCACAGCATCATCAACCAGAGCCCGCCCCGCTTCAGTGTTTTGCTGTTCTTCGCTCAGCGATAGGCAGCTTGAAACGCGTTCCTTCAGTCCAAAACGACGGTCGATCTCAATCGCCGCGTCGAGAGCATTCTTTCGTTGGACGTAGGTCATGACGGCGGCCACGATAAGGCCCACTCCGAGCGACCCGACGAGCCAACCGATGGTCCAAAAACTTTTGTCCGCGGTGATCGGCCAGATTTTGGGGATGGAGATTCCAATCCCAGCAACGACCAGGGCGCCGCAAACAGACCACAGGGTGATCGAGATGAACTGTTGCAGCACCATTCGATGGTGGGCGCTACGGATCTGTTTGCGTAGGTCGTTCATTTGCTTCTGCTCCTGGTCTCTGCCTGTTCGATCTCACCTGACTCGCGATCGTTTGAGAGTGGCCTGATTGCCCGCATTATAAACCTTTCCCGTTTTGTCCGCGCCGGCTGATTTTTCTCGTTTGTCTGCCATATTTTACGCTGATGAGGCGAAATTGGCCGGATCGGCTCAAGAATAAACGTAGATCTTTATCTGTTCCCCTCCTGGCTGGCCGATCGGGTAAGTTATCATCGCTGAATAGTAGCGGTTTTGACTGATGCGAAGCCGTTTTTATTTACGAGGCGGATTGTCATGATTGATAGAAACGACAAACCAAGACTACCTTCACCAAGCGACCGGCCCGCTGCCAGCCTTGTGATCTACGACGGTCAGTGCAAATTTTGTTGCCGTCAGGTTGAGCGTTTGGCGGGTTGGGATCGGCGATCTGCTTTGGCGTTTCTTTCGTTGCATGATCCCGAGGTTGCCCGACGTTTTCCCGATCTGACTCACGACGACTTGATGAAGCAGATGTATTTAATCGATCCGCGGGGGAATCGTTACGCCGGTGCCGGGGCGCTCATTCGACTGAGTCGTCAATTGCCAATGTTATGGCCGCTGGCACCCATTTTGAATCTGCCAGGCACCACGGGGCTTTGGCAATGGTTGTATCGGTGCGTGGCGAAGCAACGCTATCGGTGGGGGCGTGTCAGCTGCGAATCGAGTAGCTGCGACATTCACTTCAAGTGATGGTTACGCAAAGAAATCAACTGCGTTTTGGAAAACCTTCAGTCCGTTGATTTCATCAGTCGGTTGACGAGTCCAGCGTGGGTGATGAGTCGGATCGATGTAGCGTTCCGGATGCGGCATCAATCCGAAGACTCTGCCAGAATCATCGCAAGCACCAGCGACGTTTGCCTGTGAGCCGTTTGGGTTAAATGGAAACGGGAGTGCTTCCGACAAAGCACGTCCATTTTGTTGCGGTTTGATATACCTCAGTGTGAGGTTTCCTGCGGCTTCAAGCTGGCTCAGTGTCGTTGTGTCTCGGGCGATGAACTTACCCTCGGCATGGGCGATTGGTAGATAGATAGATTGGATATCTCGTAGAAAGACGCAGTGGTCGCCCGTTGCTTTCAGGTGGACCCAGCGATCTTCAAATTGTGATGAATCATTCCAGGCCAATGTTGCCTGTGGGCCGAGTTCACCGTGGTCGGCCAAAAGAATTCCGGCTTTGAGCAGTATCTGAAAGCCGTTGCAGATACCGAGAATCAATTTGTCATGCTGTCGGAAGTCTTGCAATGAATCGTAGAGGTGGTGTCGCATTTGTCCAGCAGCGATGCGGCCCGCGGCGATATCATCGCCGTAGCTGAAGCCGCCGGGTAGGCAGAGGATTTGGTAGCTTGCTGCCAGGCTCGGCGTTTCAAGCAGACGATTGATATGCACGATGTCCGGTGATCCGCCGGCTTGTTCAAAGGCGAATGCGGTTTCGCGATCGCAGTTAGTGCCAGGTGCGCGAAGAATCAATACGCGTGGTGCTGCCATGGTGGAGTCGTCATTTCTTTCGGGTGAATTCTAGCTGCGGTCTGATATTGTTTGGGTGGTCTCAATCGTGCAGTGATTCACGTCGTTGTTTGCTCAAGAGTTTCAGTTCGTGTTACCACTGCAACGGTGTTTGCCAAGCTGCCTTCATCTCGGTCAGAGACGATGCAATCAGAGTTTGGTTGTCCAGCAGGATTTCAATTTGATCGCTGTCGGTCACCTCGCCGATTTCACGGGCCACATCTCCCAACAGTTCTCGAAAGGCCGAGCAGTGTTCGGGTTTGACTTCACAGAGAAAACGTGAATTGGATTCGGCGAACAGGATCACCGCGGCCCCGTTTGCGGCGTTTTCGCCCAAGTCATGGGCCACTTGGCTGGCGTCAAGCTTGAGCCCTAGTCCGCCTGCGAATGCCATTTCAGCAGCGGCGGTGGCCAAGCCGCCTTCGCTCAGGTCGTGGCAGGCCCGCACCCATCCAGCCTGAATCGCTTGGTGCAGAGATTGGAAAATCTGCTTGGCAAGATGGGTATCAACTTCTGGAACTTTTCCACCCTTCAACTGATTTGCAATTGCAAAGTGGGATCCGCCCAATTCGTCTCGTGTGATTCCCACCTGGAATACAAGATTGCCAGCGGACTTCAAATCCATCGTGACGCAGTTGGAAACGTCGTCGACTTGTCCTAACGCGCTGATCAATAGAGAGGGTGGAATTGAAATGGTTTGTTTTTCACCTTCTTGGTCGAGATAGCTGAACTCATTATTCAGGCTGTCTTTGCCGCTGATAAAAGGAGTTTGAAAGGCGACTGCGAGATCGTGGCAGGCGAGAGCGGCTCGTACCAGTGACCCCAATGTTTCCGGTCGATCGGTGTAACCCCAGCAGAAATTATCGAGAATGGCAATTCGACTAGGATCTGCGCCGACAGCGACCGCATTCCGGATCGCCTCGTCGATGGCGCTGGCTGCCATGTGGTAGGTGTCATGATCACCGAAATGTGGGTTCATTCCGCAGCTGATGACGAGCCCTTGTCTCGAATTTAGAACGGGTCGCACGACGGCTGCGTCACCGGGGCCATCATTGGCGACGCCCACCAGCGGTTTAATGACGCTACCGCCTTGAACCTCGTGATCATATTGTCGGATGACCCATTCTTTACTTGCCACATTTAGGCTGCCGAGAATGTTGAGCAGATCGTCCGAATAGTCACTGCGAGCGGGCATTTCTATCGGCTGGTTGACGGGAGGCGTGAAGGTAGCCTGCCGGATGATTGGGGGCCGACCATCGTGCAAGAATTCCATCGCCACATCGGCAACCACGTTTTCCTGATACTTTAGTTGTAGGCGATTGGTAGGTACGAAGCGGCCAATGACGGATGCCTCGACGTTTTCCGAGGCGCACAAGAGATGGAATTCATCCCACTTCTCCGGTGGTACTGAGAAAACCATTCGTTCTTGGGCTTCGGAGATCCAGATCTCAGTGTAGGACAATCCCTCGTACTTGACTGGCGCCTTGTCCAGCCAGACTTCGGCTCCGATTTTTTCACCCATTTCACCGACGGCACTCGATAAACCACCAGCCCCGCAATCGGTCACTGCGCTGTACAGTCCGCGGTCACGCGCCTCAAGCAAGACGTCTTGGACCATTTTTTCGGTGATTGCGTTGCCAATCTGAACAGCGCCGCCGGATAGTGTCTCGCTTTCGCTTGTCAATTCGGCGGAACTGAAGGTGGCTCCATGTATTCCATCACGGCCCGTGCGGCCTCCAATCACCACGATGTGGTCACCCGCTTGAGGTTCCTTGTGCGACTTGTCGCGTGGCAAGATGCCCACATTGCCACAATAGACGAGTGGATTCCCTAGGTAGCGGGAATCGAAATAGATGGCGCCGTTGACCGTTGGTATACCCATTCGATTGCCATAATCACGGACGCCTGCAACAACTCCTTTCATGACGCGGCGTGGGTGTTGCACGCCGGCATGTAACTCTTCTACGGGAGTATTGGGTGGAGCAAAACAGAAGACATCCGTATTGCAAACGGGTTTGGCACCGAGTCCAGTTCCTAGCGGGTCGCGAATCACGCCACCAATGCCTGTGTTCGCGCCGCCGTAGGGTTCCAACGCAGAGGGATGATTGTGTGTTTCGACCTTGAAAACAACGTTGAATTCATCGTCAAATCGAATAATGCCAGCGTTGTCCTCGAAAACACTGACACACCAGTCGTTTTCACCCCACGCTTTGCGAATGGTTTGGGTGGCGGCAAAGATGGTTTCCTTCAACATGTTCTCGAATTGGCGAGTACCATTTTCGTCTTGATAAGCGATGCGACCGGCAAGCGTCTTGTGGCTGCAGTGTTCACTCCATGTTTGAGCGATCGATTCAAGCTCGGCATCAGTCGGGTTGCGTTGCTGGTCGCGAAAATGCTGTTGAATCGTTTGCATCTCCACTAACGTCAAATACAGCTGGCCTTCACGACTCAATTCCATCAGTTGATCGTCGTCTAAGTCGAGCAGTGGGATGGTTACCAGCTCGAATCGGTAATTTGAACCCACGCTGAGTCGATCCAGCTGGAGTGGTCCGTGAACAACCTGTTCAACAGAATCGTTAGCCAGAACCTTGTTGCACAATTCATCCAGTTGGTCGGTAGAGGATTCTCCCAGCCAATATTTGTGAAAGGTGCGGACAGCAGTCACTGGCAGGTTGTAGTCCGCAATAGCTTGTTGAGCACTCTGAGCCACCGGGTCCATCACCCCCGGTTTGGGTAAGACGTAAACCAGTTGTGGGGTCCCATTGGATGATTCTGAAAGCTGGGCCGCGCCGACGGGGGCGACTACGGTTCGTTCAACCACTCGATCAGCGAGCAACTGATCGGCCAACAGTTGTGCCTCAGGCTGCTCCAGAACCCCTTCGATCAGGTAGCCTCGGGCTGTTCGAATTTTTAAATTCGAGCTGATGCCCAGATCCGCCGCTTCCGCAGCCACCTGTTGAGCGTCTTGGTCGGGTAATCCTACTGCCGGATAAATCTCAATCTGCCAGAGCATCGCGTCGCTGCTTTCCCGCTGTAAGGAGTTTCAGAATCGCTTCTTGGTCGCCCTGTTCTAGAGCGTTCAGAAATGAAGTCAGCACTTTCTCAAAGTCACGTAAACTGTTCAAGACGCAGGTTTGATTCTGAGTCAAGATCTGTCGCCAAAGTTCTGCATCGCCACTCGCAACACGAGTCGTGTCGAGCCAGCCGGTCGAGGCCAGCGACAGGAATGAATTCGGTGTCGCGGCGGCCAGCATTGAGGCAACCGCGTGTGGCACATGACTGATTGCTGCCACTGCTTGATCGTGGTTCGCTGGAGACATTTCCCGCACGTTGGCTTCCAGAGAAGTCCAGAACCTGCTGATTTTTTCGGTGTTGCCCGCAGCTGTTAACTCGCTGGGAGTGACAATCACCAGTCGATCTACCAGCAGATCGCCATCTGCATGTTCGACGCCCGCTTTCTCGCTGCCTGCCAACGGGTGGCTGCCCACAAATTGTGAAACAGAAGGTGTTTGTTGCAATGACTCAACGATCTTCCGTTTGGTGCTGCCTGCGTCGGTGATCAAACCATGGGTCGGGCAATTCTTTGCAATTTGTCTGGCGAAATCGGCGATTGTGCCAACCGGTGTACAGATAATTGTCAGCTCGGCTTCTGCGACCCCAGCCGCCAGATCGGTGGTCGTCTCACTGACGGCGGAAACCTGCTTCGCTAATTCTAATCGGCTCGAATTGCGGCCAATACCAATCACTCGGTCCACGATTCCACGAGCCAGCAGGCCGCGGCCGATCGATCCGCCGATCATGCCAACACCGACAATGGCGATCGTGTTCCACGATGGGGCCACCGGTAAAAACCTTTCCAGAACCAGGAATAGCTCGAATCCAAACCCGTCAAATTCGTCCACGCTTTTGGGCGTAGGCTCGAATCGACGCCAGCCCAGATCTTACCGGCTTTTCGCCGGTTCAGTTAGGCCTGAGGACAGATGTTGACGGGATCAACGCGGCCTGATCTGTCTTGATTCAGGCAAAATAGCCTTCGCACGAGCCTTTGGTCCGCTAACGAATCGGTTAAGCTAGTTTGGGAATCGAGGCCTCAAAATAGATTTAGGAGCAAGAGATGGCGATAGGATTGGCACCAAGGGTCGGTCTGAAACCGCTTGCCGCGTTCTGCCGACGCTTGGGTACCTCGTTGGATGCAGGCATTGATGTCCGCAGGGTTATGGAAACGGAGATCGGGGCTGGGGGCGGACGTGTTTATTGCGAAAAACTGACTGCGGTGCAGCAAGCTGTCTCCCGTGGAGATTCTTTGACCGATGCCTTTCAGCAGGCCGATGGCTATTTTCCACCCTTTTTCTGTGAAATGGTCAAAGTGGGTGAAAAGACTGGCACGTTGGATCGAGTTCTGTTGAAGCTTGCCGACCACTATGAGCATCTAAAGAGTTTGCGATTGATATTTGTTGCGGGGATCATCTGGCCCATGTTGCAATTAGGTGCTGTGATTGTGATCCTGGGCATCATGATTCTGGCGCTTGGTTGGGTGGCCAGTATGACGGGCGAAAACGTTGACATCCTCGGATTTGGACTGGTCGGCGTTTCGGGTTTTATTCGATACCTGATCGGTCTGACATTTCTCGGGTTGATCGGTTGGGGAATCTATTTGTTCGTAACCCGTGGCCCTTTTGCAAAGATTGGTCAGAGTCTGCTGATCCAACTTCCCGGCATCGGAAAGAGTGTTCAGGTGATGTCACTTTCTCGCATGGCTTGGACGTTAGCCCTTGCGATTGATGCAGGAGCAGATGCCAAGGGAGCCATGCGGTTGTCACTGGACAGCACGATGAATGATTATTATCGGCAGCACGCCGACCAAATCGCATTGGGGCTCCAGTCGGGGCAGGAAATGCACGAAGTGTTGCGGAAGACCGGCGCGTTTCCAGCTGAATTTATTGACTCGGTGCAGGTGGGTGAGGATTCGGGCCGCTTAACGGAGATGATGGACAAGCTGGCGACTAATTATCACCAACAAGCCGAAACGGCTGCTAAGGTGTTGACCGTTATCGGTAGCATGGTTGTCTGGGGGAGCGTCGTCATCTTGTTGATTGTGCTCATCTTCCGAGTCTTCAGTTTTTATCTTGGAATCTTGCAGGAAGCGACGCAGATCTAGCGGCTCAAAAAATCTTCCCGCCGACCAGCGGTGGCCGAACCGTGCTACAAAACGGCTATTCTGCCTCTCGCAACAAGCCAAGTTTTTTGAACTTGGGAAGGATGTTTGCTCGGCAGTATGGGTTGCCAGGATTCTTTTCAAAGTATTCCTGGTGGTACAACTCTGCCGGGTACAAAACGACGGCGGGCGTGATTTCTGTCACGATTGGCGACGGGAATTTTCCGCTGTCGTCCCATTTCTTTTTTGATTCTTCGGCACTGGCTCGCTGTTCATCGTCATGAAAGAAAATAGCCGAGCGGTATTGGGTACCCACGTCGAAACCTTGGCGGTTTAAGGTGGTGGGATCGTGGAGTTGCCAGAACACCTCGAGCAACTGATCGAAAGAAATGATCTCCGGATCAAAAGTCACTTCTACCACTTCGGCATGATTTGTCGTTCCGGTGCAAATCTGCTCATAGGTCGGGTTTTCGATATCCCCGCCCATATAACCGGATACGACCGATTCAACTCCCTTCACGCGATCGAGCACGGCTTCGATACACCAGAAACAGCCGGCTCCCAAGGTGACCTTTTGCATCTTCTTAGTCTCCGTTTCATTGACGGGCGTTTTCTCATTCTGATCCGCTGATGCTGGATCGACTTGGGTTGACGCCGTGGAATCATTCGCGGGGGAGCTGATTTCGCTCGTCGACTTTGCACAGCCAGCGCACCCTAGAAGAGCACAGGAAACTGCCAAGAGTACAGCGTTCATTGTCCGGAGCATGGAGATCTCTCTCTTACCTAACCAACGAGGGACTAGTTTCTGGTACCAACTGTTTCCGTACCACCTGCAGGTGACTTCTTCTATCATGGCCGCTAACAATTCCGCGGACAATGTCAGCTGACGGTCCAATACAAAAGTTTTCATCGTTTTGAGGTCGGGATGACGGCCGACGTGCAAGATTGGATCTCGATCGACCTCACGAGTAATTTTGAACCGTCGGTTTGACAACCACCTCAGGAATATGAGCTCGGGAAGGCAATTGTGCGATTGCCAGCACGACTTGCGCGATGTCCTCTTGCTTGAGCATGCGTTGCCGATGTTCATCGGAAACCGGATTCGGTCTTTGTTCCAGCAGCGGCGTGTCGACTTCGCCTGGGTAGACGTTCGTAATGCGGATCCCGCGAGCAGCCTCCTCTAAACCAGCGGCCGTTCCCAGGCCGGTTGCTGCGAATTTCGACGCACAGTAGGCAATCCCACCCAAATCGGAAGCGCGTTTGCCGGCGACGGATGAAATATTGACGATCAAGCCGTCCGCTCGCTCTCGCATCTGCGGCAGAACGGCCCGCATGCAGTTGTAGGGTCCTGTCGCGTTGATGGCCAAGACACGATCCCATTCCTCCGGTTCCATTTTGAGCATTGAGCGTTGCTTAATGTTGACACCAGCGGAGTGAATGAGGATATCGATTCGGCCCATTTTTTCGGTGGCCCAAGCGACCAGTTCGTTGACGTTGTCTCGGTCGGCGACGTCCACCGTGTGGGGCAGGACGGTCGCTGGACGGCAGAGTTCAGCCGTTTCTTGCAGTTTTTCCAGTCGGCGTCCCGCTACCGTGACTTGACAGCCCTGATTGGCAAAAGCGATCGCGCAGCCTTGCCCCATGCCGGTACCGGCCCCCGTGATCAAGATTTTTTTTTCCTTGAGATTCAAGATTTTCCTCCCCAATCAGCAGTGAAAGCTGATCGACATCAATCGTTTGTTCAATGGTATACGGACTTTCGCTTTCATCGGTCAGCGTCAATAATATTCCAGAGACGCCCAAGCTTCGACCGGGTATCGAAGTTCGTCAGTGGACCATTATTTCATTAGCCTTGAGCAAATTCTGAGTGAATGGCGCAAGATTTCAAGCAGATCGATTCCGCAATTGATGTGGTAACGCCAGAGAATATCTCTTTCCAGTACCAGGTGGCGGGTCCATTTCGCCGATTTCCGGCTTTCTTGATCGACCTAGCTGTGCGAATCGGCATCTGGCTTGGGAGTGCCTTGCTAATGACGATGACGGGGCTTTTTGGCAGTGGGGGCGGCGAATTCGGGTTCGCAATCTGGTTGGTACTCTGGTTTGTCATGGAATGGTTTTATGGGGGGTTGCTCGAAACTTTTTGGAATGGACAAACCGTGGGTAAGCGATTGTTGGGCCTTCGTGTGTTGCGGGTGGATGGTCAGCCGATCAATGGACTTCAGGCTGTGATGCGAAACATTTTGCGATTGGTCGATCTGATGCCCGTGATCCCGATGGGAGCTTGGGCTGGAGTCGAGGGTGGGATTGCGCTGCCGACTTGCTTGATCGGCTTGTTGACTCCGGTGTTCAACCCTCGTTTTCAACGTCTGGGTGATCTGGTTTGCGGCACAATGGTGGTGGTCGAGGAACGCGGTTGGTTGATATCGAGTGCTAAGTTGGATGATCCGCGAGTTGAACAGCTGGCAGCGGAATTACCGGCCAGCTTTCAAGTGACTCGGAAACTTGGTTTCGCACTAGCCTCCTATGTCGACCGACGCCGGGTTCTCTCGCCTGCACGTCGACAAGAGATTGCCGCTCATTTAGGAGGTTTGCTGATATCCAAATTGAATCTCCCGGCGACGACCAGTTATGATTTGCTACTCTGCTCTTTGTATCGTCGTACGTTTGAGGAAAAGGAGGGCGATGTTGGTTCAGATCCGCCAGTTGATGAATTGCAGACTGGTCCATCGTATTTGGCTGAAATCACGCCGCCTCCTGCAATTACGCCGACTATTGCAACCAAGCCGGGCTAATGCCCAACGATCATTGAGGTAGCATCAATGCAAATCGCAGAACTGCTCGCATCACGTCGACTCAATTGGGAAGAGTTGGACTTAATGTGTGCACAGCTCGAAAGTCGGCGGTTTCGATCGATGTCTGCAGAAACGGTTTCCAGATTTTCATTTCTTTATAGGTCGGCATGTGCCGACTTGGCCCTCGCTGATGCTTACCAGCTACCGCCGAATACCGTTCAATATCTGCATCGACTCGTGGGGCGAGCTCATAATCAGCTCTATCGGAGTCGTGCGTTTGATTATCAGGCTTGGGCCAAGATGTTGTTCTCGGAAGTGCCGCAACAGGTGTTCAAGGATGGTTGCGTCCAGGGTGCCTTCTTGTTGTTCTGGGGCGTGTTCCTGATCTCCGCATTTCTGGCTAGCTCGGCTGATTTGTGGCCTAGTTATGCAGAACAGATTCTTGGAGATCAGCAAATTGAGCAGATGGAAACGAGCTTTGCAAATCCGATTGGCGGTGGGAAATCGGCGGTCAATCCCGTCATGGCCGGTTTTTATATCTACAACAATGCGGGCATCGGTTTGAAGTGTTTTTCCGGTGGGCTGCTCGTGATTCCCGGTTTGCTGGTGACCACATTTAATGCGGCCGTTCTGGGGGCGTCATTTGGTTACATGGCGAGGCCCGACGTGCCGGCTGGAGCGAATTTTTTTCATTTTGTTACGGCGCATGGCCCTTTTGAGTTGACGGCAATTGTGCTTTCCGCCGGGGCCGGGCTGCGGTTAGGGTTGGCCTGGATGAAGACGAATGGCCTCTCGCGGACCGCCTCTCTGCGTGTCACCGCGAAACAGGCGATGCCCATCATGGGGGCAGCATTAATTCTGTTCCTGCTGGCGGCCTTTATCGAAGCCTTTTTGTCACCGTCGGCTGCGCCCTACACCGTCAAGGCGCTGGTCGCCTTGGCCTCCAGTGGCTTGTTGATGTTTTATTTTGTCGTTTTGGGATATCCACGGAACTAGTCGATTGCAACTGGATCGGACACAAATCGCGATTCGAGAGCGGGGCCTTTGGGAACTGTTGGATCTATCTCTGCGCGTCATCGCCCGATGTTACAAGCCGCTGTTGTTTTACACGGCCTTGGGTGTCTTGCCGTTCTTTCTGTTTAATCTGTGGGCCACGAACTGGATGGTGGCTGATGAGTTGAGTACGGAAACGATGAGTCGCCAAGTATTCGTGATGGCCCAATTGGTTTTTCTGGAAGCGCCTCTTGCCACCCTGTTGACCACGATATTCTTGGGGCGATTCATGTTTTTACAGCCTGTGGACTATCGGTCGCTATTGGCCGAGTTGTGGAAGTACATCCCGCGGATTGTTTGGACGCAACTGGTGGTGCGGGGGGGATTCCTGGTTTTCCTGCTGGCTGCCACTGTTTCGTCCGACGTGGAAATTAGCCAAGCCGAAATCTTGCTCCCGGTGTTTTGCCTGGTTTCAGCACTTTTTCGTGCAACACGACCCTTTGTAAATGAGATTATTCTGTTGGAGAAGAATCCGATTCGCTCCAATAATCCTGCGACGATCACGGTGCGACGTCGGAGTTCGGCTTTGCATCGTCCTAGTCAAAGCGATTTGATCCCACATTGGCTTGTGTTTGCGGCCATGGGGATTTTATTAACCTTGTGTCTTTCGGCAGGGTTTTGGTTTTGCTCGGGCGCAATCAGCAATCAATGGCGGTGGGGCTCTCTGATGGTTGAGTTGTTGATTCCACTTTCCATGTGGCTGGTTGCAATGTTCATGGCGGTCGTTCGATTTCTCAATTACCTGGACCTGCGGATTCGTCGCGAGGGTTGGGAGGTTGAGTTGAAGGTGCGAGCTGCGGCCAATGAGCTGAAGGGGGCGGTGTGATGTTACCTGGAGCCATTCTTCGCCTCACCTTGCTAACCACGCTGGCATTTTTTCTTGTGGGTCGTTGGAATGGTTTCGAGCTGTCGTTGTCGGCGAAGGCGATCGACCGACAGGAAGCTCAAGAATCAGGAGCTAGCGCTTTGCGTGATAGCGCCAGATTTCCTTGGTATGAGGCGGACCAGGATCGTGTGAGACGGGTTGAGTTGCGTCCCTATCAGCCACCGCGGCAATCCAATGAATGGGAATCGAAATCGGTAGCGCCCAGCAACGTTGATTGGACAACGTTTTGGGATGTTGTTCAGTGGGTAAGTTGGATTCTGTTGGTGATTCTGGCGGCTGTCTTGCTTTATTATTTTCTGAAAGCCTTTGGGGTACGGCTGCTCGGTGTGAAGCCGCAGGAGAATCACGATAGCGACCCGCAACGTATAGCCGATCGGATCGAGAAACTTCCCTTTTCGGTGGACTGCCCTCGGGGAGATTTTTTGAGTGAAGCTCGCCGGCTTTATCAAAACGGTCAATACCAAGAAGCGATTGTTTATCTGTTTAGCTATCAGCTTATCAAGCTTGATGAATTTCATTTTATTCGATTGAGTAAAGGCAAAACGAATCGTCAATATTTGGTCGAATTGCGCGGTCGTGACCAGGTACGCAAGATGGTAAGTTCAACGATGCTTGCATTTGAAGATGTGTTCTTCGGTCATTATTCGCTGAGTAAGGAACGGTTCGAATCTTGTTGGGAGCAACTCGACGAGTTCCATGAAATTGTTCGTTACGAATCTCCGCCTCATTAAGGTGTTCTGCAATTGAACCAAGTTGAACGACAACTCGCTCGTGCTCTGTTCGATCAAGTCGGCTGGCGTAACCTTTGGCTTTGCGGGTTGCTGTTCGTGCTTGGTTGCGGATCTTCCCAGGAGGTGAGCGATCTTTACGGCCATCGTCGAGGCAAAGGGGTGAGGAGTGTGAATGGCACTGCAGTGCTTGGTGAGATGTTTAAGCAGGCCGGTTTTCGCGTCAGCAGCTGGCGGCGACTATCGCCGAAGCTGGCACGTGATCAAGTGATTTTTTGGGCGCCCGATGACTTCGAGCCGCCTGCCACGCCGGTGACTGACTACCTCGAGAAATGGTTAGCAGCGAAGCCGAATCGCACGCTGATCTATGTTGCACGAGATTACAATGCGGCGATTGATTTTTGGGAGCAAGTGCTTGTAACTGCACCGCCGGAGCAACGAATCGAAATCCGACGTGAATTGGCGCGGGCCAGGTCAGGCGAGACTGCGGCTCGAGAAAAGCCACATGATCGTGAAGGAGTTAGCATGACTTGTGAGTGGTTTTCACTGGAAGCTGGAGGGCGTAAAAAACTTCAGCATGAAAAGTTCTCAGGGCCTTGGAGTGATGGTGTTGATTTTTCGAAATCCGGGATCACCGTACAAACAAGAGTCAAGCCTCCGAATCAAAAGGATCGAGCGTCACTCCGAATACGTTCACTGTTGGAAAGCTCCGAAGCTGTCGTCGCAACGGAATTAAGGCGAGTTCGTTGGCAGGGCAGCAAGATTATTTTGATCACCAATGGATCGTGGTTGTTGAATCTGCCGTTGGTCAATCCGGAGCATCGAGTTTTGGCCAAGATGCTGATTGATGAATGCGGACCACCGTCACGAGTGTGTTTTTTGGAGAGTGGGCCCTCCGATCTGCGCATTTCCGAGACGGATTCGACGCTTCCCTTAATGCTTCGGGCGTTTACGGTTTGGCCTGTCAACGTGATCCTGCTGCATTTGACCGTATTGGGAATCTTCTTTTGTTTCGCCGTTTTTCCAATATTTGGTCGTCCAAAACGGCTACCTCCGGAAGCCTTATCGGATTTTGGCAGGCACGTCACGGCTGTTGGCGAATTACTGGAGCGTGCCGGTGATGAGACTCAGGCACGCCGCCAAATTGAGACCTATCGAGAGAAGAGCCATCCTAAGTGATCCCTTCGCAATGAGGTTTTTTCCCTGTCCGTTAGATCTTGTCGCCATTCCTGCCCCCGGTTGACGATCCGTGGCACGGCTAACGTACAATCATGAACTCAATAGCTCGTCCGACAATTCGACTTCACGGTCCACGCCACGATCATTGTTGATCGATGGTTCCGCCGCGAGTGGTTCAGTCCGTCGAGAAATCCTTTCGCAATCCTTCAGGAAGTTTGAATAGCCGAATGAGTGAGACACCGACCCCAGATTCATCATCGTCTGAGTCCGAATTCGTTTTATTCGACTGCGTTCAATGCGGCCAGAAACTGCAGATCCCGAGGGCGGCCACAGCGACAAATGTGAGATGTCCCAAGTGCGGATTTGTACAGCCTGCGGGTGAAGGATCGGCTTCGAGCAATTCGCCTTCCAATCCCGCCGATTCTCCGTCCCTCAGCGCTGCGGCAGAGGATTCGTCGACGCAGTCGGAACCGCAACTCGCGGCGACGGCGCCGGTTTCCTCGGCGGCTGTTAGAGTTCCAGCTTCAAGTCGTTTGAGTATCGATGAGGTTACCGCTGCGGATGGACGGCAAACAGAAACGCAGACTCTTTTTTATCGTATCCTCGAGCAAGTGTCGAAGATCTATGTGGGCCAAGACGAATTGGTGTTGGGCACACTCGTTGCCCTCTTTTCCAATGGTCATGTGTTGATCGAAAGTGTACCCGGTTTAGGAAAGACTCTTTTCGTCCGCACGTTGGGTCGCGTGCTAGGCTGTGACTTTGGACGTATTCAATTTACGGCGGATCTGATGCCGTCGGATATCACGGGAGCGCCGATCTTCGACATGAAGACTCAGGAGTTTCGCTTTCGACCCGGGCCTGTTTTTACCCAGATTTTGTTGGCGGATGAAATCAATCGGTCGCCAGCCAAGACGCATGCGGCGCTCCTGGAGACCATGCAGGAATATCGAGTCACAGTGGATGGTACCAGTCATCAACTGCAACGCCCGTTTCTTGTTCTCGCGACACAAAATCCGATCGAATCTGAGGGTACCTACAACTTACCGGAAGCGCAACTAGATCGCTTTATGTTCAAGTTAGTCGCCGATTATCCCAGCGAGCTGGAAGAAGCGAAAATTCTCGAGTTGCATAGTCAGCAGGTGAATATCGATCGGCGACTCGCCGAAGAAGTCGATACTGTTACCTCACCCGCTGAGATTGAACGCATCACGGCCTCCAATAGTGATGTGCGTGTCGGTCCACGGCTGATTGACTACATCAATAAGATCGTTCGTTTGACGCGCGAATGGCCCCAATTCCATATGGGTGCGTCGCCGCGAGCTGGCTTAGCCCTCATGCAGGGTGCCAGAACATTGGCTGCATTTTATGGACGAGATTACGCCGTGCCGGACGATGTGGTCCAAATTGCTTTACCCGTACTCCGCCATCGAGTCATTTTGACGGCGGAAGCCGATGTTGAAGGCCATGCGGTGGATGACCTTTTGACCGATCTGATCCGCTCGATGGAGGTGCCTCGAATTTGACTCCGTTGTTCGATTTTCTGCAAACGATCCAAACAACTTTACGGAGTAACCCCGTACTGTTGCTGTTGCTCATCAGCGCCCCGTTGGCAGCGCTGGCCTTTTTTCGGCGACTGTTTCCTAGCTTGTTTGCAGTGCTGTTGCTGATGGTGCCCTGTTTTTGCACTCTCGGGTTGTTGCTGAAACAAGACGCGTTCCTGTTCGTGCTTACGATCGACCTGGTGTTTGTTGTCGTGGCAATGATCGATCTCATGCTGTTGCCGCGGGTGAGTGATTTGTCTGTGACAAGAAGCTGCCAGCGAGTTGCTTCCTTAGAGCAAAAACATCCTGTCTCGATAACGATAACCAATCGTTCCCAATCATCCTACGCGATCAAAGTGAAAGATGACGTGCCGGAGGGATTCAACGCAGCACCCGAGCAGTTAGACGTGATCGTTGGGCCGAGCAGTAGGACAACCGTCTCGTATGAGATGCGAGCAGTAGGGCGTGGAGCATTTCAGTTGCAATCGGTTTACCTGATGTTGCGAAGTCGGCTTGGGCTGTGGCAGAAACCAATCAACTTCAATATTGAGTCGACCATTCATGTCTATCCGGATATGAAACAACTGAGTGAATATGCACTGCTGGCAAGAACGAATCGCTTAAGTCTGCTTGGCGTCCGACGGACTCGAAGGATTGGTCAGGATAATGAATTCGAACGCTTGCGAGACTACACCCATGATGACAACTATAAACATATTGACTGGCGCAGTACCGCACGTCGCAACAAGCTGACAGTCAAAGATTTTCAGACCAATCAAAGTCAGCGGGTGATCTTTTTGCTCGATTGTGGTCGAATGATGACCAACCAAGCTGGCGGATTGAGTTTGCTTGATCACTCTTTAAACGCGATGTTGATGATGAGCTATGTCGCGCTCGAACGGGGTGACACGGTGGGCTTGCTGACGTTTTCAGATCAGATTCATTCATTCGTTCCGCCGAGAGGCGGACGGAGTCAAATGAATCATCTCTTACACGCTTCATTCGATCGCTTTCCGACGCTTGTTGAATCACGTTACAAGGAAGCTTTTTTATATCTTTCTGCGCGCTGTCGAAAACGTTCCTTGGTCGTGTTGATTACCAATTTGATCGATGATGTGAATGCCGCTCAGGTTTACGATTATCTCAGTGCGATTTCGAAGCAGCACTTGTCATTAGCTGTTGTGCTTCGTGATCATCAACTCTTTGATGCGGTCGACATCTCCAATTCGGATCATTCGCGAATGCAAGGGTCCGCGCTCTACCGAAGTGCCGCTGCCGCCGAGATCCTGACGTGGCGACAGCAAGTCTTAACGGATTTAGAGCATCAAGGTGTGTTGGTGCTCGACGCATTTCCGAGCACCATGACGGCACCCTTAATCAACCAGTATTTGGAGATCAAGGCTCGGCATCTTCTGTAATTGGTTGGGAATATATGAGCCGACTAATGACTCGTCGGTGAGGGTGAGGAGGCGGGGGACGAAAATTTGATCTCGCTTGAAATCAGTGTTCGGTTCGCTTAGGTTGGGGGTGTAAGTTGAATTGGGGGAGGCGTCAAGCAAGTTGCCCGGGGGGTGAGATCAATGAATTACCAATTAGTGAATCGTGAACCGCTGATTACGATTGTTGATGATGATCGAGGGTCGCGGGAGTCTTTGGCCGCGGTCGCTGAAGCAGCTGGCTATCGTACCGAGTGTTTTTCGACGGGAGAGTCGTTTCTGGAGGATGGTGATTTGACCCAGACGGGTTGTTTGGTGGTGGACTACCAACTTCCAGGGCTGAGCGGTGTCGATATTCTTGAGAGACTGAATTTGCAACGGACGAAACCGCCATTTGTTCTTGTGAGTGCTTTTGCGGACGTGACGGTTGCGGTCAAAGTGATGGAACTAGGCGCTCTGACGCTGTTGGAAAAACCGTATTCGCAAGATGCGATGTTGGATGTGATCACGCGGGCGGTGAAGATCGACGTTACGTGTCGAAAAGAACAGCAAAAGTCGGAGGAATCGCTTGCTCTTGTGAAAAAACTCACGAGCAAAGAAATGGATGTCCTGCAGTATATGTTGAGGGGAATGTCCAATGGGTCGGTTGCCGGAATTCTTAAGATTGGATTGCGGACTGTCGAACGCCGACGCCACGAAATCTTTAAGAAAATGAAAGTTGATTCTGAGGTTGAAGTGGCTGAACTCGTCAAATGTTCCGGATTGGAATTGATGTCGTCGCCCGAGCGTCACCCGCCAGTCTGAGATGCGAAAGTGGTGAAGACGATCTTGTTCGAACTACTTTCGCTGTGAAATCGCAGCAATCGACGAATTGCTGCGATTTGCTTTTCTCTCGAAGCCAACCAGAATCGCTGATCTTTTTCAGGCGTCACTGATCAGGTTAAGCTGTTGAATGCGACTTTCAGCTTCCCCCATCAGTGCGTCTTCTGCGGCTTCGTCCGCCGCTTCGTAGGTGACGGAAAACCGGAGAAAAGATCCTGCATCATCCCAGGGGACAGTCACGATCGATTGTTGGGTGATGAGATGCTGACTCGCTGCCTCAGCATTTTTGAAGCTTGGTCCATTCTTCACGCCGGCAGGGCATTTGCAGTACAAGAAGTAAGTACCGCCGGGCATGCTGCACTCCATACCACAACGTTGCAACATTGCTACAAGCTTTTCCAATCGCCGCTTGTATTTGTGATGAATGTCTTTGGGAATGGACGGGTCATTCAATGCTGTCGCAGCCGCTTTTTGGATGGCGATGAATTGTCCGGAATCGCAGTTGTCTTTCACATCAGAAAAAGCGTTGACGAGTCGTGCGTGCCCGCAGACCCAGCCGATTCGCCAGCCGATCATGTCGAAGCCTTTTGATAGGGAGTGCACTTCGACTCCCACGTCCTTGGCTCCGGGGACCGAAAGGAAACTCAACGGTTCGCCCTCGAATGTGAGCATGATGTGGGCTGCATCTTGGATGACGACCACTTTGTTTTCTTGCGCAAACTCAACGACACGTTCATAGAAGTCGCGTGTGGCCACCTTCCCGGTGGGACTGTTCGGGTAATTCAATACGAGCAGTTTGGCATTCTTCGCCACATCTGACGGAATTGATGCCAGATCCGGTAAGAAGTTGTTTTCGGTGAGCAGTGGCAACTTGAAAACGGATCCGCCGTAGTAAGAAGTGTGCGTGCCGGCAACAGGGTAGCCGGGCACGGTCATCAACGTCACGTCGCCCGGATTGATAAATGCTGCCGGTAAGATTGCCAGGGCGGTTTTCGAACCGATGCAATGATTGACCTCGGTCTGCGCGTCTAGTTCAACGGCAAAATTGCGTTGCATGAATGCGGCTGCTGCTTCCTTGAATTCAGCAATCCCATTGTCAGCGTACCCGCGGTTTTCTGGTTGGTTGATCTCATGAGTCATTTGCTCGCGGACGCGGGCGGCCGCCATGGAGTCGTTTTCTCCAATGCCGAAGTCGATAATGGATCGTTGGGGATAGTCATCCAACGCCTGTCGCTTGGCGCGTTTGATTTTCTCAAACTTATAGATGTCAGTGCCCTTGCCGTAATTCGCACCGCCAATTCGATCGGCGAAAAGCTGCTGGAAATAGGGGTCGCTCATAGGTGGCTCGGAGTGGGATGTGCCAGCTTAGCAGGCCGCTCAGCTGAACGAGTTGTCAGTGGATGAGTTACGGTGTCAGAAATCGATGGCAATTCCGCCGCTCGGATACCAGCGCCTGAACCATTCTTGCTGGGGACCAGGGATATTCACCGTGTTCCATTCCGATTAGGCTAACGGACCGTCTCCCGAGCGGTCAACCGGTCGCCTGGCGACTGCTTGATAAGTCCTTTGTCCTGCTAGATTTGAATTGAGTTCGATCATGACAGGTCTTGAAGCTCAGCGACTGGCCGAAACGCTGGATCGTACCCGGCTTCGCGTCGTGTTTGCCGAGAGCTGCACAGCGGGAATGGTTGCGGGACTCTTGGCTGGCGTCCCTGGAATTTCGGCCTATCTGATTGGCTCAATGGTCACCTATCGACCCGAAGCAAAGATCGATTGGCTGGGAGTGTCACCGGAGGTGATTGAACAGCACACCACGGTTAGCTCACCAGTGTCCCGATCGATGGCGCTTGCGGTCCTGGCGAAAACGCCGTCCGCCGATTTGTCCGCTGCCGTGACCGGCCACCTGGGTCCGAATGCTCCCGCCGACTTGGACGGCATGATCTACATCGCCGTCGCGAGGCGTTGGCGCGATTTGCCTCGAGGAGATTCGGTTGAAGTGGTGATGGAACAACAGGAGCGATTACAGTCGACAGATCGAATTCAGCGACAACTGGAAACTGCTCGACAGGTGATTTTCACGGTAAATCGCACTCTGTCCGATAACGTTTGAATGTGCCGGTCGTGGAAGCGACTTTATCCGATTGGCTTCATCTTGGCATAGGATCCAAGCGTTTCAATGCGCACCGTCTTTTTCTCAAGTGTCATGATCGCTTGTCGCACAGGTGAGTCCGTTTGATGGCCGTCCAATTCAACGAAAAAAAGGTATTCGTTCGGGGACCCTTGCTTCGGAAATGATTCAATCCAAGTCAGATTCAGCTGGTTGCGTTTAAAGGTATTCATGGCGTCTGCCAACGCCCCAGGTTGATGTGCCAATTCAAACATTAGCGATGTTTTGTCATTGCCGGAGCTCGGAGCAGCGTTCTCGCCGATGACAGCAAATCGAGTCAGATTGTTAGGGTTATCTTCGATATTCGTTGCCATCACATCGAGTCGATAGTTCGCGCCTGCCTGGCAGCTCGCGATGGCAGCAACGCCCAAATTCTTCGCCGCATTTTCGGCAGCGGCTGTCGTGCTGCTCGTTGCAATCGGCCGTGCATTCGGGAGATTTTTCTGGAGCCAGTCTCGACACTGTGACAGCGCCTGCGGCTTGCTGTGAACCTCCTTGATCTTGGTCAGCTCACATTTCGCCAGCAGGTTGTGATGAATTCGCATGGGGACTTCCCCACAAATTCGTACCGGTAAACGTGAGAACATATCGAGCGAATCGGCAATGCGACCGTCGGTCGAGTTTTCAACCGGAACGATTCCATATTGCACTTCTTTTCGATTGACTGCTTCAAAGACAGCGCTGATTGATGTCACGGGTACCAACTGAGTGCTTTGGCCAAATCGCTCAATCGCGGCCAAGTGGCTGTAGCTGAACTCGGGGCCCAAAAAGGCAACGCGGGTTGTGGTGACGACTGCGCGTGCCGCGCTATCCAGTTCACGAAAAATAGCCCGCACGCCCGCTTCGTTGATCGGGCCCGGATTGTTGTTAAGTAGTTTTCGCCATGACTTTTGTCGTCGGCCGTCCAGAACACGCGTCAATTGATCAGGAGTCACTTGGTTGAGTAGCAGTTGAGCTCGGTCGTTGCAAAGTCGCAAAATCCGGCGATCCAGTTCGGCGATGCTTTTGACCAACTCACTGGCAGTCAGCTTTTTTCGGCGGGTCGAGGAGGGGGAGCTGTTTTTTTTCGTCATTTGAAGAGTTTGATCCAATTCGGAAAAAAGGCTACGAATCCAAGCACGGTTGTTAGCCTGTCAATTTGGCAGCGTCCTGATGCGACCCAATTTCAGGGTGTCAAAATGGCAGCGTCCAAAAGGGAGTCGAACAAAACGCCGGGCAAGGCCGCACCGCAACTTATTCTAGCCTATACACTTAACAGGCGCGTCCGCGCTGTCAAAGGGGCTGGCACGGGCTTTGCTATTGAAGGTCTCCCGAAATCCGACTTTGGGTCGGTTGATTTGACTAAACAACGGCTTTTCAGCGTTTCAGTCCGATAGATCTGGAAAGATCCCGTTATTCGGAAGACGACTGCACGACCGCAGTCCTTAGAAAAGGAGCACAATTATGGCTCAGGGCGAAAAAATTATTGGAATCGATTTGGGAACAACCAATTCGGTCGTTGCTGTGATGGAAGGGGCCGAGTCTGAGGTCATCGCCAACGCGGAAGGTAATCGCTTAACTTCCAGCGTTGTCGCCATCACGGACAAAGGCGAGACACTTGTTGGCGAACCGGCGCGTCGCCAGGCGGTGACGAACCCGCAAAAAACGATTTATTCGATTAAACGCTTCATGGGACGTCGCCACAACGAAGTCCAATCGGAAGAGAAAATGGTCCCCTACGGCATCACGGGGGGGGATTCCGATTACGTGAAGGTGAAAGCGGGAGATTCGGAATACACGCCGCAGGAAATCTCGGCGATGATTTTGCGCAAGCTGAAAGAGGCTGCCGAATCATATCTGGGTCATAAAGTTAATAAAGCCGTGATCACGGTGCCTGCCTACTTCAATGATTCGCAGCGACAGGCGACAAAGGACGCCGGGCAGATTGCCGGTCTAGAAGTCGCTCGTATCATCAACGAACCGACTGCGGCTGCACTCGCTTACGGCCTTGGCAAGAAGGCGAATGAGAAGATCGCTGTCTTCGACCTGGGTGGTGGTACGTTCGACATTTCAATCTTGGAAGTGGCTTCCACAGAAGGCAAAGAGGGCGACGTCACGGTATTTGAGGTGATTAGCACGAGTGGTGATACGCACCTGGGTGGTGACGACTTTGATGAAGTCTTGATCAATTACGTTGCCGATGAATTCAAGCGAGATCAGGGGATCGATCTGCGGCAAGACATGATGGCTTTGCAGCGGTTGCAAGAAGCCTGTGAGAAGGCCAAGAAGGAATTGAGCACGACGGCTCAAACTGATATCAATCTGCCGTTCATCACGGCCGATCAAAACGGTCCGAAGCACTTGCAGGTTACGGTAACTCGAGCCAAGTTTGAAGAGCTCGCAGACGATCTGTTCGAGCGTTGCTGTAAGCCTGCCTTACAGGCGCTCGCTGATGCGAAACTGAAGCCGAGCGAGATTGACGAAGTGGTCTTGGTGGGTGGTTCCACTCGAATTCCTCGTGTGCAAACACTTGTCAGAGAGATCTTTGAAAAGGATCCCCACAAGGGTGTGAATCCCGACGAAGTTGTTGCTGTGGGTGCAGCCATCCAAGGCAGTGTCTTGGCGGGTGATCGCAAAGACGTGCTGTTGCTCGATGTGACACCACTGTCGCTTGGTATCGAGACGTTGGGTGGAGTCTTCACGAAGCTTGTGGAACGCAATACGACGATTCCGACGGAACGCAAGCAGACGTTCAGTACGGCCGAAGACAATCAGAATGCAGTCACGGTGCGTGTGTTCCAGGGAGAACGACCGATGGCGGCTGATAACCGCTTATTAGGACAATTTAACTTGGATGGGATTCCGCCGGCGCCGCGCGGTGTGCCTCAGATCGAGGTCAAGTTTGACATCGATCAAAACGGCATCCTGAACGTGTCCGCGAAAGATCTTGGTTCGGGTAAGGAGCAGACGGTGCGGATCGAGCAATCGTCGGGCTTATCAGAAGAAGAGATCAGTCGCATGCGTGGTGATGCCGAGGATCACGCTGCGGAGGATAAGGCGAAGCGAGAGGTGGCCGAACTGCGGAATCAAGCTGACCAACTCTGTTTTCAGCTTGAAAAGCAGATCAAGGATAACGCTGAAAAATTGCAAGCTGCCGATCGTGAACCGATGGAGAAAGCGATTGAGAAGACGCGGGAGGTTGTCAAAGGCGATGATGTGCCGGCGATGAAAGCTGCCATCGAAGAACTCGAACAGGCGGCTCAAGCCTTCAGCAAAACGTTGTACGAAAATTCCGGGCAGGACGGTGCAGCAGGCGGAGCTGAGAGTACCGCTGCCGGCCAAGCTTCCGATTCGTCGGCCGATGAAGACACGATCGACGCCGAATTTGAAGTGAAAGATTCCTAATCGGATTCGAGTGCCGCGTTTCGTATCAAAAGTGCCTCCGAGGCGTCACCAGACGCCTCGGCCGGAGCGAAAAAAAGCGGTGAGTAGGATGTCAAAGCCGATTGATTCTTCATCGCTTTCGCGAGTTTGTTCGGCTGGGTTGCGACAGGGGAACCGCAACGAGACGATTCGGTAGCTGCTGCCGTGATGCGCATTTGACGATTGCGCGACAAACGCATTGCCCTCAAGAGCATTGCCCACTGCAACTGCAGTCGTGCTAACAGTCAGGGGAGTAAAGAATATGACATTTCAATTTGAAAAGTTAACCGTCAAAGGCCGAGAGGCTGTCAGCCGTGCGCAAACCTTAGCGACGCAAGCGGGTAATCCGCAACTCGAAGCGTTACATCTCCTGGTCAGTTTGCTGCAAGAGGCGGATGGGATCGTTCATCCCTTGCTCGAAAAGATCGGTGTTGACGTCAAACAGTTGCAAAGTACCGTCGAGTCCGAATTCAGACGTTTGCCCAAGGTGTCCGGCGGTCCATCTCCACCGATTGGGCAAAGCTTAGTGGATGTGCTCCAAGCGGCACAAGCTGAAGTCGATCGGATGAAAGATGATTATATCTCGACCGAACATCTGTTACTGGCACTTACCAAGACGAAGAGCTCTGCGCAGAGTTTGCTGCAACTCAGCGGCGTTCGTGAGCAGGATATCCTGGAAGCGTTGCAGTCAATTCGTGGCGGCGCTCGTGTCACGGACGATAATCCAGAAGCCAAATTTCAGGCATTAGAGAAATACGGAATCGATCTGGTTGAACGTGCGAATGCCGGAAAGCTCGATCCTGTGATCGGTCGTGATTCAGAAATTCGCCGAGTGATTCAAGTTCTTTCCCGACGAACCAAAAATAATCCGGTGCTAATCGGTGAGCCGGGTGTCGGAAAGACGGCGATTGCCGAAGGTCTCGCATTGCGAATTGTCGAAGGTGACGTTCCGCAGAGTCTGAAAAACAAACGGGTCATTGCGCTTGATATGGGAGCACTGATCGCTGGTACCAAGTTTCGGGGTGAATTCGAAGAACGTCTGAAAGCGGTCTTGCGCGAAGTCGAAGAAGCGGGTGGCTCGGTTGTGCTCTTCATTGACGAACTGCATACCGTGGTGGGCGCCGGACGGTCCGAAGGTGGGTCGGATGCGGCGAACCTCTTGAAGCCAGCGTTGGCGAGAGGTGAGTTGCGCTGCATCGGAGCGACCACGCTCGACGAATATCGTCTGTACATTGAAAAAGATGCCGCGTTGGAGAGACGGTTTCAGCCGGTCTATGTGGGCGAGCCCTCCGTGGATGACACAATTGCCATTTTGCGAGGTCTCAAGCCTCGCTATGAAGCACATCACAACGTAAAGATCAAAGATTCGGCACTCGTCGCTGCAACTCAACTCTCGAATCGTTACATTACCGATCGCTTCCTACCGGATAAGGCGATCGACCTGGTGGATGAGGCGGCAAGTCGAGTCGCGATGGAACTTGAGAGCGTACCGACCGAGATTGACGAGTTGCAGCGGAAATTGACTCAGCTGGAGTTGGCGGCACGCCAACTGGCTGCCGAAGAGGAAGACACATCCAGAGAGCGGCTGGGACTGGTTGAAGAAGAAATGGAGCAGTTGCGTTTCAAGCTGGCCAGCCTCCGCGAACAGTGGGAAGCAGAAAAGCTTGGGCTCGGTGATGTGCAGAAAGTGCGACAGGATCTCGAAGAGGTCGAACGCGAATTTCGCCATCAGGATACGGCACTCAAAGAAAGACAGGCTCTGGGACAGCCCATCAGCGAAGCGGAATATCAAACGCTCTACGAACTCGATGTGAAACGACGAAAACTTCAAGAACGCGTCGAGTCCGAAGAGGATCAGGAGGGCGAAAATAGTCCGCTTGTCCCCGAACGGCGATTGCTGCGCAAGGAAGTTACCGAAGAAGAAATCGCGGAAGTTGTCAGCACTTGGACGGGAGTGCCTGTTGCGCGAATGATCGAAACGGAAAAAGCCAAATTGCTCGTGATGGAGGAGCGTCTCCACTTGCGCGTGATCGGACAAAACGAGGCGTTAGAAGCCGTCTCGAACGCTGTACGTCGAAGTCGAAGCGGCTTGCAAGATCCAGATCGACCGATCGGTTCCTTCCTGTTCCTTGGTCCGACCGGCGTCGGTAAAACCGAATTGTGCAAGGCATTGGCTCAAGTGCTGTTCGATGATGAGCACGCAATGGTCCGACTCGATATGAGCGAGTTTATGGAACGTCATAGCGTAAGTCGTTTGATCGGTGCACCTCCTGGATACGTGGGTTACGAAGAAGGAGGAAAACTGACGGAAGTCGTTCGACGTCGTCCCTACTCCGTCATTCTGTTCGACGAAATTGAAAAGGCTCATCCGGATGTGTTTAACATTCTGCTGCAATTGTTGGATGATGGTCGTTTGACCGATAGCCAGGGTCGTACGGTTGATTTCACAAATACGATCGTGGTGATGACGAGCAATATTGGGAGCCAGTTTATCCAGCAAATTACCGCGGAAGGTGGGGGGCAGGAGGAGATTGACGAAGCGGTACAAGAAAGTCTTAAGGGCCGCTTCGCTCCAGAATTCCTCAATCGAATTGATGAAACGATCGTCTTTCATCCGCTCAGTCGTGAAGAGATCCGACGGATTGTCGACCTGCAGGTCGCTCATCTTGAATGTCTAATGGCGAAGAATGATTTGGTGTTGGTTGTCACCGAAGCGGCTCGAAACCAAATCGCTGCCGAAGGGTTTGATCCGCAGTATGGAGCTCGTCCATTGAAACGCGTAATTCAGCAACGATTGCAAAATCCACTGGCGACCGAGATTCTGAAGGGCGAGTACGAAGTTGGATCCGGCGTGAAAATCGATTGTCGTGATGGTGAGTTCACTTTTGGTCGCGATTCGGCAACGATTCAGGATCCAAGCCAGATCCTAAATGTCTCCGTTGACGACTAACCACCAGGTCGGCTTGCGAGCCTTATCAGGAATAGCGTGAGTCGATTTGCGTTCTGCCCGTTGGAGACCCTTCTAGCCTGTCTGCAGCCCGATGGTGCCAAAGCTCACAGTCGTAGCATGCAGACGCGGGCTGGTGCATAATCACGAACACGCCAAAGATCGGCATTCGGTAGTTGTTCGGGGGCGAATTGCTGATCTGCCTCGACAATGAAAATACTTTGGGATTCCGCTCGGTCGAGCAAGCCCTCCAACATCCGCTTGAGGTCATCCCATCGTTCGTGATAAAACCGGTAGGGAGGACAGCAAAATAGCAGCCAAGGAGGCGTGGCCGATGCGGGATTCTCGCGTGCCCAGCGAAAGGCGTCCGCCATCACAACGCTCGCCAGGGTCTCTGCTTCGAGGGTCGCCACATTTTCACGAATGATACGCGCTGTCGGCGCGTGGCGTTCAATCATCGTTGCTTGCGTTGCGCCGCGGCTTATCGCTTCCAGTCCCATCGCACCTGTCCCGGCGAAAAGGTCGACCGCGTGGATCGGCTTGCTCAAAGGACCGAGCAGATTGAAGACCGCTTCCCGGGTGCGATCCTTCATTGGACGGACCTGGGGGTCACCTGAATATTTCAGGCGACGGCCTCCATGGGTACCACCCACGATGCGTAAGGTCAGAGGGTGATTGGTGCGTCGAGATTGCGAATCGGGCCGTCGTGCCATGAGCTTTCCGAGGGGGATTTCAGTTTTAGGCGATTGTGCCCTTGAGTTGCCTGCGGACAGGCGAAATACTTTGGATAGTGCAAACAGTGTAACAAGCGACACGTTTGCCATTTCGATTGCGAAATTTGCTACCTGTTTGCGTTAAGCAAAGACTAATCCAAGTAGGAGCCGTTGAACATGCTCTCTTTCTGGCGAGTCGCATTGTCGTCGATGCTGATCAGTTTCAGCCTATTCTGCTTATCTAGCCATGGGTTAAGTCAAGAAAATGCTGCTCAACAGGAGTCATTTGATCAAGTCTTTGCCGAATGGAAGGATTTGCTCAAAGAGTTAAGGGATCTGCGGGCCCGCTTCGATATTGCGGAAGAAGCCGAAGTTGCTGAGATTCGAGATCGATACAACCAATGCCTTCAAGTCGGTCACGAGATGATTCCCCGCTTGCGAGAGACGGCCTTGCGTAAATACCTGGCCGCTCCTAATACGGACCCTGGCTTGACCCGCTTTCTCATTAAACTTGCCGATGATGGGGTGAAAACTGACCAATATGATGCAGCCTTTCAAATTTCGGACGCCCTGCTGCGAAACAATTGCGATGAAAAAAAGCTTTATGATCTCGCCGGGACCGCCGCTTTTTGCACCAACCGATTTGATGCGGCAGATAAGTATCTTCAGCAAGCCGCGCAGCTCGGTGTGCTAGAGCGGGGGGAAAATTATTTGCCAAGTGTGGCAACGGCAAAGGAGAATTGGCGGGAAGAATTGAAAATACGAGAGGCGGAGGCGAAAGCCGATGATCTGCCCCGGGTTCGATTAACCACGGATCGGGGCGATATTGTCCTGGAACTGTTCGAAAACGAAGCTCCCGCTACCGTCGGCAATTTCATCCAACTTGTGGAAAAAGGCTTTTACGATGGACTGACTTTCCATCGTGTTTTGCCAGGGTTTATGGCTCAGACCGGCTGTCCGAATGGCGATGGTTCGGGCGGTCCGGGTTACACGATCTTTTGTGAGACGCAGCAAGATCAGATTCGTCGCCATTTCGCCGGGAGTCTGAGTATGGCGAAAACTTCCGATCCCAATACGGGAGGATCGCAGTTCTTCATGACTTTCGTTCCCACGAGCGGATTGGATGGACAGCATACGGTGTTTGGCCGGATACTCGAGGGCCAGGATAGGCTGGCACGAATTCAGCGCCGTGATCCGGATCACTCGGAACAATTGATCATCATCCCCGATAAAATCCTGAAAGCCGAGGTGATTCGGAAACGACCGAATCGCCAATACGCACCCAATAAGTCATCGCAAGATGATGTGTAGTAATGGCTTGTTGAGTAAGCGGCTGACTCTGCTTTCGAAATTACGGCGGCCGGTGGCCGAATCCGCCGCTCTTTTCGCTCTTCTTTCTTGAAACTGCCGCTGGGCGCTTGACGCAGCGATTTACAGCCTTTAAGGTGTCGAATCGCAGATTAGTAAATCTGCTAATCAATATCCGAATCGCTAATAGTCTGTGGGGCGAGGATGCAGATCAAGCAACTGAAAGTGTTTTGCGACATTGCTGCGCGCCGAAGTATTTCTCAAGGTGCGTGCGAAAATGATGTGTCGCAGTCGGCTGCCAGCCAAATGGTTCAGCAGTTGGAAGAGCGCTTGGGTGTTAAGCTTCTTGATCGTTCACAGCGCCCCTTGGCGTTGACCTCGGAAGGTGCGGTCTTTTACCGCGGTTGCCGTCGGATAATTGATCGCTATTTTGCCTTGGAGGAAAATGTCCGCACCCTCCACGAAGATGTATCGGGACTGGTGCGAGTCGCTTCGATTTACTCGGTCGGATTAAGTCACATGAACCAATCGGTTCAAGATTTTCTTTCCCGTTATCCGAAGTCGAATTTACGCATTGAGTACCAACACCCGGACCGCGTTTACGATTTGATAAATCGCGATCAGGCTGAGGTTGGTCTTGTCAGCTACCCGCAGTCGGATCGAAAGATCTCGGCAACTCCGTGGCGCGACGAACCGATGATCCTGGCCTGTGCTCCACACCACGAACTAACACAATTTCGTCGGCTTCCGTTAGCGTTGTTGCAGGGACGCCCCATGGTGACCTTCACGAGCGACCTCCGTATTCGGCGAGAGATGGATCGAGTGTTGGCGGGGGCAGGAGTGGAAGTCGAAATCGCGATGGAGTTCGACAACACGGAAACGATCAAACGTGCGATTGAGATCAATGCGGGCGTTGGTTTGCTGCCCGCTCCGACGGTGCAACGCGAAGTTGCGTCCAAAACGCTGGTGGCGATTGAATTAGAGACTCCCTTGGTGCGGCCGTTGGGCATTATCCAACGTCGGGGGAAAGAGCAATCAAGAACCGCGCGACAGTTTGTCGAGTTCTTATTGCATCAGGCACAGCCGCTTGTTGGTGAGCTTGGTCCGGTGGCGGGCGCATTGGCAGCGTCGACTGTGACCGACTAGGGTACCGGCGAAGTCGCAGTCGGATTGGTCTCTCAAACCGGCTCCAAGACGATTGAAATTGTTTGGGAAGATGGTGGAGTAGCATGAAGGTTCATAACGATTACGGTTTTCCGCGGCAGCACGGTCTTTACGATCCTGCCAACGAAAAGGACGCTTGTGGTGTTGGCTTTGTGGCACACATCAAGGGTCAGCGTAGCCACCAGATCATTCTGGATGCTGACGAAGTGCTGCAAAATATGGATCACCGAGGCGCATGCGGCTGCGAAGCGAACACGGGGGATGGTGCCGGCATGTTGACGGCCTTGCCTCATGAATTTCTGCGCAAGGTTGCGAAAGCTGATCTGGGCGCCGACTTGCCGGAACCGGGGAAATTTGCTGCTGGAATTGTCTTCCTGCCACAGCGGGAGCAGGAACGGGCGAAATGCAAAGCAACGATTGATCAGATGATCAAACAGCAAGGCCAGCGATTGATGGGCTGGCGAAAGGTGCCGACTGATTCGAAAACGGCCAATGTTGGACCGACGGCGTTGCAGTCTGAGCCGTATGTCGAGCAATTGATCGTCGCTGCCGGTGACGGGTTCGAAGGTGATGCGTTCGAAAGACAGCTTTACATCATTCGCAAAAGTGGCACCCGTGTTTTGCGGCAAGACAGTTCGATGAAACAGGCGAAAATGTTCTACGTGAGCAGCCTGTCCAGCAAAGTCATCATCTACAAGGGCATGCTGATGTCCTGGCAGGTGCTTGATTATTATCCTGACTTGAAGGATCCCGACTACACCACACACCTGGCGATGGTTCACTCTCGTTTCTCGACCAACACCTTCCCGAGTTGGGATCGAGCCCAGCCCAAGCGGTTCATGAGTCACAATGGTGAGATTAACACGCTACGTGGCAATTCGAACTGGATGCGAGCCCGAGAAGGCGTGGTGGAGAGTCCCTTGTTCGGCGAGGATCTTGAGAAACTCTTTCCTGTCGTCGAGCCCGATCACTCGGACAGTGGGACGTTTGATAACGTCTTGGAATTCTTGCTGATGTCGGGACGGACTTTGCAAGAAGCGGTCATGATGATGATTCCGGAAGCTTGGCAGAATCACGAGACGATGCCAGAGGAGAAACGGGCCTTTTACGAATACCACTCTTGCTTGATGGAGCCATGGGATGGTCCCGCTTCGGTTGCTTTTACCGATGGCCACTACATTGGTGCAGCACTCGATCGTAACGGTTTGCGACCCTCTCGTTATTATCTGACCCACGACGACCGTGTGATCATGGCAAGTGAAGTGGGTGTTCTGTCGGTCGATCCGGCGATCGTGAAGGAGAAGGGGCGGTTACAGCCAGGCCGAATTTTCTTGATCGATTTTGAGCAGGGGAGACTGATTCCCGATGAGGAGCTGAAGTCGGAATTCGCCAAGGGACGTCCCTACGGCGAGTGGCTGAAAAAAGAACGAATTCGGCTCGCCGATCTGAAGCCGTCGGGCGAGGTCCCCGGTTACGATTCGGAGAGCTTGCTGCCTCGTATGCAAGCCTTTGGGTTCACGACAGAAACGATGCAGTTCATGTTGCTGCCGTTGATCGAGCAGCAGCGCGATCCGGTAGGCTCAATGGGTAACGATTCGGCACTCGCCTGTTTGTCGGATCAACCTCGTATGTTGTACGACTACTTCAAGCAACTGTTTGCGCAGGTCACGAATCCGGCGGTCGACTCGATTCGCGAAGAGATCATCATGTCGCTGGAATGCTACATCGGGCCCGAGGGCAACCTGCTCAATTCGTCCCAACAGCAAGCTCATCGTCTGTTGGTGCCTCATCCAATTCTCAGCAACGAAGAACTTGCCGCACTGCGGAACATTGAGGAAAACGCGAGTGGACGCGATTGGCGCGCCCAATCCATTGATATCACCTGGCCGAAAGCGGAAGGCACGGCAGGGCTCGTGAAGGCAATCGATCGTATTTGTGCCGAGGCGGAACAGGCGATTGATGACGGTTTCAGCCTGATTGTTTTGAGTGATCGTGAGGTTGGACCGGATCAAATCCCCGTTTGTGCGTTGCTCGCAACAGGGGCTGTTCACCATCATCTCGTTCGGCAAGCGAAAAGAACTCGCATCGGAATCGTGGTTGAAACAGGTGAGGCACGGGAAGTGCATCACCACTGCCTGTTGATTGGTTTTGGAGCCGACGCGATTAATCCTTATCTTGCTTTCGAGTCGCTTTGGAGCGCGAAACGTGATGGATTGTTGCCCGATGAGATGGGTGACGAAAAGATTGTGGCGCTCTACCGAAAGGGCGTCGCCAAAGGCATGTTGAAAGTCATGGCCAAGATGGGCATTTCCACCTTGCAGTCATACAAAGGAGCTCAGATCTTTGAAGCTGTTGGTTTGGGGCGAGAAGTGATCGATCGCTGTTTTGTGGGTACCGCGAGTCGAATCAAAGGAGTTGACTTTCAGGTATTGGCTCAGGAATTATTGCGTCGCCATGCGATCGGCTATCCCGAACGAGATGAGCAACGGATGTCGGCACTGCCCAATGTGGGCGAGTTCCATTGGCGAGCTGATGGTGAACGCCACATGTGGGATCCAACTTCAATCTCTGATTTGCAGGTGGCTTCCCGAACCAATAGTTCGGATGCCTATCAACGCTTTGCTGACTATGCGAATTCCGACGCAAAGACCCGCTGTGCCCTTCGCGGCTTGCTCAAATTTAAGTCCGGCGTTGCTGGCAACGCGGTTCCGTTGGAGGAAGTCCAGCCCGCAAAAGAGATCGTAAAACGATTTTGTACCGGAGCCATGAGTTTCGGGTCGATCTCGGCCGAGTCTCACGAGTCATTGGCAATTGCCATGAACCGTTTGGGTGGAAAAAGTAATACGGGTGAAGGCGGCGAAGAAACCGAACGTTGGACACCCGATCCGAATGGAGATTCTCGCCGAAGTGCAATCAAGCAAATTGCATCGGGACGCTTTGGTGTCACGATCAATTATCTGTCGAATGCCGATGAGTTACAGATCAAGATATCCCAGGGTGCCAAGCCGGGTGAAGGCGGGGAATTGCCCGGTCGAAAAGTGGATGACCGAATCGCTCGTGTGCGATTTTCGACCCCTGGCGTGGGACTGATCAGTCCACCACCTCATCATGATATCTATTCCATCGAAGATCTGAAACAGTTGATTCATGACTTGAAAAATGCGAATCCGTCTGCTCGTGTTAGTGTCAAGTTGGTCTCTGAAGTGGGTGTGGGAACCATTGCCGCGGGTGTGGCAAAGGGGTATGCGGACCACATTTTGATCTCGGGTGACAGTGGAGGCACGGGGGCTTCGCCACTGACCAGCATCAAACATGCCGGATTGCCTTGGGAGCTTGGTATCGCCGAGACGCACCAAACGTTAGTGCTGAATGATTTACGATCACGTGTGGTATTGCAGACCGACGGCCAACTGAAGACCGGCCGGGATGTGGTTATCGCGGCCTTGCTCGGTGCCGAAGAATTTGGTTTCAGTACGGCTCCCTTGGTGACGCTGGGCTGCATCATGATGCGAAAGTGTCATTTAAATACCTGCCCGGTCGGAATCGCGACACAAGATCCAATTCTGCGGTCCAAGTTTTCGGGCAAGCCAGAACATGTCGTCAACTATCTCTTCATGGTCGCCGAAGAGGCTCGGAAAATCATGGCCGAGCTTGGATTCCGATCGGTCAACGAAATGATTGGGCGTGTGGATTGCTTGGAAACAGAAACGGTGATCCAGCATTGGAAGTCGGACGGCCTTGACCTAACACCAATGTTGACTATGGCTGAGAAGCCTCATCCTGATGTGGGTGTCTACTGTCAAATGTCGCAGGATCATGGTTTGGATAAGGCGCTGGACAATGAGCTGGTGAAACTCGCTAAGCCGGCCATTGAATCCGGAGAGTCGGTGCAAATTGAATTGCCGATTGTAAATACGAATCGGACGGTTGGGACAATTCTGAGCCATGAAATTGCGAAGGCCCATGGCCTGGATTTGCTGCCGGATGACACGATCAAGATTAAGTTAACCGGTTCGGCCGGGCAAAGTTTTGGAGCCTTTCTGGCCAAAGGTGTCACTTTGGAATTGGAAGGTGATGCAAATGACTACGTGGGTAAGGGATTGTCAGGTGGGAAGATCATGATCTATCCGCCAACCAATAGTAGCTTTGTCGCAGAGGAGAACATCATTGTCGGAAACGTCGTGCTGTACGGAGCCACTCGCGGCTTCGCCTTTTTTCGTGGGAGAGCCGCCGAACGTTTCTGTGTTCGTAACAGTGGTGCTTGGGCCGTAATCGAAGGAGTGGGTGACCACGCTTGCGAATATATGACAGGTGGCCGGGCGATTATTCTGGGGGATACGGGACGTAATTTTGCTGCCGGAATGAGTGGTGGAGTTGCGTACGTTCTGGCCGACCATGATGACTTTCGAGATAACAAATGTAATCTCGGGATGGTCGAACTCGAACGCGTTGAAACCGACGAGGACATTAGCGAACTGTTCGAGATGATCGAAATGCATCACCAATTTACAGGATCGACGGTGGCCGACTCGCTGTTGCAGAATTGGCCCCAAGCGACTTCACAGTTTGTCAAGGTAATGCCTACCGACTACAAACGAGTCCTCGCGGAACGAAAGAAGCACGACGAGGAAGTCGAAGCTTCCGTGAAGTCATAATGTTTCCACGCCACGTGCTTGATCGGATTCAGCCACCGTTCACATTCACCTCGTAGAAAAGATGTTCAAAGATGGGAAAACCAACCGGTTTCAAAGAGTTTCCTCGGCAGCCTGTTCCTTACCGCGATCCGGTTGAGCGGGCGAATGATTTTTTGGAAATCTTCACGCAAGCGAATGCGAGTCATCTCAAGTTGCAAGGGGCTCGCTGCATGGATTGTGGTGTGCCGTTCTGCCAATCCAACAGTGGTTGCCCAATCGATAACCTGATTCCCGAGTGGAATGACTTGGTCTACCAGGAACGCTGGCGCGATGCGCTTGACCGACTCCACAAGACCAACAATTTTCCTGAGTTCACCGGTCGCACTTGTCCTGCTCCCTGCGAAGGGGCCTGTGTATTGGGGATCATTGAACCCCCGGTGACGATCAAGAATATCGAAAACGCGATCGTTGATCGTGGTTGGTCAGAAGGTTGGATCGTTCCGAACCCACCGTCTAGCCGCACAGGCAAGACGGTGGCTGTCGTGGGTTCTGGCCCGGCAGGATTGTCTGCTGCTGCACAATTGAATCAGGCAGGGCACAAAGTGACCGTCTATGAACGAGCCGATCGGATTGGTGGTTTGCTGATGTACGGCATTCCCAATATGAAGCTCGACAAGCAGACTGTGGCGCGACGAGTTGACCAAATGCGTGCGGAGGGTGTTGATTTCGTTACGAATGCTCATATCGGTAAAAAGGAGGATTTTGGCGAAGGGCACATGACGCGGATCATGCAAGATCGTGACTGTGATGTGCAATTCATTGATCCGAACGAACTTCTCGAACAGTTTGACTCGCTGGTGCTTGCTACTGGTGCCACACGTCCGTTCGATCCAATGGCGAAATGCCCTGGCCGAGAACTGAAAGGGATTCACAATGCGATGGAATTCCTGACGCGAAATACGAAGAGCTTTCTCGATTCGCACTTGGCCGATGAAAAGTTTATTTCGGCAGCCGGCAAGGACGTCATTGTGATCGGTGGTGGCGATACGGGAGCGGACTGTATCGGTACCTCCTTGCGTCACGAGTGCAAGAGCGTTGTCAATTTTGAACTGCTCGATAAAGCACCGGCAGAGCGAGCGGATAACAACCCCTGGCCCCAATGGCCACGCATTTTTCGTGTCGACTATTCACACGCGGAAACGGAAGCTCGGTTTGGAAATGATCCTCGGACTTACGCCGTATTGACCAAGGAATTTGTCAACGATGGTCAAGGGAATGTAAAAAGCGTGAAGACCGTCGAACTGGATTGGTCGAAACCGGGAGAGAAAGCCCCGTTTACAGAGGTTGCCGGATCTGAGAAAGAGTGGCCTGCCGATCTGGTCTTTTTTGCCACCGGCTTCCTGGGCCCTGAAAAAACAATTGGCGGAATGCTTGGACTCGAAATGCAGAATCCGCGCGGTAATTGGGAGACGTTCAAAGCCGAACACGGTGACTATGCAACTAACGTGCCCCGAGTGTTTGCCGCAGGGGATTGTCGGCGTGGACAGTCGTTGGTTGTCTGGGCGATCAACGAAGGTCGCGGTGTAGCACGTGCCGTTGACGAATTCCTGATGGGCCAAACCAGTCTGCCCGCCCCCGGGGTTTCGCTTGGTTCGACTCTCGCAGCAAACTAGCAGTGGTAAATATCTCCGCAGAGATTCGCCCCTGACCGAACCGCCGTCCATATCGCGAATAAGGGGGCAACAGTGGGCGACAGATTCACTCTCGCGGTTACGCCCAATGACCGCTTTGCGCCGGATAAGACGACATTCTCGAGATGGGTCGGAAGGTAGATATGCGGGCAGGGTCTCACGATGACTGCTATTTAAGATTTTCACGCTTACTATACGGCAGTGAAAGCTAAAGTTGGAACGGCAGGATTCACTACACTTTCCTAGCGTTTCACCGACCAATCCAGTGTCTGTCTTATTCAAAGCCCGTGTTTTCCACTACTTCCGAATGCTCATTGTTGCCACCAGTGAGACTCCGGGGCTTCGCTGGTTGTACATCTAATATTACCGGCTTGCCCTGGAGTTGGTGAATCGCTTCCTGGGACGTGAAGGAGACATCCTCGCCCTGATGGTGAGATCAAGCGAGAACAGTGGCACGAACAAGGACGCTTTCCGCGCGGCTCAACCATCACCACGCCCGGGTATCAGCGACATTGACTTGACCGTCATCGTCCGTGTCCATTCGATTCCCGAGCGGCTGTTGTTTCTGGAGCGGTTCTGGCGACGGTATGCACAGCTGCGATGGGTCGCCCCGATGTTGGTCGAAGTGGACATTCTGACCCTGGAGGAATTTGCAGATAGCCTGCGACTTGCCTGTGCGCCGATGCAGTCGCGCAAGACATTCCAGATCATTCTGAACAGACTTTCACCGAATGAGCAGAGAGCTCTTCAAGATGCCATGACCACAAAGGATCGGCAGGCCAACATTCGTGACCACCGGCGAAATCTTATAATGGGGTACCACTACTTCGTGTTGCCACATCTCTTCCAGACGGAGCAGCCGATCGGTATCTCCACGGCGTTGCTGGAGCATTCACTGGAAAAGATGGCCGACCAGCTCGAGCTCTCTGGCGGCCGGGCCCAGTTCAGCGATTTCGACGCGATGCGAAAGTTTCACGAACTGCTCCCATTGCTCCGGGACTATCTTTCTGGCGATACATCCGTGGATGCGGTGCCAACCAAGAACAGGGTCCCCGATCTTGGGGAACTCGAGAAACTCAGCATCTTGTTCTGCCGAAGTCCTGCTGACAATGGATCTTTCAGCCTCGGTTTCCTCGTTCCTGACAATGCAAGCGAAGAGCAGCTGCACAAGGCGATTTCATCGATCCGGCGATTCTGCTTCGCCTTCTCTCCTGTTCTTGCCGACCGATTCGGCTGCGATCCGAACCTCTTCGGCCAGGAAAAGGGCTGGCCACTCCTCCTCCCGATCTCACTGTGGCCCATCTGGTGCAGAACCTATCCCCTGGAAGCCGCGGCGTTGAAACAAGGCGGCTGCGTAATCCTGGGGGATGAACCCGTCGCCTGCCCCGAACCCGAGACAAGCGATTTTCTGCAAAGCGCTTCGATCCAATACGGAATTTGGCTGATCAACAGGAACGATTGGTTCAAGGAGAAAGAGCCTCGACGTACTGTGTTGTTTGAGGCGATGTCCGGCCACATCCAGCGATACCGACATGCCTTGACGGAGCCGCAGCCCATGCCTTCTGCAGGACGATCGGCCGAACGGAACGCGAGCTTTGAGGACGTGTACCGGACATCCGGACTGCAACTTGATCGTTTACGAGACACCATTACGGCTTCGAGAAGCCACTAGGCAAAGCAAATGTTGCGAATCGTCTACCAGGAGCCCCATCCGCACAGCGGAATGACGACCTATCTTCAAGGCCTGCGAGATATCGCAGACGGCGGAGTGTCGCTCCACCGCGAGTCTGAACTTGGCGACCTGCAGCCTCAGTCAGGCGACTTGGTCATATTCAACGACCAGCTGAACGGCGCTTGCCGCTCCCACATGCAACGCTGGAAAAAAAAAGACGTTCGCTATGGAGTGCTCCTCCACAGCCCTGTACTGCAAATGGACCTCTCCAATGAACTCAGCGGTACCATCGCAGTGATGAGGGAGATACAGGAATGGGGGCATCGTACCCGCCTGTTCTGCGCTGACAAGGACGCAGCGGAACTTCTCCAGAGAACGGTGCCGACGCTCAGCGCAACCTGGCTTCCTCACTGCCTGCCCGGCTTCACGGGCAGGGATGAATTGCCGCAGAAGAGAGCATGCACGGAGAGTGGCAATAGAAAGATCTGGCTGCCGTTGACCATTCAGGACCAGGATGACTATTACCGGCACAAGAACACCTATTCTCAGATTGCCGCTCTGGCGATTGTCGAACGGGAAAGCAACGTCTCCTTTGACCTTCTGACGAATTATGCGTCGCCCCTCCTGTGGGAGTGCGCAGATTTCTTTTCCCTGTCATTGACTGCGGTTGGCAGTTTGCCCGAGCAAGAGTACCGATCGCTTCTTGACAAGGTAGCGTTGGGCCTTTGCGCAAGCTTGTCCGAGTCCTTTTCCTACAATGCGTGCGAGCTCTTGCTTGCTTGGGGTTCCGACGATCTTCGGCCCTGCTCTCACGTGGGCCTGGCAGGATGAGGAGATCATCCTGGATTGCGGGATCGTCCACCCGGGAGCCACCGAAGAGATTGCAGAAAAGGTTCAGCGGCTGATCACATCTCCCGACCGCTACCTGCGCGCTTCGCAGAACTGTCAGGCAGTCGCGTGGCAAACTGTTTTCAGAAACCACCAGATCACAAGATCCCAACTCGCCACGTTGGACAACTTTTCCGGCAAAGCACCCGATCCCGCCTAGGTCCAGATTTTGTCACGGTGCTCTAATAACTGTGCGGCAATGCTTAGTGCAATTTCTGCTGGTTGGTTATTGCCGATCGCGAGGCCAATCGGACAGAAAAATGCTTCGGCGCGCTGTGTATCAATGCCTGCGTCCAACAGTTCCCTCACCAGCACATTTCTCTTGGCGCGGCTGCCAATCACCCCCAAAAACGAAAATTCGCGATTCTGCTGAAAGATTTGCTCCAAGATAGGTCGGTCGGTGCGATGCCCCATCGTCATGCAGACCACAAAATCCTCGTCTCGTAATATTTTGACTTCGTCCGCCGGATTATCACTCTGCTGAATTGAAAGCTTTGGCGATGTTGGGAATCGGGCCAACCAGTCTTCACGCTGATCGATACAAGTGATTTGGCAGTCCAATGACAGTAAGCATCGCGCTAACGCCTGAGCAACATGTCCCGCGCCGAAGATAACAATATGCCAGCGACGCGCATTGAAGGTTTCGAAGAATAGACGCACGACGCCACCGCAGGTCATCCCGACATCTTGCTGCAGATTCCATTCAACTAATTCGGAGGTCGTGGTGGGATCGATGTGTGATAGCATCGATTGGGCCGCTTCGATTGCCTGTCTTTCGACGCGACCACCGCCTACCGTGCCAAACACTAAGCCGTCTTGATCGACCAGCATTTTCGAGCCGATGTCTTGGGGGGTGCTGCCAATGGCATCAACCATCGTGACCGACACAAACGGGTGACCCTTGCGATCAAGTTCGGCTAACCGTTCGACGTATTTGTTTGCATAGCTCACTTTAAGCCTCACTCAAAACATGGTTGCGTGCACTGATGATATCGTGAACCAAGTCTGCACTACGTTCAAGGAGGCTGCTGGCCTTTCGGTGCAGTGCGTTACTTTATTCGATCCGCACTTTGGGCGGTTGAATCTGTTAAGATGGCGAGCAAGCTTGGTGAATCATGACGAAGAAAGGTCAACGGAAATGAACGTACGAACTTGGTTTCAATATGTGCTGTGGGCCTGCTTCCTCTGGGGAAACTTTGGATTAGGAGCAAGGGCAGACATGTTTCGTGTTTATATCGGTACCTATACCGGTTCAGGTAGTCAGGGTATCTATGTGGCGGAATTTGATGCAGAAACCGGACGATTGTCGAAGCCGCGACTCGCCGCTGAGGCCGTTAATCCCTCTTTTTTAGCGATTCATCCGACAGGAAAATATCTTTACGCGGTCAATGAAACGGCCGACTTTGAGGGTAAGAAAAGCGGAGCACTGACCGCCTTTGCCATCGATCAAGAGTCGGGACGACTTAAGCCATTGAATCAAGTTGCGTCGGCTGGCGCTGCCCCCTGTCACCTGGTTGTTGATCAAGCTGGCAATACGCTCCTGACGGCCAACTACACCGGGGGCAACGTGAGTTTGCGAGCCATCGAGTCCGATGGACGGTTGGGCAAGCAAACTGATTTTCATCAACACGAAGGGACAAGTGACAACCTATCTCGGCAGGAGGCCCCCCATGCCCATTCCATTAATCTAGATGCTCAAAACGAATTTGCCTTTGTCGCAGATCTGGGTACCGATGAAGTTGTCGTCTATCGATTTGACGCGGATAAACAAAAATTATCTCGCGCAGGTGCGGCAGCCGTTGAACCCGGATCAGGGCCACGTCACTTTAGCTTTCATCCATCCGGTAAAACGGCTTACGTCATCAATGAATTGAAATCGACGGTGAATGCTTTTCAATACGATCCCGAACGAGGACAACTGAAAAAGATTCAAACGATCTCCACCCTGCCCTCTGATTTCGACGGAACCAGTTATACGGCAGAGGTTGTCGTTCATCCCTCCGGGAAATTTGTCTATGGTTCGAATCGGGGGCATGATAGCGTCGCCTGTTATACGGTTGACGCCGACACAGGATTGCTGACGCTGGTCGAAGTCGAGCCAACCGGTGGAAAAACTCCACGGAATTTTGCCATCGATCCGACCGGAAAATACCTGTTTGCCGAAAATCAGGGAAGCGATTCGATTGTTTTGTTTGAAATTGACCTGGCAACGGGAAAACTGCAGCCCACCGGGCAACAAGTGGCAGTGCCAACCCCGGTTTGTGTCAAATTCCTGCCACTCGATTAGTGTCTTAATCGCCTGTTTGCACCAAGGATTTTCGCTCCACCTTTTTCGGATCTGTCTGGTTGGAATGCAATCCATCCCAGTTGGTTCTTTCCTGATGCGATGCGCCACGCAACAATCATGGCTGGCGTTTGTCGCGAGGCAAGGTTTCTTGAATTAGCTGGGTGGAAATTCGAATGACAATTCGTAATCTCGTTTCCGCGAGTGGCTTGATGCCATTTGGGGTGGCTGTTTTCTTGCTAGTCGTGTCTGGACATTCACTGAACGCGCAGCGATTTGGGTTGCGTGGGCAGCGTGGAGGTGAGGCTTATGTGGGTCAGCCATTTGGTGTAGTCCGGATGTCGTTACCCGTCGCAGCGACTGCGGAAGCTGGGACGACAGGATTTTCTTTGAGTGAAGCGAATGGTCGGGTATTCTATCCCGTGTTTACCACCGGTGGACCGTTGGGTATTTTGCGACAGCGGTTAGCTGATGGAGTACCGGCGCTGGGCGGACCGGCGCTGGGCGGACCGGTGTCGGTCTACTTTCTTTTTCGAGGTGCCGAACCGCTCGATATCACGATCACCGCCGATAAGACGCGCACTTTTCGGATTACTCCACAGCGAGACTCTCGAGGGCACGCGCGCACATTACGAGCTTGGTGGCGACAGTATTCAGCTGCGGCAGAGAGTCAGATACGTCAGAGCGACTATCCACCGGTGATTGAATCTTATCTCACCACCGTGCTAGCGCGTCGTTTGGGTTTTTCAGATCCGTTGCTAGGTCGACTGGTGGACTTGAGAGAGTCAAACGAAGCTGGAAACCAGACGCTTTCCTTATTATTAAACACCGAGTCAGCACGTCAGCAAAGTTTGGAGCAATCGTTAACGGGAAGAGCAAGGGATGCGGGCCCGGCTGATCAGCCCCTACCCGCGGACATCCCCTGGATTTCGACACGCGTCTCGGAAGATCTCGGAGATGTTGAGGTCGAGCCGATTGCCAAGCGTGTGCCCGCCCAATGTTTTTACCTTCGATTTGGGAGTTTTAAAAACTACCTTTGGTTACGTCAACTGTTGGATGACTTTGGTGGTGATCTTAGTCGGATGGTGACTGCTCGAGGTCACGACCCGCAACTCAATCAACGTCTACAGGATCAGCTGGGACTTAAAGAATCGGCTTTAGCCAAAATCGTGGGTGGTCAAGTCATTGCGGATGTAGCCATGATCGGGCGTGACACTTATTTGCGTGAAGGAGCCGCCTTTGGAATCCTGTTCCAGGCCAAGAATAAGTTACTTGAGCCGGATTTGATGAAACAACGTCGGGATGCAGTCAAACGCGAGGCGGAAAATGGCGCTTCGATGTCGACGATTGAAATCGCAGGTCGCACGGTTTCTGTTGCATCAACCCCCGATAACCGATTGCGATCATTTTATGTCATCGATGGCAACTACCATTTAGTCACCACATCACGCGCGGTGGTTGAGGCGTTCTTGGCGACGGCGGATGGTGCGCTTTCGTTAGCACAGACCCCCGAATTCTTGCTGGCTCGCCAGGAGTTACCGTTAGACCGGCAGGATACAGTTTTCGTCTATTTATCACCTCAGTTCTTCCAGGGATTAATGGGCCCTCAATATCAAATTGAGTTGCGAAGACGCCTCCAGGCGGTGAACGATCTGGAAGTGTTACAGATGGCTCAGTGGGTCGCTCGCTGGGAGGGACTCAATGATTCGTTGGATGCACTCGTCTCCGCCCAGCTGGTGCCCGAAAGCGTCAAGATGCGGCCGGATGGCAGTTTCCCGATCGCGGAGGGCGACCAATATGTGGATTCCATTCGAGGTGGTCGCGGCTCGTTTGTGCCGATACCTGATATGGAGATTTCGGGGCTGACCCGACGTGAGACCGAGATGTACCAGAAGCTATTTGAGTTTCATTCGACGAATTGGAATCAAATGGATCCGCTGATCGTGGCCTTAAAGCGATTTTCGCTGCCGGAGGCTGATCGGGAACGTTTACGCATTGAAGCTCGGATGCTACCTTTTGATCGCGAAAAGTATGGTTTGATTACTTCGGTGATTGGTCCCCCATCCAAATTGGAGCTGAAGCGACCCTCGGAAGACATTGTCAACGTACAGCTGTTGATGCGAGGCGGAATGCTGATGCAGGACATCGGACCACACCTGATTGTGATGGGACTTCAAGATGCGGCTATGCCGCTCGATTTTGGCCGCAGTTCGATCTTGCGAACGTTGATGATTCTTCAATCGGCTCCGGCTTATTTGGGAACCTGGCCCAAGTTAGGATTGCTGGATTTGCTGCCGATTGGGGCGGGAGCGGATGTGGCCGGCTATTCCCGCTTGCCCTTCGGTCTGTGGCGAAGGCAGTCGCCCGATGGCTTTTCCTTGCTCTCGTTTGATCAGCAAGTGCTGAAAACGACGTTACCACAATTGACGCCACAGCAATCTGAATACTTGGCTCAGGTTCGCGTCCGAGTCGGCGATCTTTCCGCTTCGAAGTTGCGACCATGGATCGATGCTTGGAGCGATCATCGCGCTTTTCAAACGTCGAAAGCAAATGTAGATCTTCTGCACGCCGTTTCGCAGCAACTAGGTGTGCCTCGAGAGCAAGCGTTGGAGGTTGCCGAATCGATTCTTGACGTAAACCTGATTTGTACGCTTGGCGGAGATTATGTGTTGCATGAGGATGCAGATGGGCAGCGACGCTGGCTTTCCACAGCTTGGTCAGGAGCGATCGAAGATCAAGAAGAAAACCAGAAGCAAACGGAAACTCAAGATGATTCTCCCCTAATGGAATGGTTTCGAGGTTTGGAAGCCGATCTGGTGATGCTGGACGACCGAGTCATTGCTTACGCTCAGGTAGATATGCAACGTAAGTCCTCTCAGCAAGAAAACGAAGACGGTTTTCCACTCTTCAATCTGTTTCGTGACAATCCATTCAAATCTCCGCGTCAGATCGAACCCGCCGAGAAAGATCCCTTCGAACAGCTTCCGCCTCCACCCCCTCAACCCATCTTGGAGCCTGAGTCGTTGCCGGATCAGTAAGAGTTGAGAGTCGACGCGAATGCAGAGCATCGTAGGATGCTTGAGCAGATGGCGGACCGCAGCTGATTTGCTTGGAGGATTTTGAGGATTTGCTTGATGGCGAATGAGTTGCTGGAAGCAGGCGGTTGGCTGCCATTAATAACAAGAGACGAGTCTCCCCAACACGCTGCTCAGCAAACGTTATTCTTTTTCGTCGGCGAGCTTTTCCAAATGACTGAAGGAGGCACGTGTGACTCCGAAATTCGAGACAGTGCCGGAGTGTTGCAAGATCTGCACTTCCTCGTTGAGGGCGAGGTAAAGTTTTGCCAGCCGTTCGTTCTTCTGTAGTGCTGCTTGCAACGGAGTGGCCAGCAAAGCGAGAGAGTCTGGCAAGTGCGCTCGAATGTCATCCTCCAGATCGTTCACTTCTTTGCGACCAATTGATTTTTCCATATGAGCTAGTTGCAGTACGGCAATCGAGCTTTGGATGCCCTTCAATTGGGTTTCGTCAAATTCGGGATCAACGACTGCTGCGACTGAGAGTAGGTTGAGGAACCGATCGAGATTCTTCGTGTTCTTGGCGATTTTTAACAATTGGGCGGCTGTTTTCGATCGTTTTGTTGGGTCGCCAGCGCAGCTCAGTAATGCTTTGCGATTGGGATTTTTGCGAATGAAGTCGGCATGGACAAAGACTACCGTCGGTCTGGAAAGGCCATTCATTCGAGGCGCCAGCCGTTTCGTGAACGGTTGTAGTCGCTTTATCTGAACTTGCCCTTCTTCGCCTAGCTCGCGCGTGGCAATCTCTGCAATGATGCCTTGGACCAGAGGCGGTGCAGCGGCGATCGGATCATCGCCGTTTGCGATCAGCTGCAATAGATCAACCAGTTGAGTTTCGTGATCATTTAAGAGCGTTTCAAAATCCGAATCAAAAGCTTCCGCTTGTTGAATCACGGTACGGTTCAACGACAGCATCTTTCTATAGTCATCCATTTGATCCTCATCTGCCTCAAGGGTGCTTAAGCACTGGGCGACCGATCGGGGCAAATCAACAGGATTCACTCGAGAGGAAGTGATTGGAAAACGATGGTAAATCGAGGTGGGACGCAGTGAAGAGTTGGTCAGCACGAAGTCAAGGATCAGTTTGGTGACCTCCGGAGCCGAGTCGCAGTCCTCCTGCAATCGCCAGAGTCGGTCAATCGCGTCCGTAGTCGGATCGCCGTCACGGTCGACGCAGAGGTCAATCGTTCGTTGCATCATTTCATGCGATTCAGGCGGCTCAAAACGGTTGGCAATTAACGTCAGAATTGCGACAAGCTTAACCTCAGAATCACCCGCGCCCTCAGACCATTCATCAAGGAAGTTGATGATCGTTTGTTGTTGCTCTCGTGTGAAGCGTGTTTCCTTCGTCGCGGCAGTCGGTTGCAGCATCACCGTATTCAGATTAATCCAAGTGGGATAAAGCAGTTCGTAAGCGAAATCATCGGTGTATTGCGGAAGCGGTTTGAGGCCGTTGAAATATTCGTGGTCGCTTAAAAGTAAATTAAAGATTCCCGTCCCAATTCGCGCCGAAGTCGCATCTTCGGAAAGGCGTACCCGTACCAAACTACGTTCAAAGTCGATCAATAACGCGCGTTGGGCAGGTTTCAGCAGCGGCTTTTGCCCATCCTGTGAGGAACGATCCCAAGCCGCCAGCAGAGAGGGCAGCTTGAGCTTGGTCAGCAATCCTCCGGATTGCTTGTCACCCACCGGTAATTTGAGGATTTTGTCAATAAGCTTGAATAGATTTGCCAACGGTCGGTCGATGCCCGCTCGCGATTGACGGTCTGGCACTTCGATTCGATTGCCATCCGTTCGCTCGCAGAGACGTTGAATCTGCAAAGCTCGATTTGTCAAAAAATAGTCGTGATACATAGCTCGAATTATAGCCTTGGAATGGAATCCTTGTCGCCCGGGCTGGAGCGGATGGGTTGCGAAAGATGCCGGGTAAAATGTTTAGAGAGTTTGTCACGAGGGATGCGGCTTGAACGGCAAAGAATTGCTTGATCGATCGAATCGATATTCAAAATAACCGTTTCATTGATTCGATACTCCGCGTCGTTAAAAGCAACGCTGCTCGGAGAAGGGCGGAGTGATCGATTCTTGGGACAGTGATTAGCTCTGCCGATGGGTCCTTGGCCCTTTTTGTGTTTCTTCAACGTCCCGACTACGTGATAATTTGGACGAATCGCCTCACGAGCGAATTCTGTCAACGAAGTGGAATCGCAACACTCAACTGAGATCGAAACGGGAAGAAGAGGCTTCGTTTGCTGAAATCGCGGAGTCTTCGTTAATAGATGTGCAGTCCAGGCCGGTTGTAGAGGTTGAAAATCAGTTGTTTATCTTACCGTAATTGCGTAGCCGATAGACTTACTCAGCGAAACGCGGGTGTCACGGAGGAAGCCATGCGAGCGGATGAGGAATACAATCGATCGACGGTCAGCACACAATTACCACAAGTGATCGTGGTGTGGGTGGTGATCTTCTTGGGGTTGCCGGCAGCGGCTGAACAAGTTGCCAGTCTGCCGTCGGTCAGCATGGATGCTCGTGGCGACTTTGTTCATTGGGTCGCCCGAAACTCTTACGCCTCTCAGTCTGACCTGCTTGAACAGGTCGGACCCGACGCTGAGGAGGTGACACCCGAGGTCGTTGAGACGGAGTCGATGCTGCCACCAGTCACGGAGAAAGTCCTCAACGGGGACATTTGGCAGAACGGCTGTACGAGCTGCAACGAGTGCGAATCGGGCTGGGGAGCTCTTTGTTGGGGCCGCCAATGCTGCAGCTACCCCGGAATGTGTAACGGCCAATGTCGTCACACCCGCGTCTATCGAGCGTTCTATTTGGGCCATTTATGGTTTGATGCTGAGGCGCTCGCTTGGTCGTCCAAGAGTCAAAAAGCATTATCGCTGGTGACGACCAGTCCAGATGGAACTGCTTCCCCCGACGCGGGTGTGCTTGGTTTCAGTTCGACGACAACTTTGGCCGGCAACGAGACGCTTTTCAATAGTCTGCAGCCGGGAGGAAGGCTTACCGGAGGCTGGTGGTTTGATACGGATCAAATAAGTGGAATTGAACTCCAATACTTCTTGATCGATGGGGAGGAGATTGATTTTCGGAGTGATACGCCGATTCTCGCTCGCCCCTACACCAACAGCCTTTCCGATTTGGAGGCGTCCGTCTTGAGTTCTTACGATGGTATCGTCGAGGGCGAAATTCAAGCTCGCGTCGACATGGCCTTTAGCGGTGCAAGTGCCTTATATCGCCGAGCCTTGTCGACCGGCTGTTACCATCGCATCGATGCTCTCTGTGGCTATCGATACGCTCGACTCTGCGATTCACTTCGCGTGAACGAAGAACTCACCTCCCTTGAAGCTGCCAGCGGCTTTGAATCCGGTTTAGGTATTTCGCGTTTTGATCGCTTCCGCGCGGAAAACGATTTTCATGGCGGGGAGGTCGGCCTTGTTGGCCGCTGGCAGCGTGGTTGTTGGTCCTGGGAACTACTCGGTAAGACGGCACTCGGGAATTCACGTCAAGATATCCTCATCGACGGTGGAACCACGACCGTGAATAATTCGGTGGACCCGTCAGAGACGGTTGAATATGCGGGGGGCGTTCTCGCACAACCGTCGAATCTTGGTAGCTATGCGAAGGATGACTTAGCTTTTGTTTCCGAAATTGGCATTTCAGCCCAATACGATTTCAGCTGCCAGTTGCGAGCGTCAGTCGGGTATACCTTCATGTACTGGTCCGACGTATCCCGTGTATTAGATCATGTCAGTCCGGAAGTCGATCCGGATCAGATCCCGCCGACCACGGTAAGCGGAGCATCGACCTTCCGTTTTATTACGGACGATTTTTGGGCTCAGGGATTAACCGCTGGCATCGAATATCAGTTCTAGCCATTACGAGTGCCAGCTCCTGCCTTCACTCGGACCAGGCGAGTTCTTGATGCCTGTTCTGTAACGGTCGAGGGGCGATTACTGAGGCGTGGCGTTTGTTGGATTGATTGGCCGCATGATCCATTCGATGGTCGGCGGCGACTGGGTGTCACGAGCGGTCAAAGTTGGCTGCACGTAACGAAGCGTTTCTCGATGTCCCGGCACACGAAACCGATCGCCTTTTTGCAGAATCGGTTTGTCCTCAGACATGCTGCCAAATTCATAGTCGCCGGCCACTTGGCAGCCAAACCAACGACCCTCTTTGTTTTCATCGACCAGATAGAACTCAGGGTAAGTGTGTCCCGGAATCCAAACAGCTCGCGCGGGAATCCCTCGTGTTCGACAAATCGCCACAAAAATAGATGTCATTTCTTCGCAGTCACCTTGGCCTCGATCGATCGCTTCTTGGCAAGTTCGAATGGTAGGGTCGAATTCATATTTGATTTTTTTTCGCACCGTCTCATAGATCGTGCGTACTTGGTCCCAGGCAGGGTCTTGTTCGTTGATTGGAATCTCATTCGAAAAGATTTTGATTGTGCGACTGTTACTTTCAATGAATGGGCTGGGCAGCAGGTATTTTCGTAATTTGCGCGGCGCTGGTTTGGCAAAGTTCCAAGCCGAGGGATCTTCAGGTTGCTGAGTCCATTCCTTGGTCACATCGAACGTCAGGGTTGCCGAGGCTGTTTCGCCTTCTTTCAGTTGTTTGACGCGAATCGTCATTTGCTTCACGGCTTTATCCAGTATCTTGAATGTCGCGCGTTCCACATTACTCGATTTGGCGATTGCGATTTGCTTCAGTTGCTGCTCCGGCCATTCGATCGGAATGGGGGCTGTTGCTACGATGCCGGTTGTTTTACCGCTCGCGACAATGCGGATTCCAAACTCCCATTGAGAATGGCGAGAGTCTGACGCCGCTTTCGAAATAGATTGGGCTGTCAAAACTGAGGTGAGAGACAGGCAGCCTATCAGGCTGATTAAGAACGTGAATCGCATCGTTGTCATTTAGTAGGGTGCGTGTGTCGGTTGGATCAAGAACGTCCTTCAATTCGATCGAGGGCCGCTTCTGCCGCTTTGCGTACTTCTTGATTGGGGTCTGACATGGCCTGGATCAAGATGTCAGTCGCGTTCAATGCAGGGCGACCAATTTTGCCCAGCACTTCAGCGGCCCACAAGCGGATCTCTGCATTTTCGTCATTTAATAAATCGGCAATCGATTCCACGACGGCCTCGCCTCCATCGATGAGGGCACGGGTGGCTTCCGTTGATTTAACCATTTCTTGCAGAATAGAGTTCTCTAGCTCACGAACGCGCTCGTTGGCCACATCCAGTTGCCATTGGATTAAGGTCAGTTCGGCGTTTTGTGGGTTTGCTGCTTCATTCTCCATGTCGATCAATTGCATATCTGGCAATCTGGGAGGTGACGGTTGGTTGTCGATTTCCACGTTTTCATTCATGCGTGTTACCAGATCAACCAGCAGAGTTGTATCTTGCGCTGAATCTTGTTCCAGCTCATCGAATCGTGATTGCAAATTGGTGAAGTTGTTCAGTAACTTCTCGTAGGCCAGATTCTGTTGTCGTAGTTCAGCAGATCGACTCTGTAAGTCACGACCGCGCTGATGCAGTAATTCTCGCAATCGTCGCTTGGATAGTCGCTCTTCGCTGAGTTTGTTTGGTGGGGATTTGTGCCTGGGGCGTCGGTGTGTTTGGGAGTTCTCGACCTTGATCCGTTCGGGTGCCGTTTCTTTGATCTGCCGCAAACCGAACAGGGTCACACCGGTAACGATCAGAACCATTGCACCGGCCAACGCAACAATCAATTTGCTGTTTCGTGTATCCATCGGCTGACCTCAACGTGCTTTGCCTGACACTGGAGCAACCGAATGGTCGCTTGAATCCAAGAGCCACGTCTTATTTGTGAGGGGATTCGTTGTGGTGCAGAGGTGGGTCGAATCTAGAATCCCGATCAAATCTTGGCACGTCGTCAACTTCTATCTTAACGCGCTTCGGATGGGAGGGGATGGGAAAATGACTCAGATTGAGCCTTCCCGTTTGAAATGATCGCCCCAGTAAACGCTAAAATCCGCAAACTGAATCAGGTCCCTGACCAGTCGGGGCCCGTCAGCCGATTTCGGCAGAGGGCCCAACTACGAGGTTTTGGTGACAAGGAACGGTGGGGGCAGGCGAGCAGGACTCCGAATGCAAACTGTTTTGTCTCGGCTCGAGAGGCCGCTTTCAATCGACACTTGGGACCGTGAAATCCCAAATTGCTTGGCGAGAAATTGTTGCAAATGCTGGTTCGCTTTGCCATCGACAGGTGGAGCCGTGATTGCAATCTTGAGTCGTTCACCCATCAGAGAGCCAACTTGGTCGCGAGAAGCTCGGGGGCTGATCCTCAGCTGGAGTCGCAGTTCTTCCGCGGACCAGCGGAAATGGGAAGCCATATTTTGATTCTCCAAAACCTCGCGGATTGCTGTCAGTTCGCGATTTCTGTTCGCCTGTCAGGCTGGCTCCGGTATTTACTGAACCCGACACCGTCGACCTGGGCGAGGCCAGGGTATGCAGTTTATTCGATTGGCCGTCGGTCCACCGCTTGAAAACATGAGCGTTTGTTGAACCATGCGGGTTTGGAGAATAATCAATCGTCCACCTAGTGCGATACATGGGGAACCAAAATGAGTGAAGTTCGAGCGATTCCGGTCGGGGGCGAAGTCCCCGATTTTACGCTCGATACCTACGATCCGGTGCCCGAGGATTTTGGCTCGATCAGTTTGAGCGATTTAAAAGAACAAGGTAAGTTGGAGTATTTTGTTCTTTTATCCAGCCGACTTCACCTTTGTCTGAGCGACCGAGTTTGCTGCTCTGGCAGAGCAGTACGACCGTTTTAAGCGAATGGGATGCGAAGTCATCACAGTTAGCTGTGACACGAAGTTTGTTCATCTCGCTTGGAAAAACGCTGAAGGTGAGTTGGCGGATGTGAAGTATCCGATGGGCTCCGACCCGACAGGAAAACTTGCTCGGATGTTTGGCGTGTATGACGAAGGCACCGGACTTTCCCTGCGTGGTACCTTCATCATCAGTCCCGAAGGCAAGTTGATGAATTCAGAAGTCAAGTTTTACAACATGGGCCGAAACATCGACGAGATGTTACGGAAGTTCAAAGCGAACGTGTACTTGTCGAAAAAATCTGACGAAGGCTGTCCTGCTAAATGGAAGGACAAAGGGGACAAGACGCTCAAACCCTCGGAAAAGATGGTTGGGAAAGTTCACGAAGCTTTAAACGGCTAAGGGTGTCCTCTGATCGTTAGCCACAACATGGTTGTCAGCCGTACCGATTTCGATGATCGACGACAGCCATGGTTGTGAAAAAGAAAATGCCGGTCCCGAGTAACCGAGGGGCCGGTGTTGCGCGGTCGGCTGTCGCCACAGCTTTACTGGCCTGACTTCAAGATGTTCCATCGTGGATCGAACATTGAATATCGATGTTCCACCGAATCTGCGATCCATGGCGAATTGGGTAAAAGCCGGCTTTGTTTGAACCGTTTGCCAGTCGATGATCTCTGCTTCACTGCTGATCACGTGTGTGACCGGCGTACGGCCTAGCTCCAAGGCAGGTAAGTAGGAGCAGTGCTTCGGGAAGACAGCATTAGCAGAACTCGATTTCCGTCCGTGAAATATGGGTCACCCGTCAAGTTATGTCGCGGCTGCTCAGCGGTCGCAGGCTCGACTCCCTCTGTGTATCCATATCGAGAGACTCGCTTTGCGGCGATCAGGAAATCCGTGACGTAGTCACGAGCTTCGTCGATATTCGGATCGATGCGGTGCGTCGTCAGGTTCCAGGTTTTGGGAGTGAATCGGACACCGATGTCTCGACTGATTTGGCCGATCCAAACCGGTTGCTGATTGACTGCCAGAGGCGTGGGCCAGAGTCGCAAGTGAATACGTTCATTAATGCTTGAGCGTGCTTTTTGCAGGGCAAGATCCTGCATTTTTCCGTCGATGTAGAGCGAACTTACGGGCGAGTAGCGATACTCTGCATCGAACAAAAAGGCACGACCCGTTTTCAGGCAGGTGGCGAAAGTGATTGACTCGGCCTCGTCCCATCTTCCACCGAAGCATTGTCGAATGGTGATTCGATCACCCACAACGACGAGGTTGAGTGGGTCACCTTCCTTGTTGCCCAATTTGTTCGACGTGCATCGTGCGAATTGATTGATCCAGGTCTTCAGGTCTTCTTCACTGATCTCACGAAGCTTCTCATGTCCGTCGACTACCAGCGTATCGCGAATGGCCAATCCGGGTATTTCAAAGGAGAAATTAAACTCCTTCACATCATTGTGGGTAAGCAGCTTCAAGTCGACATTTTTTGCTCCTTCATCAAGAGCAGTAAACACAACGCCGGACCTGCGACTGCCGGGAGCGATTGGTCCAAAGCGAAAACTCTGCTGCTTAAACAGTTCGTTCATGCGGCGATTTGCCGATTTGGCTCCCGCTAACTTAAAGGGCAGCAGCGGGAGTAATAGCAGGAATAGCCACGCCAGCAAGCCAAAACTCAGGAGCCGTTTTCCAATCGAATAATGGCACACATGGGCGGCTTCCAGAGGTGTGTAATAGGTGGGGTCGACACTGTAGAAATCTAAACGATGTGGATCTGACGTGTCATTCTCGCAATCCATCCAGAGCGATTGCAGTCCACGTCGAGCCAGCGATGTGCCAAAAAAACGTTTGCTCTCGCGATCGCTCATCACTGCTAAGGTGACGGTCAAGCCCTCACGGCTTTGTTTTTGAGACCGCTCAAGAAATGATTTGTCATCAGGCTGTGGCCTGTAGACCACCGTAAACAAGCTGGCCAATTTGCGGAAAAAATGCATGAAATCCAACCGAATTGAAAAATGGTTAGCCAAAACACGAAAACGCTGTGTGAGTGGTATGTCTCTGGCAAGTCTGCCGGATGGTCTTTCGAATGACCAGAATGGACGACCCTCGAGGTTGCAATTCTGACAAGAGCCGAGAGCTTTGGGAAGCAGAACCCCCGAAAGATGGAAGATCAAGCGACTGGGGTTCGCCGATTCGGGTCAGCCTGCGTCCCAGATCGTGGCAATCACTCGTCGATAGATGTTATCGGCGGTATAGAAGTAATAGAGAGTGACCAGTTTTCCATCAGGCCGCTGCACGGTGCGTGCGTAGCCCATATCTTGTCCGGCACCATGCGTTCTCAAGGTGAATGCTTGACCCCAGGTTTGGCCGCCGTCTTTGCTGAGCCGAGTGCGCATCGCATAAGGCGGTTTGCGATCACCGTAGGTCAAACACAATCTTCCATCTCGGAGTCGTGTCAAAGCGGGTGGGTTCCCTTCACCGACGTCAGCAACCGCGTCGTTGATGTAACGCCAATTAGACCCATTGTCATTCGATTCCCAAAAGTCAATCCAACGACGGCGTGGTTGCCCCTGGCCTTCTCGGCGACGTGTTGCCATCACAAGTCGGTTTGTGCTGAGCCGTGCGGTTGCGGGCATGATGGAAAAACCGTGCGGCTCAGGACCAACTTGGCCGACAAGTTGCCAACTGATTCCAGCATCACGCGTGCGTGCGCAGATAATACGGCCTTCTTTTTTGTTCTGCTTGGATGCTGTTAGGAAGAAATGACAGTCCTCCGGGCCATTAATGATGTAGTCGGTGCGAGCCATGATGGCTGGCTGTCCTAAAGTAGGAATCGCATACGGACCTTGCCAGTTGTGCCCTCGATCATACGAGTAGTACAAACGAGACTGACCGCCGTGCACCTGCTGGAAACGCATCGTCATGCAAAAATCGGGGTGACCGAAGTTGATTTTTTTCGTGATCGGTTGAGGAAGCGTTTCTTTGTGTTTGGGGTCGGTGATGCCGTGTCGCATTCCACCTTGGTTGATCAACATGCTTTTTTGGGAGGGAAATTCGACTTGCCAACTTTGTCCCCCATCAAGGCTACGTGCCAGAACGTGCTCCTCGGGCAAGTCGCGATCAATGTTGTGACGTTTTTCGCCCAATTTCTTGTGGATGCCGATGCTGAAGCCAACCAGGATTTCGTTGCCCCAGTTCCAAATGCCATGATTGGCGGGCCAGCCCGCGAATTGTTCCGCTGCGCCAAAAACAACAACGTGTCTTTCAACTGTGGGACCAGTGCTCGCACTAAGCGAGACGGGTGCCGTGAGCATCATGATGAAAAGGATGAGCCAAGTAAGGGGTCGGATCATGAATCGCTCCAGGTGGTCGAGCATCGTTGCATCTAGGGTTGGTCGAGAATTTGGCGATCGGCAATTAAAACCTTGCGAAGCTGTTGATAGGGTAGTTCACTCAGACTGATATCCTGATCGATCGCCAGTGCGCCGGCGGTCGCTGCTGATTGTCCCAGGATCATGAAAACTGGCTCCATGCGGATGGAGCCAAAGGCGATATGCGAGCTGGAGAGGCAAATCGGGACGAGCAGATTGTCGCATTGATCTGGTTTCGGGATGAGTGATTGGTAAGCGATTTGATAAGGTCCATTTGTCTTCACGCCGATGTCACCTTCGTTTTGAACGTAGCCATCGGGAGTCACATACCTTTGCACATTGTGTGAATCGAGCGTGTAGGATCCCATACCGACGGATTGGGGTGTGGGACGAAGGTTCAATACTTCATGCTCGGTCATGACGAAAGGGCCGATCATCCGCCGTGCTTCGCGAATGTACATTTGATGAGGCCAATGGTCCGTTTTCTGGAATTCGTCTTTTGCTAAACCCCAGGTCTGCATTTTCGCTCTCACCTTCGCTGGTACACGTGGGTCGTTAGCGATGAAATAATACCAACCCCGTTGATAGGTTTCATGTTCATCTCGTATGGCCCGTCTGCGTTCATACGAAGCTTCTGGGTAGTCGTAATTGAAACCGATGTTGTCTGAACTCATTGGGCCATGGTTGTTGGTGTCTGTCTTGCGATTTGGAATGGAATCGAATTTCATAAACGTCTCTCGCCACCCAGCGTTGTAGATTCTCACCAGTAGTTCGTATTGGGTTGGGTCATAGTTTTTCGGCTTCGCGAATGGTACGCGGTTTTCCGGATGGTTGGTCAAGCAAGTGCGAAAACAGTAGGCTTGGATTCGGCGGTCACCCTCGCCATACTCACCCGGTGGATCAGAGCTAATGCGGGGTAACAATCCACTGTTAGGGTCGCCAGGACGTACGAACGGACTGATCTGTTTGTCAACGGCACCAAAGTGATGTCCGTGATGCAAGACACCTGTTTGGATTCCATTCCATCGTTCGCCATAGGTCTGCTTTGATTCGCGACCCACGTGGTAGTTCACACCAGCCGCCGCCATTAAGTCGCCTTCATAAGTCGCATCAATGAACACGCGCCCTTGAAACTGACGGCCGCTGAGCATTTTGATGGTGCGAATGCGGTTTCCTTTTGTGTGAACTCCCTGTTCACGATCTAGCCATTCGTCTCGATAGACGGGGATATTGTGTTCCTGGATGAGCTCTTCAAAAACCTGTTCTGCGACATGAGGCTCGAAGATCCACATGGTGCGTTGTTTTTTGTCGATCGCGGGTGTTCCCTGGCCTCGATTGCCATACTCATCACGAGTTTGCCATTCCCAAGCGCTATCTTGCTGATAATGTTGCCAGACTCGGTGGTAGAATTCGCGCGCCAGACCGCCAATCACCGACTTGTTTCCCGTGTCGGTCCAGCCAAGTCCCCCAGAAGTGAGTCCTCCTAACTGCTTGTCTGGGCAGACGACGGCAACGGTTTTTCCCATCTTAGCCGCCTGCACTGCTGCGATCACTGCTGCGCTCGAGCCACCATAAATGATAAAGTCGTGCACTTCGACTTTGTACTGAGGGGCTGGGTTGGGATCGGCGGCGATCTGGCTTGAGCTTATCAAGCTAATGATCATCACCAAGATGTACCGTCGGTCTGGAAACGTCATGTAAACCTGTCCTCGTAAATGCCAATCAAATGAGTCGACATTATATCAACGAGTTGATTGAGTTTCTTGTTCCGTTTTTGAGGTGGGTCTGCTGGAGTTGGGTCTGCTTGAAGTGGGCCAGGTGGTGCGGACTTGACAACCGCCCAACGGGCTCGCGAGGATTTCAAGTGATCCGCTGTGCTGGTTCATGATCCTTTGGACCAAAGCCAAGCCGAGACCTACCCCATTCCGATTGTCGTTGGGTTGCTCGTTAATCCGCACAAACGGTTGCAGCACTCGTTCGCGATCTTCCTCGTTGATTCCGCACCCATCGTCATGAACGTCGACAAATAATGATGTCCCAGTCGTAGAAAAGCAAATGGTTACCTTCTGCTCGGCAAAACGCGTTGCGTTACCGAGTAGATTTTCCAAGACGCGTTGGAATCCTCGCCGATCAACCGAAATTATCAGATCACGGTTCGCGTTTTCACCTACTTCAGAAATGTCAATATTTGGATGCAACGTGGAGTACTTGTTGATCAAGAGGCTTGCGACGTTGTGCACGTCAACGAATTCGTATTCCAACCCTACGTCAGTTGTTTCCATGCGAACATAACTCAGTAACTCACCCACCAACGCGTCAAGTTCTTCGGTTGCCGTATCGAGCGACTCGAGACGTTGGCGTCGCTCGGTCTCGCTCTTTGCGGATTCGATCAGATCGATGGCAAAACGGATACGAGCGAGTGGGGTTCGCAATTCGTGTGAAACAGCTTGCAGCAATTCACGTTGCGTTCGCAGCATCGTTTGAGTTCGATCTGCCATTGCGTTGAATGCTTGGGCAAGCGGTTTTGCCGAAGAAACACGCTGTTCGTTAACTCGGGCGCCCAAGTTGCCGTTTGTGATTGCGTTAGCTGCATGCTCAATGTGACGCAGTTGTTGTGCCACGGGTCGGAGCAGCAGCAAGATGGCTACAGCGGCTGGCAGCAGGACAAGCGTCAGAGTCGTCGTGGCTGCTCTCTGATCGGTGCGTTTGAAATTTGGCAAGGGGCCAATTCGCAAAAGCTGATCCTTGTTCTGCAATGGTGTCACCACAAACCATTCATCAGTATTGGGGTCGCCATAAAAAACAGTTTCATTGTCATCCCCTCCTTCCTCGAGGCGGAATCGGGGCCATTCGGGTAAGCTTTGATTTGCGACAATACTGATCGGAAAATCATATTCTGTTCTTAACTTGGCTAATACTTCCTCCGTTGGTTGATCCTTGTTCTCTTCGAGTTGGTCAACGATTAACGACATCCAGCCTTCAAACGTATTTTCGATTTCGTACAAATCGTAGTTCGGGAGAGGTCCGAGGCAGACGACGATTTGCTGATTCGATAAAGCCGTATATATCGAGTTGGATTCTATCCCATAAACAACCGTTTTAGGGATGGCCAGACGATTTTGGATTGACGCATCCAATTCGTCGGTCTTGAGCAATTTGACAGGGTAATCGAAATTCTCTTGTAATTTATTCAACACTTCCTTTTGTTGTTCGGCCGGCACACCGCTTAACGTTTCAGCGACCAAACGCACGCCACCACCCATGGCTTCTTCAGCAACTCTTGCCAGTTCTTTACCAGCGCGTTCTCGATAGACCTGACCGTAGATGTACCAGGCCAAGAAGAGTACGACCAAAACACCCAAATAGAATTTAACAAACAGTCTTGTCATTTTTCCACCGAGAGGATGTAGCCGACACCTCGAACCGATTTGATGCGACGTGGGTGGGCCGGGTCATCTCCGATTTTCTTTCTTAGTCGAGAAATACGCAGATCGATCGATCGAGTCCGTCGTATTTCATGCCGTGGATTTCCTGGCAGATATCGTTTCGGCTGAGGGTTTTTCCAGCGTGCATGGCCATGAAATACAGCAAATCAAACTCGGCGGTCGTCAAGTCAAGTGACTCACCCGAGATTTCGACAGATCGTCGTCTCGGATCGACTTGTAATGACCCGACAAGGATTGGTTTCTGTTCCTGATCGGTGCTGGGAACCCGTCGCAGATGCGATCGTAATCTAGCCAGCAGTGCCCGAGGTCGGACCGGTTTTGCCAGATAGTCGTCGGCACCTGCTTCTAGGCCGAGGACTTCGTCTGCTTCCTCGCCTCGCGCTGTCAGCATGACAATCGCACCGTTGTAGTTATTGCGCACTTTTTTGCAAACCGAAAGCCCATCAAGACCCGGCAGGGAAATGTCTAAGATCACTACGTCGGGATTTTCTTGGGGTATCCGTTTTACGGCTACATCTCCGCGTTGCTCGACGGATACATAAAAACCATGTGGCAGCAGGAAGTCGGTGACCATCGACGCGAGTTCTTGGTCGTCTTCGACAAGCAGAACTTGGTGCCGGTTAGCGAGGGAGTTCATCAGATCAGTGACAATCGTTGCGGAGGAATTCTGGGAAAACAGTTCGCTTGGAGAGCAACTTCCATCCACGAGTCTGCACCGTATCTGGTGAGTTCGCAAGGTCTTGTCCTTTGTTTGCCTTGTTTCGGTACGAATTGTTACAGAAGATGACTCTGGAGATGTGGGTGAAAGGGGGGGCTGTGGGGTAATGCGACTCGTTTTAACTAGTCCTGGGACGCAAAGAGAATTTCAATTTGATTGCGAAGCCAACTCATCTACCAGTATCATGACCGCTCGTGGGAATGACGAGCAACGATCGATCGATGTCGGGTAGTACGCGTTGGTCCTACTTTACAGCTTGGCGAACTGCCGACAGTCGCCAGACTTGTCTTGGTGAGTTGGTTGAATTGTGAGATTGAAATGAGACGTCGAACTTTTTTAGCTGCTTTAGGCGCTGCTGCCGTGAATCTTCCAATGAAATCTTCTTGGGCGTTAACAGCCGATCGTCCTTTTTCGGACTCACTCGGTCTTCAATTGTGGACAATCCGTTTCCAGTTAGAAAAGAATCCGCAGCGGGCTTTGCAGGCGGTTGCTGATGCAGGCTACGACCAAGTGGAATTGATGGATGTGACCGAGTCGGAAAAGTTTGCTGGAATTTCCAAAGATCTGGGATTGAAGATGACGTCGGCGTTTATCAATTGGAATACGATTGTGAATCCGACCGCCGATGATACGCCTAGCATGGAACAGAATATTGAAGCCGCAAAGAAACTAGGGCTGAAATATCTTGTGTTTGGCTACATCGGAAAAGGGTATCGTGAATCAGCCGATCAATTCAAAGCGATCGCGGATGCGAGTAATCGGGCCGGAGAAATGTGCCAGCAAGCTGGAATACAACTCTGTTACCACAATCATTCGTTTGAATTTCTTCCGCTTCCGGGGCAGCAGACTGGCTTCGATATTTTTGTAGAACGCTTTGACCCGAAATTGACGCAATTTGAGCTTGATGTGTTTTGGCTTCAAATTGGCGGCTTGGATCCGGCCAAGACGATGCAACGGCTCAAGGGTCGTGTTTGTCAACTGCATCTCAAGGATCTACTTGACGGCACACCGGTGATCTACGACGAGAAAGCCGTGCCGCACGAAACTTTCAAGGAATTAGGCGCCGGTATTGTGGATCTGGATTCCGTGCTGAAGGTTGCTCAAGAAATCGATGTCGCCCAATGTCATGTTGAGCAGGATCGTTCTCCCGATCCACTCAAGAGCATCGGTGTCAGCATGAACTACATGCGTCGCTGATAATCGGGGGAAGGCAAGCAGTGGTTTTTTGTCAGCTTACCGGGTGGCAAGCGTTTGCCCGATTTGGCGATGTGGATTGCTGGGCCTTTTCCTAAACCTCGAATTCAACGGTTGTAGATCTTGGCAAAGTTGATTTCAATGGAAGGAATGGGCAACCCTTCCCCGCTACCTTCTTTTGTGGATGGAAATTTGATTGACATCGCGACTTGCCGTGATCTCCCTCTCCTCAGCCGCGCCGGACGAACACTGTTTGTGTTTGGGATGCTTCTTGGTTGGTTGGTGGTTGCTGGCTGTCATGGCTCATCAGACGAGCAATCTCAGGAACTCGCCGATCAGTCGCAGGGGTCGGTTGATCGGTCGGTTGCAGACAATCTGACCGATGAAGGACCGGCAATTTCACTGCCAGCGGATTTGGAACGAGTTGAGCCGGTCATTCGTCGCTTGATTGACAAACAGGTGGCCACCATCGAGGCCTCCGCACCCAGTGATCTTGCGATGGAACATGCCGAACTGGGCTTAATTTATGAAGCCAATGGTTTGTGGCCGGAAGCGAGAGAGGCGTTTGCTACTGCGGTCGATATCGACCCTTCCCATGCGTCACTGCGATTGCATTGGGCCATCGCACTTTACGAAACGGATGATTTGCAACAATCGCTTGACGTTTTGCAAGCGTTGGTCGAGGATGCGCCGGACTTGGCGCCTGCCTATCAACGCATCGGTCACATCCGACTCGCGATGGGGCAGTTGCCGGAGGCGGAGTCTGCATTTCGTCGTACAAATCAACTTGCTCCGTCTACGGCCGAACCGCTGGCTGGGATCGCTGCGTGCATGCTGCAGCAGGACAAGGTGAACGAAGCGATGAAGGTCTTGAATACAGCCATCAAAAAGGATCCGTCTTATCGTGTCTCCTATTACTTAATGGGAACCGCATTGCGACGTGCCGATCGTCTGTCGGAGGCTGTGAGATTTTTGCAGCGAGGCCAAGGCGCTCAAGAAAGATTTTTACGAGATGAACTCGAAGAACGCAGTGAACAATACGCGGTGACGCTGCGAGTCAGACACCGACGCGCGTTGCAGCAGATGCGAGATCGAGAATTTCAAGCAGCTGCGGAAAATCTAGAAGCAGCGCTTGTCGAAGATCCGGACAATTTGGCCATGCTTAACTTATTGGCTGGGGCCTATCTGCAAAGTGGTCGCGCTGAACGCTCGTTTGAAGTCTTGCAGCAAGCCAAACGGCTGGATGAGCAAAATAGCACGACTTTTGTCAACTTGGCTTCGTGGTACTTGAACGATGGCCAGTTACCCGACGCATTGGAAAATGCCGAAGCTGCCATTGAACGCGCGAACTGGGTGCTGACGGCGCACTATGTTCGAATCGAAACGTTGATCCGCATGAATCGGATGCTCGAGGCTCGCAAAGCGTTGGTTCAAGCTTTGCGACTGGCCCCTGCTGATCCCATGCTGGTTCGATACGCGAAGACCGTTAAGGAAAGGCTAGGCCAACCGTGAAATCGTTTGTCGCTGCGACGCTTCTACTGATGAATGGCCTTTGGCTAAGTATTGGCTTGTGCTTGAGTACGCTGTCGCTTGCCGGCTGCAGCACATCAACCGTTTCAAATTCTCCCAGCGAATCCAAGCAGGAGCCGGTGGCCGAGTCCCAGGAAGTGCTGGCAGTGACGGATGAGGCGGATGCAAAAGCAGCAGATCTCTTTTCGGAGCATCCGCATGAAGAAGCGGCTTGGTTCGTCGATCGAACGAGGGATGCTGGAATTGATTTTCAACATCAACGAGGGCCGATCCGAAACTGGTTACCCGAAATCATGGGGGGGGGAGCCGTTTGGATTGACTACGATTCTGATGGCGATCAGGATCTTTATTTCGTGCAGGGAGGTGACTTAACGCAAACCGGCGAACTGCCCGGTAATCAGCTTTACCAAAATCAAGGTGATGGGACCTTTGAGGAGGTTACCCAGCAGGCCGGTGTGGGGGATACGGGTTACGGGATGGGCGCCAGCGTCGGTGATTATGACCGCGACGGTCATCTCGACCTTTATGTGACGAATGTTGGACCCAATGTGCTCTATCGCAACCAGGGCGATGGGACGTTTGATGATGTGAGTCAGGAGAGTGGTGTGGCTCACGATGGGTGGGGAACTGCATCCGCTTTTGTTGACTATGATCTCGATGGACATCTCGATCTATTGCTAATCAATTACATTCGCTGGTCACCCGAAACGGAAGGTGACTGCCGGACGAACAACAATGTGCAAGACTACTGCTCGCCCTTGCATTATCAGGCTCCTGCGATGGATGTGCTTTATCGGAATCGCGGTGATGGTACCTTCGAAGATGTGACGTTGAAGAGTGGAATCGGAGCGGCCTATGGAAACGGGCTTGGCGCGGTCGTCGCCGATTTCAACGCCGATGGAAGAATTGACTTCTACGTTGCCAACGATGGAACTCCCAATCAACTGTGGTTACAAGATAAGTCGGGGAAATTTCGCGATCGATCATTGTTGATGGGATGCGCCGTGAACGGAGTTGGCGCTGCTGAAGCGGGAATGGGTGTTGTGGCGTTTGATGTGGAGTCGGATGGTGATTTGGATCTGTTGATGACCCATTTGGGAAAAGAAACGAATACCCTTTATGTCAATCAAGGAAAATTCTTTGATGATCGAACCGCAGCGGCCCGCCTCGCGGCCCCCAGTTTTGCGTACACCGGATTCGGACTTGCGGTGGGTGATCTGAATCAAGACGGGTTACTTGACCTCTATATAGCCAATGGACGAGTTGGTAGAAACCGCGAATCGCTCTTGCCGGGTGATCCGTTCGCTGAACCGAATCAACTCTTTTCCGGTGTGGGCGGGGGTAAATTTGACGAACAGCTGCCCGCTGGCGGCACCTCAACTGCGCTTGTAGAAACGAGTCGTGCGGTGGCCGTGGCTGATTATGATCTCGATGGTGATTTGGATCTGTTAGTGGTTAATAACGGCGGTCAAGCGAGACTACTTGAAAATCAAATTGGTCCACCGGGCTCGTCGCTCCGTTTTCGCGTGCTCGATTCGTTTGGGCGAGACGCCGTCGGAGCGATGGTGGGTTTGCTGGCGGGCGATCAATGGACGTGGAGAACTGTGGGTCCGGCTGCCGGTTACCTTTCCGGTCATGAGCCACATGTTCATTTTGGCTTGCGAGACGGTCAACTACCGCAACAAATCAAAGTTCTTTGGCCCGATGGGACCCAGTCCACGCATTCAGAAATCCGACCCGATCGAGTGATTCAGCAGGATTAAATTGTTGATCTTTTGCCAGCGATGGAGTGAGAATTAATTAATCAATTTTAATGTATTCAATTCTCTTAACGTTAAGCCCGAGTGAAAGCGACTTATCTTCTTAATTCCGATCTTCATAAAGTTTAAAACAATTGCTGAATCTTTGCGTCGTGGGTAGACTCTGGGGAACCGTTTAGATGAACGATCGCAGTGGCTATGCTGTCGAAATTTTCAATTGTGGAAGCAAGTCGACAATTGCGCCAGGCGATTGATCTGGTGTCGTCCATGGTAAATACGTCCTTTGAAACAGGAGTCTAATGAGAATGCGTTTACTTAAAGCTTGTGCGACTGTCGCACTCTTACTGCAATTAGCGGGCACGTCGAGTGCTCAGCTAGGCGATGGGGAATGTACAATTTCGCTTGACGCTTCGGTCTTCAATGTTGATGACATCGGTCTTCTTGAAGATCCTGAATTTGCAGTTGCCGCCCCATTTATGTCGGCCAGTCCGATCGCGGATGGCGTGATCACTGAGGGCGAGTATGCGAATCAATGTTTTTTCACCTATGCAGATAATGAGAATCCCGGTCACTCGTGGCCGAATCTTGACAATCTGAATGATGGTGATCCCGATCTAACGACCATGATTCACTTTGCACACACAGAAGATTCACTGTTTGTGGCATTTGACGTCACTGATGACTTCCTTGACTTGGAACCAGGTGCTTCGTTTAGGAACGATGGTGTTGAGATCTTTATCAATGCTGACCTTGATTCCGGCGATCCTTGGGGTCCCGGTAAATTTCAGATCTACGTTGATGCTTTCGATGGCGATGAAGATCCCGAATTCAACAATCGCGGTTCAACTGCCGGTATTTCAGTTCTCACCGAGCCAGGTCCGGAAGAAGGCGAGTTTTACAGCGCTGGTATTCCTAACGAGAACGAATTGGGATACGTCGTTGAAATCGAAATTCCGCTGGCATCGCTCGACACCGCAGGTGGCGATGAAGGTGAGCCGATTCCGGCTGCTACTGGCGACTACATCATGATCAACACGGCCATCGACGATAATGACGAAGACGACAACTTGGCTGGACAGACGGGTCATCACTTGATGTGGCACGCCGATGGTGCTGGTTCACCGTTTGGTTGTGGAGAGACCTGTTGGAACGTTCCGCTGTTACTGTCGGATGAGGTTACGGGTGTCGAAGGTGATTACGATGGAGACGGCGCAATTACAGCTGCCGACCTCGACGTTCAAAGCCAATACATGGCGGACAATGATCCCAAGGGTGACCTTGATGGAAATGGCGTAACGAATCTCGATGACCGAATCGCTTGGACTGTTCAAATCCAAAATTCGTACATTGGCGATTCCAATTTTGACGGCGAATTCAACAGTGGTGACTTTGTTGCTGTGTTTAGTGCCGCCAAATACGAGACGGGTGGTGCGGCCGGTTACGCCCAAGGCGATTGGAATGGTGACCTGGTTTTCGATAGTGGCGACTTTGTAACTGCCTTCTCAGCTGGCGGATACGAACAGGGCCCACGTGCCGCCGCAGCAGCTGTGCCAGAACCGGCCACGGCTACGCTAATGTGCCTCGGCTTAATCGCTTTGCTCGGTTTGCGAAAACGTTCGTAACACTAGCAATTAGTTTGTTATTCAACAAAAGCCACGCTCGTGTTGAGCGTGGCTTTTTTGTTACCGCTGAGAAGGGCATGGAAGACGAATATTGTTGAGCCATTAATTTCGATTTGTTTCTCGATGTTTGTTAAAGAATACCGTTTGTTTTTTATGTTCAATCATTCTTGAGTTCAGTAGGCGAACTCAAAATGTCATGCCTTTCGAGGTAAAGCTAACGACCCCGGATTTGTTCTAGAGACTGCATTCAGCGCCCAATTTCAGCGCTGGTTGAATAGCCTAGAGCGATTCGGGTTTTTTTTGCGCAGTAGGGGCAACAGCAATTCAAACATGAGATTTTTCACCCGCTGCCAAAGAGCGTAAGGATGACGAGTCTGTAGCTTAAGGAGAGCGAGTCTGTAGCTTAAGGAGAGAATGATGTCGCGACATGTGCCTAAGTTCTTGTTTCTTATTGTGATTTTGCATCTGAATCACTCGTCGATCGGCTATTCCGCTGACGTCGATGATTTTATCGATTTCAGTATGGAAGATTTACCGGGTCGATTGTACGTACCGCCCGAGGCAGAAACTCATGCGACTGGTCGGCCAGTAATTCTTTTTCTTCATGGCGCGGGTGAGACGGGGACTGACAATCGAAATCAGATCAATGGGAATATCGATAATCTACTGGCGGCAGCCAAAGAGCGTGGGACGTTTCTTTATGCGCCGCAGGCGACGACGAGAGTCGGTTCAATTTCTAACTGGAATGACGAACAGCGCACTGACAGCGTGATGGCAATGGTTGACCGTATTCTCGATGAGCAAAACGCTGACGGCGATCGGATTTATATTACTGGACTTTCCATGGGAGGCGGCGGGGCTTGGAATATGGCGAGTCGTGCTCCCGATCGATTTGCCGCTGCGGTTCCTATCGCCGGTGTTCGAACTGCTGCTGACTTTGACCCCACGAGCATGGCTGCGACACCGACCTGGGCATTTCACGCGAGAAATGACAACCTCGTACCAGCGCGCAACAGTCAAAATGTCGTGAACAATATCTTGGAGTCGGCAGGAGAGCCGATGATTGCAGAGTTTCCTTCACGGAGAGATCGTGAGACAACGATTGAGTTCTCAAACGATTTACTCGACCTGAACTATACGGAATATCCGCTCGGAGACCATGTGATTTGGGGTCGCGTCTACGACACACCCGAAATGTATGACTGGATGTTTTCTCATGCTATTCCGGAGCCGAGTTCCGCGAGCCTGTTGATCGTGGGTTTCCTCTTTTTGGCCAGTAAGTTTCGTCACCGCCGTTAAGACTTCCAAAGTAGAAAATCAGGGAAACGGCCGTTGTCGCAAACTGCTTTGTTCGCTTGAGTTATCGCATCAAGCATTCTGCCGTTTGGGAATCCAGCGATGCATGCCTGATCTAATTGAACGATGATCAATATCTGCTGGTCGCGAGTTATCGGAACGATCGCTGATTGGCATGCCGCCCCGTTCAGATAAGACCGAGACGTGGCGGTGGTAATGCGGGGCCTTGGGTCTCGTCAACGGGGCCGTGTGTTCTGCAGGTGCAGGATCTCATGATCTACAATAAGGATTGTCCTACTACGCCCTTCAGGTAGTTGTCGTCTTTTACGAAATTGGAAGATTATGATCACTTATGGAAAACGAATGTGTCTTGTTGCATTCCTTTTAATGTTTCCTTACATCCTGTCTGCACAGCCTGTAGATAATCTCGCTGAGCCTTCGAGTCTCGCGATTCCTGCGACAGATGAGGGGTTGCTGGGAAGTGGTCCGATACGCCGTTACCCATGGTTTCAGAAGCTGTGGGAGCACCGTCGCCTTCAATGGTCGCAAGCGGTTGCGGCAGATCAAGGCGCGCTGGTTTTTCTTGGCGATTCCATTACGCAAGGTTGGGGTTCGAACTTAGCAAACGAATTTCCTGGTGTGAAAGTTGCTAATCGCGGAATTAGTGGCGATACGACGCGGGGGATGCTGCTGCGATTAAAAGAGGATGTGGTGGCCTTAAATCCGGCCGGAGTTGTGATCTTGATGGGGACGAATGATTTAGAGGAGGGTGCAGCACCGGCTCTGATCGCTGGCAATCTCAAGCTAATCCTTGCAGACTTGAAAAAACACAACCGTCAAATGCCGATTGTGCTCTGCCGTGTTTTTCCCAGCTCGGAGGCGAAAAAACGACCTTCAGCCAAGATTCGGGAAATTAATCGGCTTTTTGCGGAGGCTGTCAAAGGTGATTCACAGATTACGTTGCTGGATACCTGGACATTGTTTGCCAATGCTGACGGTGATGCCAAGCTCGAAGAGTTTCCCGATTTGCTCCATCCCAATGCATTGGGTTATGCGAAATGGGGCGCTGCGTTGCGACCAATTTTGGCGACGCACGGATTTCTCGAAAGAGATGTCTTGAGTCAGGAATTACCTGTCGGGTACGAAAGCCTTTTGAATGGACGGGATCTGACCGATTGGCAATTTCGTCCTAGTAGCGAAGCTGACAAAACAACGCGAGCAAATTGGCACGCGAGCGACCCCAATGCGCCTCCTTGGCCGATCTTGACCGAGTCGGTCGATTTCGCCGGCGAGATTTCAACTACCAACGGTCGTTTTGTGGCCAAGTCAGGTCGACTAATTGTGACGACGCCACCGGAGGGCCGCAAGATTCAACAGTTGTGGACGAAACGTGAATTTCCAAACGATTTTGTGTTGAAGTTGGAATTCCGAGCGAGTCCAAATGCGGACAGTGGTGTGTTTCTTCGTGGACGACAATTGCAGTGTCGTGATTACTTGTTAGCAGGTCCTTATCGAGAATTGAAAAAGTTTCGCCACTTGGATTGGAATGAGTTAGTCGTTGTTGTGAAAAATAATGTTGCCGTGTGTACCTGCAATGGTGAACTCTTAGAGCAGGCTTTCGTGATTCCGGCGAATGGTCCGATTGGAGTCGAGGGAGATCGAGGCCAAGTTGAATATCGAAACATTCGAATCAAGGAAATCAAGTCGGATTTGCCGCGGAGTAACCCGGAAACCCAAGGTGTGTCGTCTCAAGCAATTCTCGATTTCGTCGAAGCGTTAGATAAGATCGACTCGGTTCATAGCTTTATGTTGCTGAGACATGGGGCCGTTGTCGCGGAAGGCTGGTGGGCGCCCTATGCAGCGGAAGACCCCCATCAGTTGTACTCGCTTAGCAAAAGCTTCACAGCAACTGCAGTTGGATTGGCTGTGGCAGAAGGGAAATTAAGCCTGGATGATACGGTGGTATCGTTTTTTGTTGATGAATTGCCGCCGCAGCCAAGTCCATTTTTGAAAAGCATGCGAATTCGAGATCTCTTGTCGATGTGCAGTGGGCACGATGCGAGCGATCTCCAGCGAATCTCCTTGGATTCCGCGATGCCGATTTCGAAACAGTTTTTGGAATTACCGGTGAAGCACAAGCCGGGCACGCATTTTCTCTACAACACGCCCGCAACCTACATGTGCTCGGCGATCTTGCAGAAGGTCACTGGAGAAAAGCTCGTAGACTACCTGCAAGTAAGGTTGTTCGATCCGTTAGGAATCAAGCCACCGATCTGGACGGAAAGTTCGGAGGGAATTTGCCATGGTGGGTTTGGTTTGAACCTGCGCACCGAAGATATTGCGCGTTTTGGTCAACTCTATTTGCAGAAGGGCGAATGGAATGGAAGGCAGTTGATTTCCTCAGAATGGGTGGATGCGGCGACAACGCGTCAAACATCAAATGGCAGCAGTCCTGATAGCGATTGGGATCAAGGTTATGGGTATCAGTTTTGGCGCAGCCGCCACGCGAGTTACCGAGGCGATGGTGCTTTTGGTCAGTTTTGTATTGTGTTGCCAGCGCAGGATGCCGTACTTGCAATCACAAGTGGTACTGCTGATATGGGCGCAGTGATGCAACAAGCCTGGGATTATTTACTGCCGGGGTTTTCATCCGCGCCGTTGCTGCCAAATCGTCGCGTAAAAAAAGCCTTGCATGATCGGTTGCAAACGCTTCGCCTGCCAGCCGTCGTCGGAAAATCGATGTCGCAAATCCAGCAGGAAATTGACGGCCAACAATTCAAATTTCCCAGCAATGCGGAAGGTGTGGAATCCATGTCGCTCGATTTTACTGGAGATCAGACAACGCTTTCTATCCAAGCCAAAACAGGTCGCTTCGATTTTGTTTGTGGCCATGGTGAATGGATAAAGAAACGCATGCCGTCGATTGGTAGTTTGGCAGACAGATTGCCAAGCGAAACGAATGTGGGGGTAGCTGGAAGCGGTGCTTGGACGGATGGTAACACCTATCAGATCCATCTATGCTTTTATGAAACGCCTGCTCGGCTTGAAATTACATTTGACTTCGATGGGAATGGTGTGATTGTGCGGAGGCTGCGCAATCTTTCCATGAAGACAACGAGTTTGCCAATCCTGCGCGGTATGAAATAGTCCGCATTCATTTGCTGTTTTGTCTCCGATCTTACAATACGATACGAATGGTTGATCCGTTTTCTGATAAGTTCATGGACGGACGTCCTGTCTGATGGTGTTTCTTTGTCAGCCTCATTCTGTGACCGGGAAAACAAAACGTGCTGAGAAAACGATCGACCCGTGCTTTTACGCTTGTTGAATTACTGGTTGTAATCGCGATTGTTGGTATTTTGGTCCTGCTGTTGTTGCCGGCTGTCAATGCTGCCAGAGAAGCAGCTCGTCGTATGCAGTGTTCCAATAATCTAAAGCAGATTGGCTTGGCCGCCTTGTCGTATGTTGCTGCTCATCAAGAATATCCTTCAGGTGGATGGGGTGCGGCTTGGGTGGGAATTCCTGAGATGGGTTACGGTCGCAATCAGCCCGGTGGTTGGATCTATAACATTCTTCCTTACTTGGAAGAAAATACACTCCATGAATTGGGACGGAATGCCACGGGGGACACTCGTCGGGAAGCAACCTCGCGTCGACTTCAATCACCGCTCACTGTATTTACTTGTCCGACGCGTCGTGAGTCACGGGCTTGGCCGATTGCTGGACCATCGGAACACATTCGCAGTCCGCGTGATGGAAGCTCCGTCGAACAGGTAGCGCGAGCCTGTTATGCGGTGAACTCGGGTAGCTTCGTCGGACCCGTACCCATCTTTGGACCCGATTCGCTGGAAGATGCTAGGGAATTCGATTGGCCCGAAACGCGAAAATACAATGGAGTTAGTTTTATTAGGAGTTCGATTCGTGATAAGCACATCCGCGATGGAAGTACGAAAACACTGTTCGCCGCAGAGAAATATCTTTTTGTGAGAGATTACCAGAATGGAGAGGATAGCGGCGACAATGAAAGTATGTACGCTGGTTACAGTATCGATCTGAATCGCTATTGTAATCCGGAGATTATGCCGAGGAATGATGGACTTGATGACGAGATGTCATTGTCTCTCAGGTTTGGTGGGCCACATGCCGTTTGGTACGCTGTGTTTTGCGATGGATCCGTTCGGGGACTCGACTTTGAGATTGATCCAAAGCTTCACCAGCGTCAAGCGAATCGATCTGATCGAGGGAGCGGTTAAATGCGAAAAATGAAAATGGCAAAGGCAAGCGGATCTAATTCGATTTTGATTCGTTGAGCGTGTCTCCAATTCGTGTGTTGCTCCGTCGTAGTCGACGCTGAGGGTTGCCCTCTGTTTTGACCTGACCACACTTCCATGGCTGACGCCATGTTTGACAGGATTGAGGTCGCAGGAGACAATCTGACCTTTCACGTAAGAACAGGCGACTGATGCATGACTTGGGTCCATCTTCATTTAGCTCTGAATCACATCCCGGTTCTGGGAACGCTTTTTGTCGGGATACTCTTTGTCATAGCGTTCGCGAAGCGAAGTCCGGAATTAACGCGGTTGAGCCTAATTGCCTTCGTGACTTTGACGGTGATCTCAATTCCGATTAAATTCACCGGCGATTTTGCCTATGAATCGATGGCAGAGGCGGACTGGATGCCCGCCGACATTGCCCAGGCTCATGAGCAGGCAGCCGATCAAGCGACATCCGCGATCTTTCTGTTGGGACTCGCGTCGATGCTGGGCCTTTATCTTGGTCGAGGTAGTCGGCGTCTTCCCGTTTGGTCGCTTGTTGTGACCTCTGTGCTGACCGTGATTACCTTTGTTCTGATGGCGAGAGCTGCCAACCTCGGAGGACAACTTCGTCACGAAGAGATTCGACCGGTGACGATTCGAGAGAAGAGGCTAGGTCTGGACTGGCAGCCATTTGTTTCCTAGCCCTTAGAGGGTTGAATGGTTCGCATCGCAATGATTCATTGCCGTTCAGCGTGAGGGGTTGCGGTGTCCAATGGGAAAATCATAGCAGTCAAAATCAAATCATGACTAGCGTTTGCGGATGGTTCGGCACCAAAGGAGTAATCGGGACCACTCATAATCTGTTTTTCTCTCGTTTCGTTGCCTGCCAATCTGGCTCCTTGGCTGTATTCGAGTGCCGCTGGAAGGGCAACGTTCGACGGGGCTGTTCTGCCCCATGAAATGAGTGGAACAGTTGATCAAAATCTACATTAGATTGTAGCTTTCAGTGAATGTAGCGGCTGACGTTGGTGATGCAGGATCGCTGTCTGCCTGGGATTGGTACCTGAACTTAAAAGCATTCGATGCCAAGCTGCGGCTGCAATATTGAGCGAATCAATTTCGCGTGACGAAGTTTTAGGCTTTGAATCCGGTTCGGTTTGACAAGACTTAGGCTTGCGGTGAGACTGATGCGACTACAAGTGGTTTGAAATCCGTCATCAAGAATCTGGAAATGGCTGGCAATAAGGGGATTTATGCACCGTAATTTTGAGGGCGAGGATTTTCGGTCAGCCGTATTTCCGGCAGAAATCGAGGAAATACGTCGTCGTCGTCGTGAAGCGAACGATCAACGGAAATTGCCAGAAGACGCAGGCGAAACAGGGCCCAGCGCAGACCTCGATCTTACCGGACTGGCATTTTCGGGAGGCGGTATACGCGCTGCTTCGTTCAGTTTGGGCGTTACTCAATTCTTGATCAAACGCGGACTTTTCAAATATGTTGATTATCTCTCCACCGTGTCAGGTGGCGGTTATACGGGGGCGTGTTTGAGTGCATTGATGGCGGAGGGTCATGGTGGCGAGCAGTTACTAGTGCATCGCGACGGTGTGGAAGAGCCGCCAGCATTGAATCATCTTCGGAATAACAGCAATTTCTTGGTTCCCGGAGGATTGTTTAATGGTGTCCGCATGCCATCGCTCTTCATGATCGGTGTATTGCAAACATTCTTGATGTTGTTGCCGTTGATCATCTTGTTAGTGTTTATAACGGAAGTGTTTTTTGAAGTAACCGAGTGGATGTCGTTACCTATGCCGAGCTTTATGCTCGCGTTACTTGGTGTAGCGCCGCTTATCTTGACCGTGTTTTTGCGGCCAGTCCGGCAGTTGCGCCGGTTGAACTGGGAACAACGCGATCGGGCTGACCGACGGGCCGGAGCCTGTTTGGTCTTTGCCGTTTTCTCATTGTTAGCTCTGCCTGTTCTGGGAGGGCTTGAGTTTCTGATCGATAATAACTCGACGGCCGTATTCAATAGCATTCGCCATTGGCTTCAGACTCATATCGGGCTTGGCTATCGTAGCTGGTTATTTTGGGTGGTTGTGGTGGTTGTGATAAGCTTCGTTTTCGGTGCGGTTCGTTATCGGCGCACGGTGCTACTTTGGGCATGTGGGATTCTCGCACCGTTGACGTTGTTAGCCGTTTTCATGTTTTGTTGTGTTTTTGTCGTGAATTCACCTCAGATCGACAGGAACGTCTTGACCGAATATCGGGCTGCCTTGGCACGATATGCAGCGACTGGGGACACAACGGCTCTCGATAAGATCGTAAGTGAGATCTTGACGCGTAAACAGCAACGGTTTGAAGACTATCGGATTGACTATGCGGCCATCGATCCTGACCAAATTCAAACGACGGCTTTGAAACTGTACCGAGTATCTGCGCCCCAAACAGAATGGTGGAATCGTTCGCCCATCTTGCGGCGATTGACAACGCGTCGAAGCGAGCAGCTCACCATTGAGTTGCGGCCCGACCGCAAAAGTGAGGCTTGGATACCCGAGTTGTCAATTCTGCGATTTCGGACCGAGTGGGATATTTATCTCGCCGCTTGTGTGTTGTGGCTCTTCAATTACTTGTTCGTTAATGTGAACCGGACATCACTCCATCCTTTTTACCGGGATCGTTTGAGTCGGACTTTCTTAATTCGGGGTGGCGACGATGGTCTCGAGTCGGCCGATTCCTTGCGGCTTAGCCAGCTTGGCGGGGAGCATAGTACGGCTCCCTATCATCTGGTTAATACGGCATTGAATCTGCAAGGAAGTCGAGATCCACAGCTTCGCCAACGCAAGACGGTTCCATTCTTGCTGTCGAAAAGATATAGCGGGAGCGAATACACAAGTTATTGTCAAACTCAACAAATGGAACAAGTTGATAACAATCTTGATTTAGGGAGTGCGATGGCTATTTCTGCTGCTGCCGCTGGACCGATGATGGGTGCCAAAACGGTGCGGTCCATTACCTTTTTCCTGGCAATGCTCAATGTCCGTTTAGCCTATTGGTTACCTAGTCCGCGACGTCTGCATGGAGCGACTTGGACCGATTGGCTTGTGCAACGAAATCCGGGACTGTTTTCCCTTCTGTCCGAAGCTTGCGGTGTTGTCAGTGATCGAGGTCGATTTGTGAATTGTTCTGATGGAGGGCATATTGAAAACTTGGGAGTCTATGAATTGCTGAAACGAAGGTGTCGAACGATTATCTGTGTCGACGGAAGCGCCGATCCCAATTTCGAATTCTTCGACTTAACCACTCTGCAACGCTATGCGAGTATCGACTTGGACGTTCGAATTGAAATTGATCTAGCGGATATCTTGCCTGACAAGCATGGCGTTTCGAAAAAACACTTTGCGATCGGGAACATTACCTATCGAGACGGTAAGCAGGGCACGTTGATCTATCTCAAACTCTCCTACACAGGTGACGAGCCTGAATACATTCGATTCTATAAGCGAAAAGTAAACGCCTTTCCTCATGAGTCGACTGCCGATCAATTTTTTGACGAGACGCGATTTGAAGTCTACCGAGAGTTAGGTTTTCACGTGGCGGCTTCCGCGCTCGCTGATGCAGAGAAGCAAAGTCAGTTCAACGGGACGATTGATAAGAGGTCCTGATAGGGTCATCACCATCAGCGATGATGGATCGCTCAAGCTGGAAGGGATCCCCCGTGACGCTCTTGGCCTGGTGCACGTCGCATGCTTGACCGGATTTGTTAAACCGGATCGGAGTGCCAGATTTGCTTGGCAGAAGTGGCACCGCTGATCGTATGCCAAATACATCGACGCTGCCCGCTGGATCGTACCCCCGCTGGGGAAATTGGCATGAGGTAGGTCATGCGGTTACCGCATCTTTGCGAGACAGCTGGTTTTGGGACGGCTCGATCTGGAAGCTGCGATCTGGGGATTTGGGATGCCGACAGCGACGGAACTGATCAGTTGAGAAAATTCAATCAGGTAACGAATTGGTGATCTGGAAATGGCCTCAATAATCGATCGAAAGTGATTGCAAATCTCACCACGCTTTGTTCCCGCTTCTGACCGAAATCGTTTTGAATATCCGCTCGAGAAAGATCAGCGACTAGGTGGCGAGTTCGATCGCCCCAACTGTCAAGCGACCATCTGACTTCAGTCGGGAAACGAAAGCGGAGGCTGTCAGCCGCTAGCAGATTGGAAGCGCGTTCTTCGCTTGGCATTGGCTCACAGCTGACGGTGCAGTGGCTCGGCGACGAGTGGTGAACTGCTATTTTAAGTCGATTTGTGAGCCGTTTTCAGGCTGGAACGCCGGCTTGTTGCGGCTGCTGATGGGGGCTTTCAGCTGCGTCGTTTTTTCGAAAATCCGACCCGGGGTCGCGTTGCATTAATCGTCGGTCGAAACGCGCCTTACGCTTCTATCGAAAATTCCGGTCTTTTCGTGGTGAACTTTGCCGGCTCACCCGTAGTATTCACCCATGTGGAAACATAAGGTGATCGATCTCGCTATGAAATCCGTAGGATTCTACCCCCGAAATTGATCCAAAGGCGTAGACTCGATAGAACGGTCTTCATACGGTCGTTTCCTTAACAACGAAGGTCAATTGTCAGAGGAAGATCAGAAGAGGGTAACGAGAATGTTTGACTTACACGAGTATGGAATCGACGTCGACAAAGTGTTGCGAAATGTTTCTCCGGCTGAGCTGTATCAAGAGTCACTACGCTATGAAAAGGGTGCGACCCTGTCTGATACGGGAGCGTTAATAGCCTATTCCGGTGACAAAACCGGGCGGTCACCCAAAGACAAGCGAGTCGTACGTCATCCTGATTCGGCCGATGACGTATGGTGGGGGCCGATCAATATTGGTCTCGACGAAAATGTGTTTTACGTCAATCGAGAACGGGCGATCGATTATTTGAACACCCGTGAACGGCTCTATGTCGTCGATGCTTTTGCCGGTTGGGATCCGGCGTACCGTTTAAAAGTGCGTGTCATTTGTGCCCGTCCCTATCATGCACTCTTTATGCACAATATGTTGATTCGCCCGACCCGCGAAGAATTAGAAGATTTTGGTGAGCCGGACTGTGTGATCTTGAACTCCGGTGCTTTCCCCGCCAATCGTTACACGGAAAGCATGACGTCCAAGACGAGTGTCGATTTAAGCCTTGAACGTCGTGAGGTTGTGATTTTGGGCACTCAATATGCCGGCGAAATGAAAAAAGCTGTTTTTACGCTTGCCAATTATCTCATGCCGAAACAGGACGTATTGCCGATGCACTGTTCGGCGACTGCTAATCCGAAGACCGGTGAATCGTCGATATTGTTCGGACTTTCAGGGACTGGGAAGACGACACTCTCAGCAGATCCCAATCGTCAATTGATTGGTGATGACGAGCACTGTTGGACCGACAGCGGGATTTTTAATATCGAAGGAGGCTGCTACGCGAAAGCCATCTATCTAACCTGCGAAGCCGAACCTGATATTTTTGACGCGCTCAAGTACGGTGCGGTTCTAGAGAATGTCGTTTATGACGAGGCGGATCACCACGTTGATTTTGCCAACTCAAGCATCACCGAGAATACCCGCGGATCCTATCCGATTGAATTTATTTCAAATGCGCGAATTCCCTGTATGGCCGATCATCCCACGGATATCGTGTTTTTGACTTGTGATGCATTCGGGGTCTTGCCGCCTGTCAGTCGGCTGACTCCCGAACAGGCTGAATACCACTTCATCAGCGGGTACACGGCGAAAGTCGCCGGTACAGAAGTAGGTGTGACTGAACCTGAGGCGACTTTTTCGCCTTGCTTTGGCGGACCATTTCTCGTTTGGCATCCAGGCAAATATGCTGAATTGTTGTCGAAAAAAATCGTGAAAAGTAACGCCAATGTCTGGTTAATCAACACCGGCTGGAGCGGAGGTTCTCATGGCGTTGGTGAGCGAATTAAGCTTGCCTACACACGCGCAATTGTTAATGCAGTGCATTGCGGCGACCTGTCTAATGCTCCTGTTGAACGTGAGCCCTTCTTTGGGCTGGATGTCGTGAAGAAATGTCCAGGTGTCCCGGATGAAATCCTCGTTCCTCGTAACACTTGGGCGGATTCAGAGGCCTACGACCAAGTCGCAGCTAAGCTTGCCCGTTTGTTCCATGAGAATTTTAAGACCTACTCGGAAGGAGTCAGTGCGGCAGTGCGAGCTGCCGGACCTCGTTCCCCGCAGGTTGTCTCGTAGTTTTAACTATTGGGTAACCCTTCACCTCGGTGGATGGTTACCGCCCCCAAGACAGATGGTAAAGCGATCTTCCAAAATTATTGGAAGATCGCTTTTTTTGGGCCCGATTCATCTCGGTCGATTCTAGACCCTGTCAGCTCTGCTCGCGGTGTAACGCATACGTTGGGAGCGATTCTGTCCAGCTCTTGATCGAGCTAACGCGTAAGCGTTGCGATCGCTGGTAAACATGCTAACCGGATTTCATTATTTTTTTTTCTTGCTTGCGCGTGAGCGGTTTCGAATGGTTGGCCACCAAATTGCGATGACATCCAAGTGCTGACGTAAACCTGTCAAAAAAAATGTCTCGACTCGCTTGTGTTTTCATGAAGCGCTTTGACGATTCGCTGATTGCCGTTTAGGTTAATGGAGTTCAGTTACTTTGGTTATCTTTTGATTCAGGTACAAAATATGCTCGTCGAAATGTTCTCGTTTGGAAAGCACGACAAGCAACCGCTGCATGGAATTAGTTGGTCGCTCGTGATTTTCGGTTTTTTTTCAATCCTGTCACTCGAAGTGAAATCTGCTGAATTCAGCGACTATCAATGGGATGTCGTGAATTCAAGTGCAGCGTGGACACCGCGAGCCGGACTGCAAGTGGTCGAACTGAACGACCAGTTTTATCTAATGGGCGGACGCACTCCATTAAACCCCGTCGATGTTCCTGTATTTGGGGCGAGTAATCTGTGGGGCGATGTTTGGAAGAGTGATGACCGAGGTGCGAGTTGGCAGGAAATCTTAGCAACCGATAATGCGGGACATTGGTCAGCCCGTGCTTACTTTCAGAGCGTCACCAAGGGTGACGAGATGTATGTTTTGGGCGGTCAGAATTTTAACATCATTGATAATCCTGCTCCCTTTGGTCCACCGCAAATCCCGAGCTCAGAATTTTTTAACGATGTCTGGAGTAGTTCAGACGGAATTAACTGGACTGCGAAAACGATGGATTCAGGTTGGGCGGGTCGCGCCGGATTGAGCAGCATTGTGTTCCGGGATGAGATTTATGTGCTGGGCGGTTCGACCAATGATGATGCGGCCATCGTCGGACCTCAGGGGCCTCCAAGGATCTATTTCAATGATGTCTGGAAATCTAGCAACGACGGCGCTGATTGGCAGCAAGTGACTGACGCGGCTCCTTGGATGCCCCGTGCTGGGGCCGCCGTGGTCGTAAAAGATGACTTTATTTATTTGCTCGGAGGAGAGGACGGATTTACTTGTGACTCGGGCCCCCGTTGTCCACCGTATTTTAACGACGTCTGGAGAACACAAGATGGCGAAAGCTGGGAACTCGTGACAGAATCTGCCGGGTGGCCGGCTCGGCCTGGACACCAAGCCGTACTTCTGGAAGACGAGATCGTCGTCTTCGGCGGTTTCGGACTCAGCGTGGACCCGACCGATCCATTCAAGCCTGCTAATCCAATGGATATGTGGAGTAGTCCGAATGGCGTTACCTGGGAAATGCTTGAACAGGAATCCTGGAATGCAAGCTCGCCAGGAGATGTCAAGTACGACTTTGACGCGCTTGTTGCTTCAACAGCGGACGGGCAGGATGCCATTTACTCCTTCGGTGGCGATCGGGAGACCTTCAACCCGGTTGATCCAGTCAACTATCTCAACGTCGACAATGACGTTTGGAGTTTTTCACTGGTGCCGGAGCCATCCTCCCTCAGCTTGTTGTGGATTGGACTGTTGGTAGGTTGCCAAGCTTTGCGGCGACATCGGTGAGATGACCCACTGTCCGACAGCAACGATCCCTCTCACCAAGCTGTTCGCTGCGGTTACTTTCCAGAACTAACCGGTCGGAGATCGGTTTGTGTTGCCTTGATCCAATCGACTTCTAGTTCGAACGGACCGGGCTTCTTGTCACCGAGGAAGAGACCAATACCGACTACCGTGCGGGGATCGAGTTGCCGGCCCGGTAAGACTCTACCGAATGAAGTGGCCACGAACTTGTCGAGGGGAAGCCTTACGATCATCCACTCGTCCGGCTTCGTCTGGAAGCTCGCGCGATAAGAAAAAGCCATTCTTCGTTGGGGCGTGTAGAGACTCATACTGTATTTGCGACCGTCTCCACGAACCTTTGCGACGATTGTATCGCCTGTCACCAAACCCAAACGTCCTCCCCGGCTTCGGACGGAAGCGAATCCGCCGTTGTTTTCGAGTGACAGGTTACCGTAAAACTCAAACTGTTGTTGATCGTTGATTTTGAAGCGACCGTCCGAGCGTCCTCCCATGACGGTATCGTTTACTGCTCGCCACCTGGATGCCGAATCAGGGCGATCAAAAGTGAACAGCATGCGATCGCCTGCAAAGACGACGGTTGGGAGACAGAGAACGGTGCTGAGGATGAGCAATGCAGATTTCATGGGAAGCTCACTGTGTTGGTTTTGTTTGAAGGCGATCGGATAGGAGATGTTTGGGGCGAAGGGTCTGGCTCGCCTCACGTCTTGGTAGGCCTTCGAGTCCGCCGTATTGGTCTCCCAATATCGATCTTCCTGCGATCACAGTCCGCGAAAGCGCCACGGCATGATATGCGCGAAACCCAGTTTGAGCACCCGTCGCGGCAAGAAAATGCGAATTTAATTGTTGCGCGCACTGCTGGTGTTGAGATTTTTCCTGATTCCTAGTGAAGATGGTGTCGGTCTGTCTCGCCTTCTGGAGCAGTCGGGGGGCGCGGCGCGAACGGTGCGATGGATTCGGATGGGAGGTGTGCTTTGGTTGATTGCTCGGTACGAACTGAGCATGTTGCTCGACGGCTCACTGAGAGGGAGCCAGTGACCGCTGGCGGCTAGGGCGGGTGCTCAAGGGTGTCTAACGGGGCTGGATTCGAACTGCGGTTTGGGAAGTTGCCCGACGTGGACGATCATTTTGGCGGAGTCGACTGGCGTTTTGATGTTGCGTCCTTCAGCTTTTCTTTTCGAGCGATGATGCGCGTTGCGGCGGTTGGTTGTCCGGAACGCGCCCAGCGGCCCCATACTTGGAGATATTCTGGAATGGTGATCTGACCATTTTCGTTTGTATCCAAGGCAGAGAAAACCTGATTGGCAAGTTTCGGATCGGACAATTGATCTATTGTCCGGTTGACAAATTCGGCTCGGTCAACGAGACCGTCTTTGCTGTGGTCCATGCCCTGAATCAGGGATTTGGCTTCGTCGGTGATGATTCGATTTAAGACATATTCGTCTCTTGTGACGAAGTCATCGGCGTTTTCATCCGCAGCCTGAAAGATGCCGGCTCTTGCTCGGGGCGTTAGATATTGGCCCTGCTCAACGTATTCTCGTTTTGAGTGTTTTCCGTCCTGATTGGGGTCTGTTCGATTGAAGAGATTTTCGTAGCTGGCAATTTGTTTGGATGAGGTTCCATGCTCGAGCTGGGCACCGAGATGCTTAAGAATCTCCGTTACGGATGTGTCACTGACTTGAAGCGACTGAATCTTTCTTGTTTTAGATTCGTCTGCCTTGCCGGAAGGCGTGATGAGCCATGTTGCTGTAACTGCCAGAGATAACCAGAATCGCGAAGCATTTTTGGGGGACATCAATCAGTTCCTCGTCGGTTAGCGGGCAGGAGAAGCCGGATTTTACCAAACCCCTGATCGGATTGTTGGATTTGAGCCAGTCTCGTGCTGCTCAATGGCGACGCGATTCGCAAAAGGGAGCAGCTCGCCCACGATGGAAGCCCTCCAGTGTTCTTTGCTTTACGCTCTCACGACCGGTCGATCTCATGGTCATGAGGTTTATGTTTGCTGTTAGACAGGGACTATTTACTCAATAGATCGTCGAGGAATTCGGCATGCCCAGGCATCTGCTTAACCAGTTTGTGATTGTTCGTCTTGATGCGATCGAGCAGCTGGCAAACAGATTCGAAATTTGAGAAGTTGGCTCGTGCGTGGTGACGTTTTGGCAGTCGCTGATTTCCGGCATAAATGTAATAAAAATTCATTTCTCGAAACACAGGATGCGCGGATTCAAGAATCATAGCGGTTTCATCATATCGTTGAAGTCGATCGGCCAGCGAAGTCGGGATGGGCACGTCGCGGGCAGCTGACCAAAACGGTGAATCGTTGCGCCGTGAAAGGAGGTAGTGTAACAACACAAAGTCTCGAGTTTCCTCGTAGGCTTCCTCAAGCCGATCGTTAAAGAGCTGTCGCAATGTTTCATGACAGTTTTGATCTGGAAAGCAGTCAAGCAGTACCTCCAGCGCTCGCTGAACCAAAAATATTCCTGTCGATTCGAGAGGTTCAATAAATCCAGAGGATAGGCCGATGGAAACACAGTTCGACTTCCAAAAGGTTTTACGGCGACCGACTCGCATGGGTAGGTGCCGAACGGAGGACTCGGCACGATCCGGCAATCCGGTGAATTCAAGTAATTCATGCGTCGCGGCAGTTTCTGAGAGGTGAGCATTGGAGTAAACATATCCGCAACCTACTCGATTCTGCAGTGGAATTCGCCAGATCCAACCCGCGGACGCTGCGGTTGCCTGAGTATAGGGAGGCATCTGCGGGTCGACGGGAAGAGAGACCACGGCAGCTCGATCACAAAGCAGCGTTTCCGACCAGTCGACGTAAGGGTCTTGCAGGCCTTGCTCGATCAGTAGCCCTCTGCTTCCGGTGCAATCCAGGTAGAGGTCAGCTTGAACCATTCGACCATCTGTTAGTTCAACGCCCTTGATCCAGCCATTGTCATTTGTCTCGACTTGCTGCACGTCTGCCGAAACATGCCGAACGCCGTGCTTTGTTGCAATCGATTGCAGGTAGTTTGCAAAGGCAGCGGCGTCGAGATGAAAAGCATAGTTTTGAACAATGGGATTGCCGCCGATTGTTCGATGTACTTTCCCTGCTTCCGCCAGCAAAGCCTGCAGGGAATAAGCAGCATACTCCTCTTGATTTTGAGTTTCGCGTTTACGTTTCAGCCAGAAATGAAATAGATCAAGGTTGTCCAACTGACCGCCGCAGAGGCCAAAAGGATGCCAATAGCGGTGATCCTCGTGTAACCAATCGATGAACTCAATACCAAGCTTATAAGTTGCTTGGCACCGTCGCATGAATTCATCTTCATTGAGATCAAGGACTTTCAGGAAGTCGACAATTGCAGGAATGGTGGCTTCACCTACACCGACAGTCGGCACATTCGGTGACTCGATCAATGCGACTTGGCAGTTGGTCAGACGCCGCAAGTAGGTAGCGCTCATCCAGCCAGCCGTTCCACCACCGATGATCAGGATTCGATCGATTGGGGCAGGCGAGGAATTAGAGTGTTCGTTCAAGAGATGACACTCGTTGATCGTGATGGTTGGTGAAGGCGGCCGAAAAAGTCTGATCGAAACTGGAAAGTCGAGATGTCCTCATTATCAGCGAGTCGATAGCCTCTTGAAAGCTCGTTTCACGCCAAACGAGCGATTGAATTCCATGGTGCGTCGGGATCTAAGGAGTTTCGGTGAGTTGAGTTCGATCACGAACGCCACGCAACCAACGGAAAAAAGCGAGCCAATCGTTTTTACGAGGCGACTTGGTGCCGTTGGCGCGAAATAGCAATAGGGTTGTATCGTCCTGGCTCAAATTTCCTGGGTGTTGGGCAGCCACCTGCCGCAAGATTTGGGGAATCAGTTGGGAGGGTTGCGTTGGATCCAGCTGATTCACAATTTTCAGTAGTCCGTCAGCTCCCAACAAATTACCGGATTTGTCGAGCGATTCTGTCAGCGCATCGCTGGCACAAAGTACCATGTCCTCTGGGAAAAGCTTGGTTTCGAATTGCGAATAATCTGCATCCTGAAAGATACCGAGAGGGGTGTCTGCCATGCGACCTTGGCCTTTGACCACCTGGGCCAACTCTTCAGCCGAAGACCAGCTTCCTGCCTGTTCACGAAAAAGATAGGGGACCGGATTTCCCGCATTGCAAAACTGTAAGAATTGTGTCGGTGCAAAAAATGTGCAAACGAGTGCTGTTGCGAAGATTTCGAAGTCAGGTCCCACTGGGAATTGCTGATTCATTTCACGAACGAAACGACTTTGATTAATCAAATTGACGTTTCGCCGCATCAGATCACGGAGTCCAGTCGCCACGCCCGCGACGGCCTGGCCGTGCCCGCTGACATCGGCTACCAGGAGACGGGTGATGCGACCTGAAAGGCAAGAGGATACATAATAAACGTCGCCTCCGCGGGCGTCTTGCTTATAGGGTTGACTGTAAACCCAAACTTCGAGTCCTGGAACTGTGAAGCTCCGATCTACTGGAGCGTTGCCTCCCCAGATTTCCATGCATTGCATGCGATCCGTTGAGCTTGGGGTATGAGGAAGTTGATCTGACACGCTGCGAGTCCACTTAGGTCGGTCATGAAATGTACCCCTTTAAAGATCGCCGAGTACGAGCTTGTCGTCAACGATCGTGTCTACTTTATTGCGAAGGTGATCGACACCAATCCGATTTCAAAGCAGGACTCACAATGCCATGGGGGCTGAAACGCGTTTGGCGAGTTTCTTTCTTGCGTCCCGGTCAAGCGGGGATTCGTGAAATGACAGCGGGAAGCAAAACAGATCGTGGGTTATTTTTGGATCTCAATCTGTCGGGAGATTGGTATGATGTTCGCCAAGTTTTGCGTCAATTGAGTATTGTTCCGCGGGCGCTGGATTTTTTTATCTGTATTTTTTCTCGGTAATAACCAGCCGTCGTTGCTATTTGTGAGGCAAGCAGCAGGCTCGTGATGGTAAGTCGATTTTTCGTGCCTGGCGGCGGTGGTTGCAGTAATTGTTGGTACAACGACAGGGTTCCCCGTCGGATACGTTTCTGCACGGAATCCTTGGTGATTCGATGAAACAGAAAAGATCCGCGACCATAATTAAAGTGTTGCCTCAGGAATTTTCTAAACGATAACCAATGGGAATGCTTTACCGTCGCGTCAGGCGCATAGACGAATTGGTTCCCCTGCTTTATCCAGCGATTGCAAAATTCTCGATCCTCAGCCGCCGCGATCGGAAATGATTTGTCGAATCCTCCCATTTGCTCAAACAGTTTGCGTGGAATTGCCAAATTATTTGATGTGAAGAATAGTGGCTTTGCGGAACCTGAGTTGTCGTCGTTGTAGTAGTTGTAGATGCGATCGATGATCAGTTGGCTTGTCGCTGAGTAAAGGTTGTCGGTTAAGGCGTTGTTTGTTTTGCCGCCGATTCCACTGTCGGGGCTCAATCGAAACATATCCGCAATATTTTTCAACCAGTTGACGTCTGGTTCGCAGTCATCATCGATGAATGCTAAGTATTCCGCTTGTGAATGCGATGCGCCGAAGTTGCGCGCCGTGGCTGGTCCAGATGGGCTTTGTGTTAGCAGGCGAATATTGAGTCTTTTCTGAAATCGTGCAGCAACTTCAGACAACGGTGCCTTGCTGCCATCGTCAACAATGATGACATCGAAGTGGTCGGTTGGGTAATTCAGATCAGGAAATGCTGCGAGGCATGTGGCCAGTTGGAGCGGACGATCACGTGTTGGGACCACGATTGAAAATGTGGGTACGGTCGATTGCACAGTAGAAGTCGCCAATGTGATGTTACCTTGTATCGCGAAATATTTTGTGTCGTTGTTTTCTAGCAAGGTAAGTTGGCAACGTGTGGTGGTTGCAATCCCCAAAACAACGACGCAGTCCTGGATTAGTATACTGGTTTTTCATAACCGTTGCGGGGGATATTCATTTCCAGCCGATCGGATGATCCGTTGGCGAATCGACAGGCGCTAGCGGCTTCGAAGCCGGTTGGAAATAGATTGTCGCAGTTCCATCCATTTCAAATTGATGTGTGTGTGTACCCAACGATAGTGATGAATTCGCTTGATGTGTCGAAAGTACCGGTGGAATGCGTCATGGATTTTCCACATAACTTGTTGCCAGGTCGGAACAGTGCGACGTTCGCCCATGGTCCGATAATTGAGCTGATTTAATAACTCTCCGGCCAGGTATTCACTACGTTGTTGTTCCATGACGGACATTCCCTTTATCCATTTGTCGCTGTTATGGCTTGCGATACTCTCGGAATTCCCAAGTGATTCTTTGGCGTATTTTTTGCGGGGGGCGCCAAGAGGAAGACTCGTGTGCAGTCTCGTAGCTTTTAATAGGTCATCGCTGTACTGTTCGTTAATGAACTCGCAAATTTGTTTGAGATTTTTCGGCGGATCATCCAAGAGGGCTTCGTATTGGATTTCAAGGTAGTTCTCCTTGGGTAAGTTGGCGCCGTCGTGGCAGCCAATCTCAACGGAGCGTTTCCAGCTTTCGATAGAAGCATAAAGATTCTCGCTTCCAAGCGGGTGTCGAAGCCAGGATAGGGCGACATCCCGACCATCACGATAGATGTGGATAAATTTTCCGTCTGGAAATATTGTTTGCAGCGTTGGAAGTTCCGTTACGTACTGAGGTGTCTTGTCACCCCATCGTGGCTTGGAATCTTTCGAGGCCCAATCCTGAAAAAGCATATTGACTATCTCTCGGAAACTGCGGCACGGTGCCAATGTTTCAGGGGTGATCGAGAGTTGCCAGCGCTGGACCCAAATAAGGTTTAGTATACGTTTTGCTAAGCGAATCGCTTCTTGATCAGTTTGGGGATCTCCAAACTGACGATAAAACTTAGGGATGAAGTGTGACTCGGCCGGAAAGGAAAGGCGGGGATGCGATCTGAGCAGATCCCGCAGAAGCGTGGTGCCACTGCGCGGATGACCAACGATGAAGATTGGAGCTTCGGTCATTTGCTTTGTCGTAATTTACAAGTCTGGTAATTTAGGGTTGTCGTGACACGTAGCAAACTCAGGAATAACTTCAAGCAGTTGCAAAGGGTGTGGTGACCCTTGTAACGTCGTGTGTTTTCTTTTCAAGGCAGTGGCAAGGAACGTGTTGGGTGCGGTGGTTAGCGTCATCTTGTGCAGGTTGCGTGGCCTGCTCATCATTGCGACTTCTTGGAATGAATACCACCCTTTCCTGTTCAACGTTATAGTCTCTATCCTAATTGACTCCGATGATTTTACGACTCAGGAACAACCGATCCGGACTTGTTCACTCGGTCTTCAACTTGCACACGATCTCGAATGGGAAAAGTCATGTTGCTGGCTCGATACGGGAACCGTGATCAAATCGTGACAATCGTTAAGAGCGTTAATTATCGGCGGCCAGCGGACTCCCTTAGTGGCGTTTATCCGCCGAGATCGTCATGGTAAAGTATTTGAATCGTTTTTAGTCGTAGGTTGCGCCCCGGTTGGGGAAGCCTCCTCTCCATTCCGTTCACAACGCGATGGTAGTAAGTTTTCATCTTGATAAGAGTCTTTGCATTGGTCGTAGTGAGCAACAGGAACGCATGGGGTGATCTGGTCGCAGGTGATCTGGTCGCAGGTGATCGGTAGATTCTGGCGTCTAAATGCGGTCCAGCCGGTTTCATCCGGATATAATCGCGATGCAGTGACTCGCTCGGAAAAAAGCTCTTGGAGTTGCCATGTCGTGTAGACGTCTCATCATCGCAAACTTTTTGATGATGTCACTCGGGGGTGCGGTCGACGCTGATTCAACCCAGTACGAACGCGACATCCGACCTTTATTGACGGAGAAGTGTGGTTCGTGCCACGGCGCTTTACGACAAGAGGCAGGTTTGCGACTGGATCACGGCCAGCTACTGCGTCGCGGTGGTGACGAGGGTGTTGTCATCGATCAGCAGAGTCCTTCGGACAGTCGATTGTTGCAGCGGGTGACGACGAAGGATCTGGAGCTGCGGATGCCTCCTAGCGACGAAGGCGCGCCTCTCTCAGAGCAGCAAGTGAATTTGCTATCGGCTTGGATTGCTGCGGGAGCTCCCTCGCCGGAAGATGAAGTGATCCCGATCGGACCGGATCAGCACTGGGCCTGGCAAACGCTTCAACGCCCTGCTCTCCCTTCGAGACAGGACCGATTTGATTTACCAAATCCGATTGATTCATTTGTGGCTGCGAAGCATGCGGAACATGATCTTGATGCGTATCCTCTTGCTGATAAGGCTACACGTTTGCGTCGCTTGTACTTGGGTCTGACAGGACTTCCACCCACGCTTGCTCAGCAACGACGTTACTTGGGTAATTCAGCTCCTGCAGCGTGGTCAAACTTAGTCGATGAATTGCTTCAACATCCGACCTACGGTGAACGTTGGGCCAGGCATTGGATGGACGTCTGGCGTTATAGTGATTGGGATGGATATAAAGACCAGCTGAGAGGCAGTCAACGTCACATCTGGCGTTGGCGAGATTGGATCATCGAATCTCTGAATCGAGACAAAGGGTACGATCAGATGATCGTCGAAATGTTGGCGGGCGACGAGTTGGCCCCCGATAACGACGAGGTTCTGCGCGCCACGGGGTTTCTTGCCCGCAACTACCACAAAAGCAATCGCAATATTTGGCTGGATGCCACGGTCGAGCACACCGCAAAAGCTTTCTTGGCGATGACAATCAATTGTGCTCGTTGTCACGATCACAAGTACGATCCTTTGCAGCAACGAGAATACTATGCTTTTCGCGCCATTTTCGAACCGCATGAGGTTCGTGTTGATCGCTTGGAGGGTCAGCCTGATATCCAACTTGATGGATTGGTTCGCGCGTTTGACGCAAAACCTGAGGCGCCTACTTATTTGTATGTTGCTGGAAACGAAAAACATGTCGACAAAACTCATTCCATCATCGCCGCTGTGCCACAGGTCTTCGGATTGCCGTTGGAAGTGGAACCCGTTGAATTGCCCGTCTTTGCCAGGCATCCTTCCTTGCGTCCCTTTGTAGAGCGAGAAGAATTGGCCGTTGCCCAACAAGCAGTTGCTGAAACTCGGCAACAATTGTTGTCGGCCGAAGGCGCGGTAGCTGACGATGGCAAAGCGAAGGAGTTAGTTGATGCGTTCGATCTGGAGATCGCTCGCTTAGCGGTGGCGGCTGCCGAGGCCGAGCTGGATGCTTTGAAGGCTCGATGGGAGGCTGACAAGTCTCAATATCTTGCGCTGGCAAAAACTGGAGATGTTGCTGGAAAGCAATGGGCCGCTTTGGCTGCTGAACAGCAGGCCAATCTAGCGACGACACGCCTTGGGCTAAAACAGAAAAACAAAGCCCTAATGGCTGCAGAACAAATTAAGGATCCAACCAAGAAGCAAGATTCGGTTGACAAGGCGAAGAAAGAAGTTGAGTTGGCACAAAAGCAACATGATCAAGCTCTCAAAGATCCCGAAAAAAATGCTGAATACACCTCGGTCGGTGAGGTCTACCCACGGTTAAGTTCGGGGCGACGTTTGGCCCTCGCTCGCTGGATTACTCGGCCTGATAATCCTCTCGCCGCTCGAGTTGCGGTCAATTACGTCTGGATGCATCATTTGGGTAAGCCGCTGGTCGCCAATGTGTTCGACTTTGGTTTACGGTCGCCTGAACCCGTTTATCGGGATTTGCTGGATTGGCTGGCGGTTGAATTGATTGAGTCCGATTGGAGTCTCAAGCATCTTCACCGGCTGATCGTTACTTCTCGAACCTATCAGTTGGCGAGTACGCAAAATGCGAGTACCGATTGGCAGACAAATGAACGAGTTGATCCAGATAATCGGTTTCTTTGGCGTGGAAATGTCAGACGTTTGGAAGCGGAAGTGATACGCGATAGTTTGTTCTTTGTGGCCGGTAATCTGGATCGTCAACATGGCGGTCCAGAGATCGATTTTTCTAAGGGCGAAACGGTGCGCCGTCGGAGTATTTATTTTCGACATGCGTATGAGAAACAAATGACGATGTTGGTGCTGTTCGATGCGGCAGCACCCACGGAGTGCTACCAACGCAGTCCTAGTATCATTCCTCAGCAAGCGCTGGCACTTTCAAACAGTCCACTCTCCTTTGATCAAGCTCGTTCGCTGGCCTCGCATTTAACTCGAGCGTTGACGGTTGCTGGGACGGGTGATGATCGGTCCTTTGTGGAAGCAGCTTTTCAACTACTATTGGGTCGTGAAGGCCGTAAGGATGAGTTGCAAGTGTGTGACGAATTTCTCAGGCAACAAACGCAGCTGCTGAGGGAAGAGCAATCCCTGACGCTGCTCGTGGGTGAGAGCCGTAGTCAGACGAGTGCGTCAGCGAGTGCCGCACAACGGGCAAGAGAGAACCTGATCCACACTCTGATGAATCATAATGACTTTGTGACGTTGCGATGATGATCGTTGATTGCATTTACGAGGGCCTTTCTCATGTACGAACCGATTGAATCGCTTACTCGTCGTCGGTTTCTTTCCGAAATGGGATTGGGGTTTGGCAGCGTTGCCTTGGCAACGATGTTAGAGTGTGAGGCCAACGGTGCCCCATTGGTCACTCCATTGCCAAAAGCCAAAAATGTGATCTGGTTGTTTATGATTGGCGGTGCCAGTCATCTGGAAACATTTGATCCCAAGCCGGCGCTCAGTAAGTTTGCGGGCAAGACGATCGAAGAGACGCCGCTGGCCGGCGTGCTGAATTCGCCGTTTCTTGAAAATGAGCGAGTGGTGGCGTTTGATCCAAATAACGGTTTCATTCGCAACGAGATTTATCCATTGCAAGTTGGTTTTCGAAGACGCGGTGAGAGCGGTTTAGAGGTTAGCGATTGGTTGCCGCAGCTCGGTGATTCGGCGGATGATCTTTGCCTGATTCGATCGATGTGGACCGAGGATAGCAATCATGGTGCACAACTGCAATTTCACACGGGGCGACATCGGGTTGATGGTTTTTTCCCCTCGCTTGGAGCTTGGGCAAATTATGGGCTTGGCTCACTGAATGACAATTTGCCCACCTTTGTTGTGATGGGAACGCCTGTGGCTGATTGTTGTGGTGGGCGCGAGTGTCACCGCGCAAATTATCTGGGACCGCAGTATGACGGTGTTCCACTTAAGATCGATTCCGCAAATCCCTTGCCCTATGCTCGCCCTGTTGAGGGTGTGTACCAGGAAGAACAGGCCGGCGAATTCGAGTTGCTACGCAAGCTCAATCAGTTGGCCGTTGCCCAGTATCCGGATGACGATGCGTTGCGTGCTCGAGTTCGATCTTACGAACTGGCGTACCGGATGCAAACTGCTGTGCCAGAGGTGGTTCGTTTCGACCAGGAAACGGCAGCGACGAAGAGACTTTATGGAATTGGCCAGCAACCAACGGAGACTTTTGGGCGTCAGATGCTGACCGCAAGGAGACTTGTCGAACGAGGTGTCCGCTTTGTCCAGGTTTACCATGGTAGCAATGGTGGAGCGGGTCAATGGGATAGTCATAAAGGACTGCGAGCAGGACATGCAAAACTTTGTCGACAAATCGATCAGCCAATTTCCGGTCTGCTAAAAGATTTGAAGCAGCGGGGGCTTTTGGATGAAACGCTGGTGGTTTGGGCCACCGAATTTGGACGCACGCCCGGGTCGCAACATGGTAACGGTCGCGATCACCACCCCTATGGTTTTTCGATTTGGATGGCTGGCGGCGGGATTCGTGGCGGGATGGTTCATGGCGCAACCGATGAACTTGGATTTCATGCAGTGGAAAATCGACATTATGTGACCGATGTCCACGCGACGGTTCTCCATCAACTGGGACTGAATCCACGGAAGCTGGTGGTGCCAGGTCGCAAGCGACTTGAAAAAGAGTTCGGTCACGTTATTCGAGAGATTCTGATTTGATGCTGCTGATCTGTAGTGCCTGCATTTGACACTCGGTGTTCTGACATAGCGTTTTGGATTCCAAGACCGCGTCACTTGCCGCTGAGAGATGTTTCGTGACTCAACGTGATTTCAAGCTGCGATGGGTTCCGACGTGATTAAAAATGCGTCAGCTCACATCCCCGACGAACATGGTAGGTCAACAGCACGCTCGGCTGCTTGCCATGAATTTGCATGATTCGCTTATAGAGATCGATTTCGTTTGGCCATGGGTACGAATAGACTAAATCGAAATGGTCGAGTTTTAAGCCCAACTTCCCATAAGCGTCGGCAAGGTCGATGATTGTTTTTCTCTGCTCGTGGTTCGCTTCGGATTGATGGCGGAATTCATCTGGAACAAAGCTGCCCTGTGCGAATGTTGCTGTGGAACCATAAGCGTTCGCCAGACGGTCTGAATGTTCCAACAATTCCTGCTCCGCTTCAATCCCATATGCTTCAAAACCCATTCGGCTTGCCATGATGGTGGCGATTCCAAGGCCAGAGCCCCACTCCAATACCGTGACTGCGCTATTTCTGAGTTGTTGCAAAGCGGTAAAGATCGCCGAGTAATCTGCACTGACGTAAGCGTGGAAGCCGGGAGATTCTTGGTGTTTGTCCCAGAGTTTTTCGGCATCGGACCATAAGTCGGCAAACTCATTCAGTAAAATCGCGTCATGCGAATCGTGACTGATGTTGGCCGATCTCGATTGATTTTGTTTTTCGTTCAAGTACTTAGGGTTCCATGAAGCTGTGTGTTTCCATACGTGATTTTTCCACGTGCTGAATTGTCCAAAGTCGAATGAGTGTAGCTTCTACCCGCCAGATCGGAAACACGAGTCGAGGCTGGCCTTTGCGGTGGCGATGCAAGCGGAAGGCTGCGTGGCGGGTTGAACTTTTAGGAGCGAGGACGAGCAATCACGCTTCGCTGCATCTTCAGACGCTGCGAAGGGGGTTCCAAAACATCACCCTGCGCCGGACGGAAGATTACATTGTTTTGAGGTAATTTTGATAAGGTTGAGTCAAAGTAGTTCAACAGCCGATTTGCCTTCAAAAGACCCTGGTTCCGGTAAGTTACTGGCATTTGGAACTCGATGCGTGGGTGCTCATCCGTGTTGAGTAACGCCTGCTCCTTTGCCGTCCAATCGCCAATGTAGAGGCGGAAAATACCGGGAACGTTTTCCAGATAGGGGTCAAAGTCGGGCGACTGGCGATTCGCGTCCGGTAAGGTCGCAAGACGCTGTTGAATCTCAGCGCCGGATAAGGAAAGTGGCTGCTTCGAGCCGACTAAGGCGACCATGCCTTGAGATACTCGTCCCCACCAAAGGCTCGTGTGAGGAAAGACACTCGCGAAAGTGTTGGCAATCATTTCAAACTCGGTGGGACCCAGCTGGTACAGTCCAACCCATTGGCAATAGATCCCATCATCATTTAGATGAGCGAGCGCGGTTTCGTAATGCTCACGCGTGTACAAGTAACCGGTCTGACTTTGCCAAGGAACGAACAAATCCGAGACGATTAAGTCGAACGACTGCGGGGCGGATCTCAGGTAATGTCGGGCATCATCAATATGCAATTGAGTTCGCGGATCCTGCAGCAGATTCCGATTCCACTCTCCAAACATTTTGCTGGCCTCGGCCACCTCCGGGATTAATTCGACAACATCAATCTGTTCCACTTCTGGATGATGCACGGCAGCTGCGGCAGTCAAACCAGTTCCCAATCCCAGAAACAGTACTCTTTGAGGCGAAGGGTGCAGTAGCAACGGCAGATTGCCTTGACGGTATTCGCGATTTCGACTTGGACCCGTATCACCGTGTTGGTAATGGATGTTCTCGCGCAGAACCAGAAAACGTGGACCTTGAGTTGAGGCGATGACATCGATCAGTCCGTAAGGGCTTTCCCAGGATCGAACGACTTTGGCCGGTATCCCTTCGCCGAGGGTCGGTGCCGAATGTCCCGTGTAGGTGCCCCAGGCAATGCTGACAATGACGAGACTGGCTGCGATGAGCAGTTGATTTAGCTGTTTGAGGAGCAAAAAGCAGGCAGGTGTCGCCGCGATCGTGGCAAGGATAGCGACAGTCGTCCACAGCCCAAAAATTGGCAATAGCATGAAACTCGCGACCAGTGCCCCGGCAGCAGCAAAAATCGTGTTGACCGCCGCCATGTTGCCGACGCTCCGACCTGGACTGTCGTTGGATGCTTGGGCGGCTGCTTTCCAACAGAGGGGCAACAGGGTGCCTAAGGCGATGATGGGAGCCAAAACGACGTACGCAACCACAAATAAAGCACCCACAATGTGCTGGAAAAAGGTTTCACCGTAATCGAAGAACTCCAAGCCTGTGGCGCGCACAAAGATTACCGGTGATACTCCCACGAGTCCTGCGCCGATTGCGCTCGACCAGCCCGCCATCGTCGCGGCTGAATACCAAGCTTGTAACTTTGCCACGAGAAATGATCCGAGTGCTAAGGCCGCGAGAAATATGGCGATCACGGCTCCAAAAGTGTACGAACTATTGTGGAACACGAGGGCAAACATCCGGACATACGCGACTTGTAGACCCATCGTTACGAAACCCGATAGTGCCGCAATGCCATACCAGTGCCACGGCTCCCACTTCCTATCAGCAATCGGTGGACTGGCCTGGCGATTTTCTGAACGCGATGAGTTCACATCGGCTGTTTGGCTTCCTGCGTCATACCGAGAGAGTAAAAGTGCCATGATGCCGCACAGGGTTGATAGTCCCGCTGCGACACGACTACTGTTGACGACACCTGCCCAAGCCAGAAGCAGATAGGTGCCGGAGATGACACCTGCTAAGGCACCGGTGGTGTTGAGACCGTAAGCGAAACTGACGCGCCCCGGGTTTAGTTTTCGCCGTGGTGACATGTATTCCGACATGAAAGGGAGCGTGGCTCCTAAAGCTGTCGTTGCCGGCAACAACAACAGAAAACAAACGATCGCGCGAATGGCAAGAGCAGAAAGTGCTGACGACTGAATTTGTGATTGGATGGATGGATGATCGAACAGTTGAATTGCGAGTGGTAGCAATAAGGCCCAGATGGCGGCCACCAATTCGGCCACCGCGTATCCGACGAGCGGTTGGATTCTTCCTGCTAAACGAGCCGCGGCCAGGTAGCCCAGCGTCATCCCTGCGAAGAAGCTGGCCAAGGTGATCGAAGCCGCGTGCACGGTGTGCCCAAAATAAATGCCGATCTGCCGAGACCAGGAAATCTCGTAAATCAGCGCGGCGGCACCGGAGAGGAAAAAGACGCTTAAAACGGCGAGCTGACCGTGTTTATCCCGAGAATTATGTGGCAATGCACTCGTCCTCAATTAAATAGGAGTTACCTGTCTATTCTCTTTTCGGACGTGAGTCGGTGAATTAACGACAAAAAAAGGGCCGCTAGATTCTAGCGACCCTTTGTATGAAATCTATTGATGCTTCAAGCCGGTTACTTCTGGCGTCGTCGAAGCATACCGAATAGCGGGATCAAACCCATGGCGATCAGGCCAAAGCTGCCGGGCTCGGGAACGATCTCGATGAATGCCAGCTTTTGGTTCTTCCCGAGGTCATCACCGGGGTTTGGCGACAGACGAAGGTAACCTTCCGTGACGGAGTACGAGAACGAGTATTCGTCGAAGTTGTCTTGGCCATCGATATCTTCGAGGATTAACGCTTCAGCGCCACCAGAAACCGAAAGATCATTGATTTGGTCGGTGTGGTTGGGATCGCCAGCAACGAGAAGAACACTGTAATCGCCATTTGGCAGGTCGATTTGCCAGCTGTTGTTGTCACCTTTGATCATGTGATTCACCGTGTCATAACGCTCATCAGGCGATGCTTCGTTGTTACGATTACGGTTTTGAGCCTGCGGATCGGGTTCGCCTGCACCGTTGAACCAACCGTAAGTATGACCGTTGCCTCGATCGCCATAGGCCGAACCATCGTCGCCGAGGTAACCAGTGAATTCTGGGTAGGCAGCGGTATCTAGACTCGCGTCAGGTCCCCAGCTGATTTTTGTCTGAGCCGCGGCCGGAACGGTCACGCCTGCGACCAGTACTGCTGCGACAAAAAGCGTCAAGCGTTGCATAATGAAGAACTCCTGTTTTGTTGGGACACCCAGTTGCAATTCAAAAAAAAAAGGCACCCAACCCAAACACATCCGATCGCCGACGCAATGGTCGCCAATGGATAAAGTGTTCGCGTTGAATGCCTTCGTTAGCGTTTCCTTTTTTGATCGTTTTTCTTGTTGCACAGCTTCGGTGCAGCAAGCCGAGAATACCGAACGGTGTCACCCTCTTCAACTAAGTTTTTCTAAATGACCAAGGAAAAGTGAAAAAATCGCGAACGGTGTTTCAGTTTCTTGGCGCCAAGCTTGGATTTTCAATGTTTGATCATTAACCGTTCTGAACAAACCACGTTTCAACGGGTGTTACCATGGATGCCTCGCTGTTTGATTCCCTCGAATTTGGAAGGTTCGTTGGCTTGATCATTCCGGAGAGCTTGATCGTTGTCGGGATGAAGTGATTGATCACTCAACGCTCTTCTTTCTAACTCCGAAGCAGTTCTCGTCACTGATGATTCGCTCTGATGGTCAGGGTTGCTCTGACGGCAAGGTTTGATTGAGCGCTTCGTTGAGCCGGTTTATCGAATTGTTGATCTGTTGGTTTGAGTCAATGGCAAACCAACGTTTTGAATCTTCGCCCAATGATTTCACCCGAACCATTCTGACTTTGTTGGGGGAATCTTTGAGGTGAAGAAAAAAGAATCCGGCTGAATCGACGTCGGATAGCCAGGTGGGGAGGTAGATTAATTCTGCGTGCCCATCTGCGGAACGCCAATGTGCCGGCTTTCGCGTGACATCGAATTGAATCGGCGATTCACTGTCGATTGTAAGTAGGAATCCACCCGTTTTGGGTTCCGACAACCAGCCGACACCGCCCGTAAAGCACACGGTGGTTGGTTGTTTAGGATGGCTGGCGTCACGAGGGATTTGCCATTGTAGATCGTTCCCTTTTGATTGTTGGCGAATGAAGGATCGCTGGGTAAAGTCGCCGGCAAAGTTGTGCCAGTCGGTCGTTGCACCCCCGTGGATTTGGAGCCGCGATCCGAGAGTTTTAGCGCCTTTGATCTGCCTTCGGATCCAGTTCGCGATCTCAACTTCGTTTGCGGGCTTTTGAGCGGTCGACCAGTTCTGGACCTTCCTAAAGGTCGTGTCCGCGCCACTCGGTGGTTGATGAAAAGGTGCTGGCGTTTGTGTCGCCTTTGCCGCGAATTGATCTCCGATGAAGTCGACGATGGATGCGACTAAGACGTCTTCCACCTGAAGAGCGTAAGGAGCGGGCTGGTCGTAGTAGATCTGTGAGAAATCGGCCTCATAGCCTCCTTCCAAAAGCACGCGTCGCGAGGGAATGTATCCCGGCATTGAATTTGCCCAGGCCGTAATCCATAACCGCGACCAGTCCAATTCTTGATTAAGTCGGACTGCGTAATCAACAACGACTTCACCCCCCAAAAACAGGATGGCCAGTTCATCGTCAAAGGTCCAGCTTGATACCGTGTAATCGACGCTGTCGGGGAGTGAGCCTGATTGGTCGAGCTTGGTTAGCATCGATTGGGCGTGTTGTCGATGAAAACCATCAGTGCTCTCGTTAAGTTTTTTTTCCCATTCTGCTCGAGAGCGTGCTTTTGCCAGCGGTAATTTGACCTGCAGTTTTTTGACTTGCGGAGCATGTTGCAGTTTTTGAGTTTTGCCGGCCAGGGCCAGTTTGACCTGTTTGGCGATCGATTGACCATGTTTTTTCGCCAGCTGCAGATTGCCTGTGGGTTGGGGCCCGATATCGGCGCCACAGCCGATGGTGATTAACGAAATGGAGTCTGGGAATGAGGATTCAATCCCATCGTTGGCATATCCTGCCCAATCGCCACCCACTCGGTTGCGTGAGCCGACTGTCGTGCAGTGGCAAGCATAATTTGCCCAGACAGCACGTAGTTTTCCACTGAGGTCTCGAGCTGCCAAAATTGGCAAGCTGTGGTCCACAGGGCTGTTGCGTTGATATCCAAATCCGGCCCACTTTCCATTATTGAGTTTGCGACGATTGCCGCCGAATTCGGCGCGGCCCTGCGTCCATTCCAATTGCATCGGTTCCCGATTGCCGTAGGCTTCCAGGACCGCATCACGCGATTTTGAGATCAAAAACTCTGTGTATTGTCGCACGCGATGGTCTTGTTCAGGCGTCGTCCGACCTTTCCAAAGGATCGTGGCGTAATCAGTCAATGTTGGGGCATTGTGTGTGTGGGTGGCTGCCAAGACCAGCCGATCGGCAGTGATTCCCGTTTCCTCAAGCTCTAACACAAGGCGTTGTTTGACGCTGGCCGGGACTCCGCAATTATCGACGACCACGATCGCGACCGGCGAGTCACCACCGATTACCAGGGCTCGCGCCCAGAGTCGCTCGTCGATACCTTGATGCTCTGTTGTTCGGGCGCCGTAACCAGCAAGCAACACAGGGCCTGTTGGCGTCACATCGACCTTGGCAATGCCAATGGGGGTGTTGCCGAACGACGTGCCAACCGGCATGAGTAACAAGCAGATTGCAAGGCATTTTAAAGTCATGATTCATCCTGGAGATTTGAATGGCGGGGGGGGGATGACCTTTGTCTGCAACGCGTTGATTCTGGATGAGGTTGCGCGGTGATTGCTGCCCGTCCAATCTTAAGCGATCCCGATTGTGAATACTCATCTTAATTTCTACGATTCAAACAGACGCGGCAGTTAAGCTGTTGACGGGTAGGCCGCTTAGAAACGAGACGATAATGACTGAGTCGACGTTTTCTGCATCGCAGGATTTTCTGCTCATGATCGGTGTGTCGGATGAAACTCCAAGGTTGGAAGCCGTTTTTGCCTTCGCCGATTCCGAACCGGTACAAGTCGATTCCAATCGAGGCTCGCAATTATTTCGGTGGCCCAAAGTCGTGAGACGTTGTGGTCGCTGTGGAGGCGTTGGCATTTTTCCAGGGCTGCCGGATTCGCTCGACGTCCCGATTGACCCATGTTACGAAACGGTTCGGGACTGATTGGTGAGAGTTGTCCAACCCAGTTGAGATCAGCCATCACAATCACCTGTTGGTGATTGGTCGGGACGTGAGGCGGCTGTGATGTCCGTTGCCGCAACTCGCTTGAGAATCAAGCCTTAGAAAAAGTGGGCGATACTGGATTTGAACCAGCGACCTCTTGCATGTCAAGCAAGCACTCTAAACCAACTGAGCTAATCGCCCGCAGGTCAACTTCCGAAAGGTGAAACCGTATCGGTGAACTCAACCCGTGAAGCTTCGAATTATAACCAAGGCTTGAAGGGGCGCGTAGGGAGGTCGTAATGGATCGCCCGAAATGCTATCAGAATGGCGGCCGAAGGTAGATAATTGTCAAGCTGCGGGGAGTTGAGGCTCGTTTGCTTCCGCCTTGTTCCAGGTGTCACAGTCTCTATACTTGACGGCTCTGCACGCTCAGCTGGCATTCTAGGTTGTCCTTTGTATCGACGTCCGCCGCTGACAAACGCATTCCACCAAGTTGAAGGTTCGAAAACGGGGTCATGCTGAAGGTAAATTTGCCGGACGGATCGGAAAAGCAATTCGAAACAGAAATCACTCCCGCTGATGTTGCAGCGGATATCGGGCCCGGGCTGGTCAAAGCGGCCTTGGCGGCCGAAGTTGATGGAAAAGTCGTCGGACTCGACCACCCATTACCAGCCGACGGGGCTGTCGGCCTGAAGATTCTCACGAAGAAGGATCCCGAGTCGTTGGGGGTGATGAGGCACAGTTGTGCCCATATCATGGCCCGCGCGATCATGCGACTCTACGACGGGGTTCAGCTGGCCTTCGGCCCCACCATCGATGGCGGATTCTATTATGACTTTGAGTTGGATCAAGCTTTGACGGAAGAAGACTTTCCAGCGATCGAAGCAGAGATGGCCAAGATCATCAAGTTGGGCGAGTCGTTTGAAAGGCTGGAAGAGCCTCGCGATCAGGCACTCCAGATCTGTAAGGATTTGGCTCAAAAGTACAAGATCGAACATATCGAGGAAGGGTTAGCCGACGATCCAACGCTATCATTTTATCGTCAGGGCGAGTTCTTGGATTTGTGCCGTGGTCCTCACTTGAAAAGCCCGAATGCGATTGGTGCCTTCAAGCTGCTCTCTGTGGCTGGCGCATACTGGAAAGGCGATGCGTCACGCAATCAACTGCAACGGGTTTATGGGACGGCTTTCTTCAACAAGAAAGATCTTGAAACGCATTTGCAGCGCATTGAAGAGGCCAAGCGGCGTGATCATCGTGTGTTGGGCAAGCAGTTGGAGCTGTTCACGATCAATCCCATGGTTGGTTCCGGTTTGATCATGTGGTTGCCAAAAGGAGCCATGATTCGAAGTGTTTTGGAAAACTTTGTCCGCGATGAGTTGACGCAGCGCGGTTACGAAGCTGTTTACACGCCCAATATTGGACGAATTGAGCTCTATGAAACCTCGGGCCACTATCCCTATTATTCTGACAGCATGTTCACGCCGATTGTGATGGAGGATGATGAGCAATACATCTTAAAGCCGATGAATTGCCCTCATCACATCATGATCTACAAGTCGCGCCCTCGTAGCTATCGGGAATTGCCGGTGCGCTTGGCAGAATTCGGAACTGTCTATCGCTATGAGAAATCTGGCGAGTTGTCTGGGATGACACGAGTGCGTGGGTTTACTCAGGATGATGCACACATCTTTTGCACCGAAGATCAAGTAGAACAAGAGTTTCGCGCGTGCATCGAAATGACACAATTTGTACTCAAATCGCTCGGCCTCAACGACTATCGTGTTCGGTTGGGATTTCGAGATCCCGAGAGTGACAAATATGTTGGCACGCTTGACGGTTGGCAACGCGCTGAGCAATCGCTGATCGAAGTCTGTGAATCGCTTGGGATCGAGGCACAGCAGGAACCGGGAGAGGCTGCTTTCTACGGTCCGAAAGCTGATTTTGTCGTGACGGATTGCATTGGTCGTGAATGGCAAGTGGGAACAGTCCAGTTGGATTACAATCTGCCTAGCGAGCAACGCTTCGACCTTGAGTACATCGGTGCCGACAATCAAGCCCATCGACCCGTCATGATTCATCGCGCACCATTTGGATCGATGGAACGATTTATTGCCGTTTTGATTGAACACTTTGCCGGTGCCTTTCCGCTTTGGTTGGCACCCGAGCAAGTGCGAGTCTTATCCGTCAGTGAAAAGTCAGAAGACTACGGACGCGAAATTCTTCAAAAACTGACCTCCTCGCGTTTGAGAGCAACCGGTGACTTTCGGGCTGAAAAGCTGGGAGCGAAGATTCGAGATGCTCAACTGGAGCTGATTCCTTACATGTTCATCGTTGGGCCTCGGGATGTTGAAAACGGGACCGTTTCGATTCGCGATCGAATCGAAGGTGACCTCGGTGCGGTCTCGATTGAGGAGGCCCGCCAGAAACTCTTCGATGAAATTCAGGCTCGCACGGTTCGTCAGACATTCAGTGGATCGGCCGGTTTGGGAGATCGTGGTGCGGAGAATGAATATTGACCGTTTTTCCTAAGTTGTTTGTTTGAAGGGGTTTGTGTGATTGGCCGTGGCCGGGGCCGCAGACGGTTCGATCTGAGCAAGCCTCCGATTTGCGAGCTCAGCAGCCAACGGCTCCTGAGAAACCATCAATCCGATGGGTGAAACTGGTTGACGAGCCGCCCTTTGAAAGCAAATACTTGCGAAGACTCGTGATCTTGGCAAATCACGATTGTTCCGATTTTATTGATTACGAAAGGGTAAAAAAATCGATCGCAAGTTTGTGAAGATTAATGATCAGATCCGAGTAACCCCGATCCGTGTTATCGCGGCCGATGGAGAGCAACTCGGAATCATTCCGACCGAGGACGCTTTGGGAATTGCTCGAGAAGCTGATCTCGATCTTGTTGAGGTTGCACCCAACGAGACGCCCCCGGTTTGTCGGGTCATGGACTACGGAAAGTTCAAGTATCAGCAACGCAAAAAAAATGCCACAGGAAAAGTCCATCACACGAAGACGAAAGAAATTCGACTGCGGCCCAAAACAGGGAAGCATGATATCGATTTCAAAGTGAAGCGAGCGCGCACTTTCCTGGAAGGGAAAGACAAAGTGCAAGTGTCAGTCGTCTTTCGTGGACGAGAGATTGTGCATGTCGACGAAGGGCGTCGAGTGATTCAACAGGTCATCGAAGGGTTGTTGGATTGTGGCAAACTCGAGGTGCCGCCTGCTCAGCAGGGACGGCGTATCGTTTGTACGCTGGCGCCCAAATAGATTGACCGGGAAACTGTTTCGTTGACCAACCGCAGTTGACTTGCGGTTGGCTCTCTATGCATTGGCCGGCGAGTATCCGAGGTGGCGAGTATCGTACGGTTCTCGAACGCTCGTGTCTCGATCGTTCAGTTTGCGTGCGAGATAAGTCGTCGATAAAGCTCCAGAGTTTTCTGCGCCATTTGCCCTGCGTTAAATCGCTCAAGGACATTCTCGCGGCCGACCCTCCCCAATTGGCTCCGTTGTTCAGAGTCCAAAAGAAGCTGTCCCAACTGACTCGCTAGATCTTCTGCGTCGTTTGGCTCGCAGAGTAAGCCTCCCTGGGTGTTGTTGATCAATTCTGGAAAAGCACCGTGGTTCGGCTGGATCACGGGTACTCCTGCTGCCAAGGCTTCTAACACAAACAGCCCCTTGGGCTCACGGTAGACGGTGGGTACCGAGAGGATGTCGAGTTGTCTGAGGAAATCAAGCTTTTGTTGTCGCTCGATGGTGCCAAGGTACTCATATTCGCTGCCGAGTCCGGCGGCGTCAAGCCGTGCGAATTGTTCCTTGGCATAGGCTTCGTTTTGCTTGCCGAGCCAACCGGCAACCCGTAGCTGGACGTTGTGGTGCTGGGGCTGTTCGCGCAGGCGCAGAAACGCGTCCACGAGGAGATGGAGCCCCTTTTCGGGGGCGAGGCGCGCGAGGTAGCCAATCACTTGGGTCGTTTCGTTTCTGGAGGGAGGATCCGCATAATCATCCGTCTTAATCCCAAGCGGCACTTGGTAGATTTTGTCTTCGGGGATCTCAAAATAATCCGCCATGTACTCGGCGTAGAATTCACTGAACACCACAAAGGCATCGACGTCACGAACAAGCTTCCTCGCGTGTTGGATGGCTTGTTGACGGTATTCGGTCGGCAGTGAGTCAAGAAAGATATCATCGCCCTGCAAGGTGACGACGATCGGTACTTGCAGCGTTCGTTTTAGGCTCGGTACGCAACCGGCAATGAGCAAGTTGCTGAGATTGATCAGATCGGGTCGGTATTCGGTTTGAAGCCAACGCGTGAGCTTGCGCACTTCTTTGGCTTGGAAACCTGCCTCGCCGCGCAGCATGGAGATTGTCAGATCGCCAAGGTGTTCGGGCTGAGTTTCAATACTACCGCTGGCGAGCCAACGGATGAGCGACGGTCGGTCCAACAGTCGATCCAGAAAGGATGGCAGGTGGCGAAATATCGGTAGTTTTTGCTGGAGATAAACGTTGAGACCGCCAAAGAAGACGTGATCGATACTCACATCATCTTCATCGGTACGGATGGGTGTATAGGTGGGCATCAAAGCGATGTCCACGTTGCAGCGATGTAAGGCGGCAGCCAGCGTGTTATCGTGGATGCAGCTGCCACAGAACATGCCGGCCGCACCAGCCGTGAGGTAGGCAATACGTGGTTGGGGATCATTCATCTGCAGGTTCCGTCCGTCGTGACCACCGCTTTTCGATCAAGATGGCAATCAGTGTTAGGCCGACCAAGAAGCCGCCCCATCGCGTCATGCCCGACTCAAACACAATGCATCCATTCGCCGCGATGAATAGAATGTAGCCCTGCACCAAGCATGATAGCCACGCTGGCCGAGTTGAATAGCTGTCCGCTGCCAACCACCACCAAGCCGCGTCAAAAAGCCAGATTGCGAGGAATAGGTAGCTAAAGTAGATCCCTTCACCGAATTCCCAGCCCATCAGCTCGCCCGTTTGTTGGGCCGTATCACGAAACGCATGCTGGTGGCTCCAATCATGGGCGAATTGAAAAGCGACGATAAAGTGGGCTAGAAAGGTAAGGCATGCGGCGGTCCAGAGGCCACGCCTTACTCGTATTTGCTGAGGCTGGGTGAGCGAAAGCAGCAGATAGAGCGCGTAAAGCCCCATCGAGAGTCGAATGGTCCAGCGGATCCAGATTTCAGCTGGCATGGCGATTTCCCGGGCGAGGCTTCGGAGATTCAGGGTTGTTGGTGGCTGAGAATCTCGAGATGGCTGCAGAGTCGTTCGGGCGAGCTCACCGCGGTTGCCTGAAAAACTTTGTCCATCACGTAACTCACTAAAAAATAAGGGCTTAAGGCTTTATTTACCAGATTGTCCGTTTTGGTCGCAGCTCACCTGGATGAAATGGCCGAAAAAGCATAAACTGAGGGGCTTCGAACGCGGTTATTACTCACAACTGGGATCCTATCATGCCCAAACAGAAGACACACAAAGGCACGAAGAAGCGTTTTCGGCTTTCGGCCACTGGAAAAGCGAAACATCGCCAGTCCGGTACAAGCCATTTGGCGGCCCGAATGAGTCAGAAACGCAAGCGAAACCTACGCGGAACGACGGTGCTCGACAAGACGGTGGAAGCATCAATCCGTGAGGCACTTGCCGGTAACAGCTATTGAGGCTGTGCCGTTGAATGAAGCTGCCGTGCTCGTTTCGTAATTGGAACGATCACGGGGGTCAGGATCCGGTTTTCGAATCGGGTCGGTCACGTACGCGGGCAAGACAACGCCGTTTCCATTTCGGAGCGGGGCCTGGCGGACGAAAACGAAAGAGATGTGATCAGCAATGAGAACAACAAAAGGTTCGGCCAGAAATAAGGCCAAACGAAGGCTCTACAAGCGAGCCAAAGGTTATCGCGGCGGACGTGGAACCCTGTTGCGAACGGTCAAGGAAAGCTTGCTGCGATCTGGCCAATATGCATTTCGAGATCGACGTGTCCGCAAGCGAGAGTTCCGCAAGCTGTGGATTATCCGTATTAACGCGGCTTGCCGAGAACGAGGTATCCGTTACAGCGAGTTCATTCATGGGCTGAGCAAGGCGGGGATCGAGCTTGACCGCAAATCGTTGGCCGAAATCGCGGTGACGGATCCAGGCGGTTTCGACAAGATCGTCCAGGATGCCAAAGATGCTTTGGCTGCCTGATTTGGCCAAGATGTTCTCACAGATAGATGACGAGCCGCCGGGTTAACTGGCGGCTTGTTGATTATCGGCTCCATTCTTTGTCGTGAAATCTGCTTCGATCTCCGATATTTTATTCATCGCTTCGTCCGTGCTTGGCGGCAACAACTTGTCGCGAAATTTATAGGGAGCTCCAAGATGGCTCTTGCCGATTTTGTGAATGAACTCGATCAGCTCTCGCAACAGGCGTCTGAGGCGTTTGCGGCTGCTGGAGACATTGAAGCCTTGGAGGCGGCGCGGATTGAGTTTCTCGGTGCCAAAAGTGGGCGGCTCAAGACGACCCAAAAACAGATGGGAAAGGTCGACAAGTCAGATCGACCAGAAGCGGGCAAGCGATTGAATCAGGTCAAGCAGGCGATCGAGTCAGCTTTCAACGGGGCGAACGAGCGGCTGACTGTCGGATCAGCTCAGCATGGCTCCGAAGCGACCTTTGACCCTTCCTTGCCAGGCACCACCGAGGTGCCCTATGGACGGCTCCATCCTATCTCTCAGACGATTGACGAATTGATAGATATCATGGGGCGATTGGGCTTCTCGGCTGCTGAAGGGCCCGAAATCGAAGACGATTGGCATAATTTTGAAGCGTTGAATATCCCTCGTGAACATCCGGCTCGTGATCCGCTCGATAATTTCTACCTCTCGACGGCTCAGCAGAATTCAGCCGATTCGAATTCTGACCACGATGTGTTGTTGCTTCGCAGTCAGACCAGTACGGTTCAAATTCGAGTGATGTCGAAGACTCCGCCGCCGATTCGCATTATTTCGTTGGGCCGTGTCTATCGGCCCGATACGGCCGATGCGACGCACTACCCAATGTTTCACCAGATGGAGGGTTTGTTGATCGACAAGCAGGTGACGATGGCCGATCTGAAAAGTGTGTTGCGGCTGTTTGCGACAAGTTACCTCGGGTCCGAGGTGCACATTCGTTTCCGTCCATCGTTTTTTCCGTTTACGGAGCCAAGTGTCGAAGCTGACTTTAGTTGGAATGACAATTGGATCGAATTCGGAGGTGCCGGCATGGTCGATCCGAACGTGTTGAAAGCGGTGGGCTATGATCCGGATGAAGTCACAGGCTTTGCGTTCGGATTGGGTGTCGAGCGCCTTTGCATGCGACGGCATGGGATTACGGATATCCGAGAGTTCTACAAGAACGATGTGCGGTTCCTTCAGCAGTTTTGAATCTGGAATGGCAAGGACAAGAAACCACTCTCATTGCGGCAATAGCCGCTCGGATTGTTAAACGATGATCGTTTCCTGGAATTGGTTGAAAGACTATGTCGATCTGGGAATGCCGCTTTCTGAAGCTGAGCAACGCTTGGCGATGGCGGGATTGAACCACGAGTCGACGGAGCCTGTTGGTGATGATTTTGCGATCGACTTGGAGGTCACCAGCAACCGCCCTGACTGTCTGGGACACATCGGTGTCGCACGTGAAATAGCTGTGCTGTGGGATCAGCCTTTGAAAATCCCTCAACCTTCGCCGAAGTCCTCTGGGACGTCGATCAGCGATTTGACCCGTGTCACGATTGACGCGCCTGAGTTGTGTCCACGCTATACGGCCCGACTCATTCGTGGCATCAAAGTGGGGCCCAGCCCCGACTGGATGATCAAGCGATTAGAGACGCTTGGTTTAGCGTCGATCTGCAATGTGGTCGACATCACAAACTATGTGATGATGGAATCTGGACAGCCTTTGCATGCCTTCGATTTTGCCAAGCTGGATGGAGGAAAAATTATTGTTCGGGACGCTAAAAAAGATGAGCCTTTTGTGGCAATCGACCACCGGAACTACGCGCTGCGTCCCGGCATGTGCGTGATTGCGGATCAAACCCGACCGGTTGCCTTGGCTGGCGTTATGGGTGGAGCTGATACCGAAGTTAGCTTGCAAACGACCGACTTGTTGATCGAGTCGGCCGACTTTGCGTCTCTGGCGATTCGCTCGACAGCCAGAGCTTTGCGACTCCACAGCCCCTCTTCCTATCGCTTCGAACGAGGAGTGGATCCGGTTGGGATTGAATGGGCCAGTTTGCGTGCATGTGAAATGATTCTCGATCTGGCCGGAGGCGAACTGGTGGACGGGGTCATCGACGTGCAGCCGAACGAGTCGGCTGCCGTGACGCCTGTCGTCTTTCGCTTTTCTCAATTAAAACGAATCCTTGGTATCCAGTTGGAAGCGTCTCGGGTCATCGAAATCCTCGAACGCTTGGGACTTGAACATTTGCAAAGCGACGACGAGTCAGCATCGTTCCAATCGCCAACTTGGAGACGCGATTTGACCCGGGAAATCGATTTGATTGAAGAGGTCGCGCGGATTCATGGCTACGATGAAATTCCCGAGGACGTAGGTGTGCCGATGGCCCCTTCGCATCGACGGGAGGTTGATCGTGTGAAGCAGACTGTCCGACAAGTCTTGCTGGCTTCCGGCTTCAGTGAAGCCATGACGGCTAGCGTTGTCGACGAAAAACACTCGGGCGCGTTCAGTCCTTGGAGCTCGATCGAACCGATTCGGTCCAGTACTCCCATGTTGCGCGGTGCCAACTGCTTGCGACGTAGCTTGATCCCTAGCTTGCTTGAGGCACGTAAGGTCAACGAGTCTCTGGCCAACGAAAGAATTGAGCTGTTCGAAACGGCCAAGATTTACCTGCCTCGTCCTGGCCAACTGCCCGACGAGCCGGTGATGTTGTCGCTAACCAGTGGTCGCGAGTTTGCGGCCGTGAAGGGAGTTATTGAAACGTTGCTCGCCGCCTTGCATATCGACGCCAAGCTGGAAGTTGCGGCGGCCAACGAGGATTTCTTTGATGCCGGACAAAGCTGCCAATTGCTGCTTGATGGTGATGTGCTGGGTTACCTGGGTTTGGTTGGGGATAAAGCAGCCAAAGCCGCTTCGTTACGTAACCCCACGACGATTGCCGAACTGAAGTTTGATCTTTTACAGGCAGCGGCTCGTCTCGTGCCTCAGTTCAGTCGCTTGAGTCCTTATCCCGCCATCAGTCATGATTTCAATTTCATCGTTGACGAGGCGATTAGTTGGGCGGCACTCTCAGAATCCGTCCGCCAAGCGGCTGGAGAATGTCTTGAACGGATCGACTATCAGGAAACCTATCGAGATCCCGAGAGGGACGGTGTGGGTCGGAAGCGTTTGCTCTTGTCGGTGCGTTTGCGATCCGCAGATCAAACCATGACGGGCGAGCAGGCTGACGAGATTCGTCAGGCGATCATCACTGCCTGCGAACAACAACACGGTGCTGGATTGTTGAGTTGACTCGTTCTAGTCAATTCTGCCGGGAATTTCGTGAATCTGTTTGGAATTTATAACTTTCTTCACGCTTGCTGTGGTGGGCAGATTGCTTTGCGGATGTCGTTTTGTCCCGCTTTCGCTTGGCGCTGGCCGTAGTTTCGACGAAACTATAGGGCATCCCACCGTTAGATTCCTTCCCTCTCCGAAAAGATCATTTGTTGTGAGAAGCATGCGCACTCATTCGTTTCGAAGTGGCCTGTTGTTGCTTTTCTGTTTGACGATCCTCACCTCTGGTTTGTCAGCGTCCGAGCTAAGCAATCCTGCGGTCGCGACGATTCTTCAAGAACAGTGTTTGAAGTGTCACGGTGAAAAAAAGACTTCCGGTCGTTTGGATTTGCGGACGTTAGAAAGCATGCTGCAGGGCGGGAAACGGGGGCCGGCACTGATTCCTGGTAACGTCGGCGAGAGTCGTCTGTTGCAGTTGGTCCGCCCTGGCGCGAAGCCCCATATGCCGCCTGGTAACAAACAACTGTCAGCCGATCAGATTGCACAGCTTGAGACGTGGGTCGCGGCGCTTCCGCCGAATAAAGCTCATGTTGTTTCCGATAAGCCTCAGAGCGAAGCCTCATCCAAAGCAAGTCAAGCAACCGGCGACCCGGCAGAGATTGAAACATCTCGCTTAATTCTTCCATCTGGCGTTGATCCAACCTTGGCGATTGATCTGTTTGTCAGCAGTCGATGGCGAGATAAAGCTGTGACCGTGGCCGAACGGTGTGATGATGCAACTTTTGCACGCCGAGTTTATTTGGATCTAACAGGTCGAATACCGACCGTCGAGCAACTCAATGGATTTTGTGCTGACACGAATTCGGATAAGCGTCGTCAGTTGGTTGATCGGCTAATTGCCAGCGAGCTTTATGCCTCGCACTTAGCAGATGTCTTCGATGTTGTCCTCTTAGGTCGACGTGGTGACCGATCTTTGCAGGAGCGTCAACAACACGGTTGGCGTGATTATCTGGAAAACTCGTTTGCGACAAATCGTCCTTGGGACCGTATGGCGCGTGAGATGGTGCTGGCCCGCGTTAGTGATGACACGGATGTTCGAGCTGGCTGGTTTCTGTACGAACGGAAAAACAACTATCAGGAAATCGCTGAAGCGGTATCTCCGAATCTGTTTGGCATTCGGATCGAATGCGCGCAGTGTCATGACCATCCCTTGGCCGCTGAGATTGAACAGCGGCATTATTGGGGGCTCGTGGCATTCTTCAATCGAGGGAAAAATCAAAACACCAAGGCCGGGCCTCGTGTTGTCGAATCGGCCGTGGGGGGCTTTCAGAAGTTTACGGATTTGGGCGGTGACGCTTTTGACGCTTCTTTGACTTACTTTGCCAGCGCCACGATCGAAGAGGCCCAACCCGAAGAGGGTGCAGAGCAAAAAGACTCGGATGACAACTATCGGGGCGCCGAAGCGGAATCTCGGATGGACGAGCCACGTGTTCCGCGGTTTTCACGTCGGCAACTGTTTGCTGATGAGATCTTGTCGGCACATCCGCTGGTGGCCAAAGCATTCGTCAATCGGATTTGGGCCATGCTCATCGGGCGTGGAATTGTGCACCCTGTTGATCGAATGGATTCCACGAACCCGCCTTCGCATCCGGAATTACTTGAATGGCTATCCGAAGACTTTCGCCAGCATGGTTTTGATGTCAAACGCTTAATTCGAAGCATCGTTAATTCTCGCTGCTATCAGTTGAATTCGATCCCTCCTTCGCCTCAAGCTTTGCCCGCCGACTTTACCTATGGGCTGGCCAAACCATTAACGGCCGAAAGCTACCTGAATTCGATCTATTTGGCGTTGACCGATCAAGCTTGCACGAATCAGTCGCTCATGAACCAGTTTCGTAGCGACTTTCCTCATGTTTTCCCTGAAGAGTGGACGGCCACTTTAACTCAGGCGTTATTGATGACAAACAATCCTGCCATGAACGGCTTATTTGCTTCGGAGCAAGCCAGGACAATTGATGCTCTTCAGGAAATGACCGATGCGAAAACGCAGGTAGAATTTGCTTTTTGGAAGCTTTTTGGGCGTCAACCTGACGCCGAAGAAATGATGGCCGCAACGGGTTATCTTGAGCAACGAAATGGAACTCCCGCCGCGATTCGTCAACTGTTATGGGCGATGATTGGTAGTGCCGAGTTTCGGATCAATCATTAGATGAGATCAGCGAAAGCGTAGCTGAGATGAAACGATCGAATTGTGGAAGTCCAGATCATGAATTGCATCGGCGCCTTTTCTTGCAAGGCAGCGTCGCGGCCGGTGCTGCCTCTGTCGGCAGCTTTTCCGGCTTGTTTTCCGTGCCCACTCTCGCCGAAGAAGTGAAGCGGCAAGAAAAACGTTGCATTTTACTTTGGTTGTGCGGTGCCCCCAGTCAGTTTGAAACTTGGGACCCCAAGCCAGGCCGCCCCACAAGCGGTCCATTTGGGAGTATTCCCACAAATCTGCCAGGCATCCGTTTTAGTTCACTCATGCCCAAATGTTCGACGATGGCAGATAAGCTGGCGATTGTTCGATCCATGAAGACCGATCAATCCGAACACTTTCAGGCGATTGATCTGCTGAATCGAGGGGACGGCCCTAGGCCACCGTTTGTTCGACCGACCTTGGGCGCTGTGCTCGGGCAATCGTTACAACAGCTCGACAGTCCAATTCCAAGTTTTGTGCTATTGGATCCCTGTCCGGAGGGAAACGAATATAAGCGTTTCAAGGCGGGTAATTGGGCTGGCTGGTTGGGTGCTGAGTATGGGCCGGTTCGAGTGGGTGGACAGTATCAATTGGAAAACGTTCTTCGCCCCGAGGAATTGTCAGAAGTTGATCATGCTGATCGAGAGGCTTTGCGGCAATTTTTCAGCAAGAAATTTGCGAATGATTCACGCAGCGCAGCGGCTGATTCCCACAACGCAGCTTTTGAGCGAGTCAACGGCATGATGAGCTGCGCGTCATTATTCGATATGGAACGCTTACCTAAGACTGAACTCGAAAAATATGGACCAGGTACATTCGGGCGGCATACGTTATTGGCTCGTCATCTTGTTGAGAATGGTGCCCCTTTCGTCATGGTGTCCAATGGTATGCCCTGGGACTGCCATGTGATGAACCATGAAATTCATCAGCTTTTGGTGCCGGAATTGGACCAGGTCTTGTTTCATCTCGTGAATGACCTCGAAGAGCGTGGCATGCTCGAGGATACACTCGTAATTGCGATGGGGGAATTTGGGCGAACTCCCTGGTTGAACGAAAGCCGAGGACGCGATCACTATCCCAATGCCTGGAGTCTTGCGATGGCTGGTTGCGGGATCAGACCTGGGGTGGTCTTTGGAGCGACGGACAAAGACGGTGTGGACGTCGCTCGCGACCCGGTCGATCAACGCCGGCTGTTTGCGACGATTTTCAAGGCGTTGGGTTTGGATCCCTATCAGGAATATCAGTTGCCGGGATTGCCGACGTTCCACCGAGTTGAAAACGAAGCCGAACCCATCCACGAGATTCTGAGCTGAGTCTTTGGGGGAGATTGTTATGACTGAGCAACCACAAGGTACCGAAGCAAATCCTCTTGTGAAGACTAAAAAGAAAAAATCATATCCTTTACCGACTGGTGTGTTGGGGATTGGCTTGTCTTACAGTGAAGATCGTATCTTCGCGGCCTGTATGGACGGCGTCTACGAATTATTTCCGAATGATGGTACGCATCGTCGGCTTTACGAACACCAAAGCTACGCGGCAAGTGTGGCCAGTCTGCCTGATCAGACCACGCTGATGTCGGCGGGGTACGATGGTGTCTTGCAATGGTATGACACGAATCGCCAATCGGTTTTTCGGCGGATCCAAGCCCACCGCTTTTGGTCTTGGCAAATGGTTTTATCGCCCAACGGAAAATATGCAGCTTCATCAACCGGTCAGTATTTGGCCGGTGGTGAAAAGTATGAGCCGCGCGCTGAAAAGGAACCATCGGTAAAGCTGTTCGATGTCAAAAATGGGCAGTTGTGTCAACAATGGTCGCACACCCCACCTGTTCAATCAGTCGCGTTCAGCTCTGATAGCCGCTATGTGGCAGCTGGCAATCTGATGGGTGAAGTACGAGTCTGGGATGTTGAGAGTGGTGACTTGCTGGCCAATTGGACGACGGATGCCTTTACCAGTTGGGGCATCATTAAGAGTCATTGCTACATCGGTGGGATCTATGCCTTGGCCTTTTCACCCGATAGCCAGCATTTGTTGCTGGCCGGTATGGGGCCCATGCGTGATCCGATGGCCGGCAATGGGCGACAGCTGTGGCAACGATTTTCCTGGCAGGAATCAACACCGAAACTGGTTGATCAGACTCACGACGGCCAGAGTGGCGAAGGGTTAATGGAAACCCTCGCCATTCACCCAGCGGGAAAACTGTTCATCATGGGGGGGCGGCTTCGGGGCGGTAAGTGGAATGCGGCCTTGTTCTCGCTCCAAGATGGAAATCGACTTGATAGCCTAAATACCGGATATCGAATGACTGGGGCTTGTTTTAATCAGGCCGGAAACAGCCTTTTTACCTGTGGGAGTGACAAACAGCCCAAGCCAAAGAATGGCAAATGGAAGCCATTTGGTGTCGTCGATATCTACGATCTTGTTTAAGCTTATCGCTGGTCTTGTCGCTTCCTCCATCTTTGCTCTCTGAATCATGTCTGAATCCGTTCCATCACAACTCCACCGTGGGCTCCTCCTTGCACTTGGACGGGACGAGGCCAAAAGTGTCTTTTCTTCCCGTCAAGATGAACAGCTGGCAACGGCGCTGGCTGAAATTCTGGCTCAGACGGATAGTCAATGCCGAGCGGATTTGAAGGGCCAATGGTCCACGTTGCATCGAATCTTTACGGGCGGTTCAATCGATGCGGATGGCGGCGACTTGCCACTCAGACAGTGCATTTTGGGGGGGCGTCCGATGTATCAGGGAGATGAGATGAGTGTCATCCTTGTACGCCCTGATATGGTTCCGCATATTTTCGAAGCGCTTCAGGAATTAACTCTCGAAGAGCTGCAGGATCGCCTGAAACAAGCGCAGTCAGCAACGGACGATCGTTCGGTGCAAGACGCACAAATCGATATGCTCACACCCATCTTTGAGTCGGTGCGAGCGGTTTATGAGTTGGCGGCGAGCCAGCGACAAGCCGTGCTGTTTTGTGTTCGCCACATCGATTGAAACTGCTGGTTCCAAAGGGAATTGTCTATTTATGTTCGATATTTATCAAGAGTTGTCCTGGCGCGGCTTGATTCATCAATGTACAGATGAAGCCTTTCTCCCCCAATGGTTGAGTGAAGGTTGTCGGACTGTCTATGTTGGTTTTGATCCCACGGCAGATAGTCTGCATGTTGGTAGTTTGATGCCACTGCTTTATTTACGCCGTTTTCAGCGAGCTGGACATCGCCCGATCGCCTTGGTGGGTGGTGCGACTGGGATGATTGGTGATCCAAGCGGAAAAAGTCAAGAACGAAACTTACTCTCGGTCGATCAGCTAGAGCACAATGTTGCCGGTCTCAGAAAGCAGATGCAATCATTTCTCGATTTTGATTGTGGAGAATCTTCTGCCGTTCTGATCAATAACTTCGATTGGATGAAGTCCTTTTCGTATCTCGAATTCCTTCGCGACATCGGCAAGAATTTTCCCGTCAACGTGATGATGAATAAGGATTCTGTCAAAGGACGACTCGAACGTTCAGAGAGCGGGTTAAGTTACACAGAGTTCAGCTACATGCTCCTACAAGCCTATGATTTTGTTCACCTCCACGATCAGCTCGATTGTCAGTTGCAAGTCGGTGGTAGTGATCAATGGGGCAATATCACAGCGGGTATCGATCTCGGTCGTCGTATGCGGAGTGTTCAACTTTATGGCATCACCTGTCCGCTCTTGACGAAGAGTGACGGTTCCAAGATGGGTAAGACAGAATCCGGCACGATTTGGTTGTCGCCCGATCGAACCAGCCCGTATGAGTTTTATCAATACTGGTACAACGTGGCCGATGATGATGCTGGGAAGTGCTTGCGATTTTTGACGGACCTCAGTCAAGAAGAAATCGAGGGTCTCGACCAGGCTCGTGATTCTGAACCGCAAAAACGTGAAAGCCAAATTCGACTCGCTGAAGAACTGACCAAGTTGGTTCATGGGGATTCCGGCCTGGAAATTGCGATCCGTGCGAAAGACGTGCTCTTCGGTGCCGAAATCAGTCAACTAAGTGATGAGCAACTGGCACAGATTTTTGCTGACGTGCCGAGCTGTGGCTTGGGGCGTGAACGCTTGAGTGCTGAGGGAATCTCATTGGTCGACGCAATGGTTGAATCCGGCCTGGCGAAAAGTAAGAGCGAAGCGCGCCGTACAGTCAAACAAGGTGGTGCATACCTGAACAATCATCGCCAGTCGGATCTCGATCGCTTATTGACAGAGCAAGATTTGGCAAGCGAAACAACAATCGTGTTGCGATCTGGTAAAAAGAAGTACGCGCTGTTGCGTTTCAAATGATGCGCGATCTCCGAATTGAAAAACGAACAAAATTCATTGCGACTGGCGGAGGCCGATTGGAAATTCGGCTGCTGTCGCCCGCATGCTGGCAAAGATCAGCATGCAAAGTTAGCCGGGAACTTTCGAAATTGTCTGATTCCCGGTCCAGGTGGGAAAAAAAGCAAACACTCATCGCTCCTCTTGCCTAACTCTTTCAGCTTCAGTCACTTTCGACGACTTGTCTCGGATTGGATGTCGGTGCGTGAGAGCGTTAATCGGCTGATTCTAATTGACGGTCTACCTTGGTCGAACTACTATCCTCCGGGCCACGTACTACTCTAGCCTGATTCAATTGGCCCACGACTGGACTGAGATGAAGCGGACGCATGCTGACTCGGTCTGATGGTGAAGTGCCGATCGTGGAATCTGTAAAAAGGGCGCTGCTTAGAACGTTTTTGTGAGGACATCTGCGATGCGGATCTTGCGGCGGTTGTTGCTTGGCTTTGTTCTGCTCGTCGTCGTTGCGAGTCTGGCGGGAGTTGGGCTCTATCTCGCCACGAAATCCGTGCCGGAATTCTACACGGTAGCCTTGAAATTTGATGCTGTATCGGCCGATCAAGCTGGAGACGAACTCGAGCAACAGGTGCTCGAACTTCACAATGAATTGGAACAGGGGAAGACATGGGAGTTGGTCGTGACTGCGGAACAGGTAAACGGTTGGCTCGCGACTGATTTGGAAGAAAAGTTTCCCGACTTGTTACCGCCCGAAGTGTGTCAACCTCGCGTGAACTTCCTGGATGGTGAAACCCACATTGCTTGCCAACTGAAAACACCGCAAGTCGACACTGTGTTGTCGATGGCATTGGAACCCTATCTCACAAAAGAACCCAATGAAGTGGCGATTCGAGTGGCGTATGTGCGGGCTGGGAGCGTGCCGGTTCCACTAAAGGGACTCTTGGACAAGGTCTCTGCCGCCGCGATCGAGGCTCACTTGCCGCTGCAATGGTCTCAGTCGAAAGGTGACCCGGTTGCACTACTTCGTGTTCCCACTGATCGTCCGGAACTTGAGTCGGGTATCGTGATTGAACGAATACGTGTGGAAGACGGAAAGTTCTACATTTCAGGCAAGGCCGACGAATCAGTTGACGTGTCGCAATATCGTGATCACGCTCTCAAATTCGGATCGTTGGCCACTCAAGTTGAAGCGATCATGAACCGCCAGCCATGATCGGCTGACAGTTGCTCTAGAATCGCCTCGCCCTGAATGCGCTTTCCTCGCAGTCGAATGGTGACTCTTGTTTCGTTTTTCTCCAGCCAATCGAAATCACCGTGATCCCATTGGGTAACCTCTCCACGGTTATTAGAAACGGGACCTTCATAGTCGAGATATTCCGTTCGATGAGGAGGCAAAGAGAGTGCCTCCACCCAACAGCCAACGTCTGGAATCTGGCAGATTGCCCAAGTTTGTAGCGTTGCTCCGTCTTCTAACATCAAATCCCAGTGAGAGTCACGAGGCGCATCGTAAGCATTCGGCAATTCATGCCGTAATAGGACAAAGCGGGGCATTTACGGTTTTCCTGCTCGAACAAGTTCTTCGCGAAAATCGCAACACCGGTCTTTACCTTGCCAAATCAAAGTTGGAACGACATTTACTTTTAGGGTAAGCAGCATGCGGCAGCGTCTAACTCTATTTTTGTTTTAACTGTGATTGAAATGCAGGAGCGAGATCGGCGGACAGCCTCGTCACGCACTTGGAACGATGCTTAGTAGTTAGCTCACGATACGTGCGGAAGGTGGCTCAGCATTCGCACGGAAAATGTTTTCAGAGTGTCAATAATGAAACCTAGGCAGGCGAGCAAGGTAGGTTTTGATGACTGTTTGAACATCGTTTGACATTGGAAGCGTCGACTAAAAAGCATAATTCCATTACGAAACTATAGCAGTTGGCCGGCACCACAACAGACCGCTCGATCGCAAACTGAATGATTTGGATCGAGTCATGGGAAATCTGATGCGGAACTTCGTTTTCTTTGTTTCTGTCCTGATCCTCGTTTTTTCCACTGCTTTATTTGCTCAGGATGAACTCCTATCGAGTCAGCCCGAGGAAGCTGGAGAATTCTGCAGGAGTCCAGAGAGGTCTTCCGCGAATATCGTCATCTCCGGGAGGAAGCAGGAGCGAAAGCCGCATGATCTTTTCTGGAAATTGACCCGTTGGAATACCAGCTCAATCAATGGGCGACCAAATCATTGATCCAGATTCTAATAATGAGCGAGAAAAAGCCGGTGTGTAACTGCGAGCGACGGTCAACCAGATTGTTGATCTTCAGCCGCAGATTGAGAAAGCCGAAATCGCAAAATCGACGCGGGGGTAATTTTCGTTGATCAACAGGCCGCGGCCGTGTTAGGACGCGAGACTCTGTTGCCCTTGCTGGAACTCTCGCGACGCGATTTCGTGGAGTTCCCAGAGGGGGCGGATGCCGCGAAATGGGGAGCCACGTATCGATCTTCGATCGGATGTTTCGCCGCGGAACGCGTGGTGTCTCCGATAAATTGGGGCTTGATCAAGTACTTTCAGATGCTCGCCTAACTTATGCGACGCCTGAGGCCAGCTGACACTTGCAATCTTGATGAGTATCTCGAGGCAGTGCAGAGTGTCGGAAAATGGATCGAATTTGCTCAAAACAGGAAGCGCGCGAAACAGAACCGTTCATTCATCAAGCGGTTGGTTCGCCCACTGGCGGGCATCCCGGTTGATCACCAGGGATATATGCGTTTGATGATCGATTGTCATTCGGAGCCGATAGCTTGAATTCGACCGGGAAACGAGTTTGTCCCGTTTGCATTTATTCACGTTACAACGACTCGAACTGAAAACGCCCCGTTTTGGTGATGTGACCGAATCGCTTGAAGAGATGATGACTCACAGCTTATCCGAGAAGTCATTGAACTGCCACTGACCGCGCTTCTTGCACAACGGGCTGCAGCATCCGCAGGCTGCTAAGCTCCGTACGAGTCGAAATGTTGCCCGATTGCTCAACGGTTGCGATCACTTCAAACTGGACCGTTTCTCCGACACGGAGGGTTTTCAGGGGAGCCATAACGATGGTTCGCCAGTCAGCGCTGTGGGTTTCCGCTGTGACCGGACCAGAGTAGTTCTTCAATCGCAATTGAGGTGGTAGCTTCACCGTGAGAATAACGTTGCTATCAGGTGATTGGCTGTTGTTGCGAACCACAATCAGGTATTCGATCTGGCCGCCTACCTTGAATTGTTCTCCTCGATCGTCGATGGAAACCTGGAGACCGCCATTCGAAATGTTACCTGCGGGGCCGGTTGGAGGCGTGGCGGGTTGAGCGTTGGCGGGCGGCGCGACGCCTGGCAGTGGATTCGGATTACCTCCAACTGGCTGGCCGGAAATAAGCAAGCAAGCTTCGTCGGTGATTTCGATGCCGTCCGCAGCGCGGACCGTGACGCGACTGCAGGAACGTTGGGAATCAAATAACACCTGGCAGGTGGTTTGGAACGTCTTCTGTTCGCCCGGTTCCAATCGTGATAAGTACCAGATTACTTGGTTTTGGCTCGAGTTCACTGCCTGGGGATTTGTCGCGGTGGGGCGTAGCTCGGGGTCGAATTGATCCACGATTTGAATGTTTGTGACTGGACTTTGTCCGGTGTTTTGCACGGTAATCAGGAAGTTGACCTGCTGCCCAACGATGGCCTGTGCAGGTCCCGTTTTTTTCAAGGTCAAAGCACCCGGTTGAACCTGTGGTGGCAGTTCAGCCGTGATGCAGGCGCTCGTCCGAGCTGGCTTGGTACCGGATGCAGTCGCTTCGAGTGTGTGGCAGTGCCGACCGGGTGAAATCACTTGGAAGTTCAGGCCGATTTGATGCGATTGACCAGGGTCCAGAGGCTCAAGGGGGCGTTCGATCGGGCTTGTCCCTTCACTATGTCGTAGGCCCGGGTCGAAGCGATCACTCAACACAACGTCGGTCAATCGTTGATTGCCCCGATTGGTGATCGTGACCTGGTATTGGACGTTCTGTCCCACTTCGAGCGGAATCTCGGGGTTAGGCCCTACCATTTCGATGAAGAGAGAATCAGCGGTCACGATTGTCGTGACGCAGCTTTCGACCGAGGTTCCACCGGCAGGTTGTGCAGACGCACAGTGGCGAATGACTCCCGCTTGAGTTGCTCGATAGGTGACTTCGATCGTACGACTTTCACCTGGTGGCATTTGGCCCAGACTCCAGTCGAGGCGACTTCCAAAAGTCGATGCCGCAGGGAGGCTGGAAACAAGATCGACACCCGGTGGGACCATTACGCGAACCAACGCGCTGTCGGCAAGCATTGTTCCTGTGTTCGTGACGTTGACTCGATAGACGGCCGTGTCATTCACTTCCATTGACTCAGGGCCTGTCATTTGCACTTCCAGCATCGCGGTACTCCATGAGACGTCTACGATGCCTTCTCCCACTACGAGCCGATCTGGAGTTCCGCTTCCCATGCCGGCCGGTCGAATGATTGTTGCCTTCACTTTTGCAGCGCCACCTCGCAAGGAAGCAGGGCTGACGCGCACGGGAGCTGTGCCCATGTCATTCGTTCGTACTTCGACCATGGTTGCACCGCCGTCGAAAACGGCTGCGCCCTCAACGATCTCGTAACGCACAATCCAACCTGCCACCGGACTTGCCGTCAATTTGCGGTTGATCCGCGTTGTCAAAGTAATCGGTTCGACAGAACGTGAAGCCACCGAAACGGGTAACGTCCATTGTCCGTCAATCCAATGGACAACGGCCATTTCCTGGCGTTGTTCCCAACCGTCGATGGCAGGGGCGACGAGCGTGACGTAAGTCTCGCCTTCGGTGGCCGATGTCACCCCGATCCAAGTTTGGCCTTGTAGAACGAAAATATCGTCACTTGGTTTCGCCGTGCCGCGAGTCAGCACTTGAACGCGTTTCGAAGTTCTCGCTAGGGCGTAGTTGTTCGACAGCAACTTAGCTCGCGGCCCTGCTGCCAGCGATGCCAGATGCCCGCGACGGCGTTTCCAGCCAACGGCCGGTTTACCCGGATCAATGAATTGGCCGACGCTGCCTTGCGTTAGTCCCCATTCCATTGCTTCATGGGTGCGGTAGTAGCCGTCTTTACCACAAACACCACCAATGAGAACCACCTCGGTTCCTACCGTTGCAATGTGTCGACGAGGTGAAAGCGTGACATTGGATTTGTTGTCGGTCTCACCATCTCGTTTTGGATAACTGTCGTAGATTTCGTGCTTGCTGGTTTCGCAGCCTCCCGGCACGAGGATCCGCGGCAAGGTTGGCCCATTTTCGGAAACCAGAGTGACGGCAGGCGACTTTGGAGCTGTATTCGGAATGATTGGCGGCAGGACGCAATCCGAGGTCGGGGGTTGTTTGAAGACGGGCCCATCAGGACACAATTCGCGACTTGGACGAATGTAATCGGACGAATGATTGCGATTGAGCGTCGTGTAGTTCGGGGCGGGCAGTAAGATTCGTTCGCCAGAGGGATCAATCGCCGGAAGCCTGATCGACGCGCATCCGTTTGCAAGCATGCAGACGCATGCCAACAACAAGATTCGCGTCTGTTGGTTCCGACACCACACGAGATTGTCTCCTTACGTTTTTACGGTGGCATCCAAGCAACTTGGCATGCCTCGGTTGGGCCATGAAAAACGTACCTTGTCAGGATGGGTAAGGTGGTCTTTTTGCAACGCCAAATGTTGAAAAAATCAAACAACTGGGCCGTCCGTATGGGACATATCGATTGAGTCAGGCAACTTCTCTGCCAGACGGTGGCGGTTAAGGTGCCAGAGGGGAATCGGCGATCACGTGGGCTAAGTTAGTGTGTCTTGGTTAAATACTGGCAACGAGTAGAGGGTATCGATTGAAAGCGATGGTTGGTTTGCGTAATCTAGGTTGTCTTTGCGGCCGTTGCCGTTTAAGATGCTTGTCATCGAATTTCAAGCCCGGTCGGAATGCATTCGGCGGGATGGAACCAACTGAACCCGATTCATGATTGTGGGTGGTTTTGAATTGGGGTTTCAGGTTCAGCGAAGGAGTTTCTAGATGCGTTCGCTTGGGATCTTCGTTTTGTTGCTGGTCTCTCTTTCGATCAGCCCTTCGCAGGCAGTACGGGCTGACTCGTCTGTCGACAGAGTGAGAGAGGCGACCGACACGATGAACCAATGGCTTGGTGTCGGTGACAACGCCGACGCCTGGCGGCGTTTCTTGCACGTTGACGAATTAACCCAATTGCTCGACCAGGGTGACAAGGCGAAGCCGGCAAAAATCATGTCGGTGTTGAGTCGTTTTCGCCAGCCGGTGTCAGGCATCGATTCACCCGCCTTTGTAGCTGTGAGGAACGCAGTTCGAGAGTGGTTAAATGCTACCACGACAGATCAGGCGATTGCTGACTGGGTGGGAGATTATTCAACTCAGTTCGCACCCATCTCAGAGCAGCGTGTCGAAGCGGCTCGCTTAGGAGCTAACAAGGCTGCTGGAGAGCTGCAAAAAATGTTGTCCCATGGGACATCAGCTAATGCCCAGGCGTGGCAAGACTTTCTGTTGTGGGATTCGATGCAAGGTCAGCTTCAAAGCGACACGTCACCCAACGCGGAATCGCTTGGAAGTGTGGTCGCGAAACTGTATAGCGGCCAACCTGGTCTTGAATTACGAGAGTTTGTCAAGTTGCGTGATACCCTGCTTGAGTATCGACGATTGTTGATGGCCAAGTCTGATCCGGCGATTCAGAAGCGATTTGCCGACCAATTGCAAGCCCTATCGGCTGAGCTTGCGGACCCGCGACTTTCGCCTTCCCAAATTGCGACCCGATTAGTTTGGCTTGAACAGCTAGGGCAAACTCCGGAGATTGTTTCAGAAGTTCGCAATCGATATGGAAAAGCGAATTTCTATTTCTCCGCCTCGGCGAAAACGGTAGCCAAGGGATTGGCGGAAAAGATCGATCAGAATACCTCGTTGAACGAGAGGATTCTCGGTACGCGTATCCGCGGGGTTGCACATACGGTTGGCAATTTGTCGGCTCAGCTTATTCCTTACAAGAACAAAGCAGCCATCGAAGTGGTGCTGACGGGCGTTTCGGACTCCGATACGGTGGGGCGGCGGAAACCGGTAAGAATTTACAGCCTCGGCAAAACCCAAATTTTGGGACGTAAGCTGCTGATGGTCGATGCCGAAGGAGTCGTTGGCGAGCCCGCTACGGTCAGTTGCTCGACGGATTCACAGATTTATAGCATTCGGGCTGATCGTGACTTCGGTTCGAAACTGATCGAGAAGATTGCATGGAAACAGGCGCGGAAGCAACAAGGTCAAGCGGAACGAATCTCCTCGGGGCTGGCCGAACGTCGTGTCGCTGGCATGATGGATGAGCAAGCGGCTGATTTGATTGCGAAGAGTAATCAACGATTGAATACTGATTTGCGACAGCCCTTGCGACGACGAAACATTTATCCCCGCTGGGTGCGACTTTGGACAACGAAGAATCGGCTAAATCTGCGTGCTCTACAAGGGCAACAGGTCCAGTTGTCGGCTAGCAACGTCCCACCTCAAACGCCTGAGCACAGTGTTGTCGTTCAGGTTCACGAATCACTGTTTCTGAATTCGGCCGTCAATGCGGTTGGTGGATTCTTAATGACCGACGAACGGGCTCAAGATTTAGTGAAAGAGGTGACTGGGGAGGTTCCCGACGAGTTGCTCATCAACGAAGATGATGACCCATGGTCGATCACTTTTGACCGTCTGCAACCGATGAAAATTACGTTCGACGACGGAAGAGTCACAATTGCGATCCGTGGCCGCCGGTTTACTCGTGGCGATCAAGTTGTGCGAAAGAATATGCAGGTGGCAGCAACTTACAAACTCACGTCGGAAAATGGCAAAGCGCGGCTCGTTCGAGATGGTGACATTAATGTCACCTATCCAGGCAAAGAGGGCCAGCGGTTGAGTTTACTGGAGTTGCGAAATAAGACGTTTATGACGAAGAAGTTCGAGGGTTTATTCAAATCGCAAATCGATGGAGAGGGACTGAAACTGCCCGAACGTTTGCGAGAACTCGAAGATTTGAAGCTCGATTACGTCTCCTCTGCCGATGGATGGCTCACTCTGGGCTGGAATTAGTCGGCGTTCCGAAGTAACGTTGTGAGTAGACGAGTGCATCTGTCGCGCGCTCGCAGGTTCGTTTCTCGCGAGGTCAGCCGCCATGAACCAATGGGTGGAAATTTCCTTCGACTGTTTGCCGCTACGTACGATTTCTCGGTTCGATGTTCCGATGGACGCGTCGCCCAAGTATCGGGCATTCTGCGATCGCATTAAAGCAGCGATTGAGCAGCATGGGTCGCACAATAGTTATTACCTGCATAATGCACGATGCGTCTATCACCTACTTAATGATGATCAACGAGGTGCGATCGAGTTTCAATTCGAAGGCACCGTGCTCACGGATCGGGATGATTGCCATTCCAGAAATTGTGATCTGCAAGTCGAACTGTTGGGTGAGACGTGCGATTGGTTGACGGAGTCGGTCGTGCGATGGTTCTGCGACACGGTTTCCCGGTCGGTTGCTGTGGAGTTCGATAGGTATATCAAAGCCGGCGACTTACAACTTGCCAAAGAACGAATTGATCGTATTCAGCAGGAAAGCGATGATGCGGGTGGATTCGTCGGCATGTATCTTTAGTCCAATCATCGCCTGGGGTTGATAAGAGATATGACCGCTTGGTCATCGTTTGCGGGTCGGTGCCTCAATTTTCAAAGCGGATGATCGGGCAAGCAGCCAGCCCATTGCGAAGAAAAACTCTCGGAATCTCGGTGAGATGTTCGAGTATTCGACCGGCTCTTGCACGATTCCGGACGATTTCAAGGCGTTCAAACTTTGTCTCGCCAGGTCGGTGTTCAGGATGCGGTCAGTCGCTGAGAAAGTGGAAGCTTCAAATCGCGTCCGGTTCAGGAGCAATTGGTTGAGCTTCTTCAGTAGCTTTCGTGATTTTCCATAAGCGTAACCCGCCCCATCTCGGACCAAATCACTCGCTCGATTTGACGCTGTTGTGCCATCAGTCGTGTAGACTTGAGCCGCAGCTGGACTTTCTTGCGAAATGTAATGGCGATGTAGCCGATTGTAAAAGCGTAGACTACGGGCCGCAGAAAAACCAATTTGGACAGCACGCGTCTCGCAGAGAGGAGAATGGGAAGCGATCGTAGGCGCTTGACAGGAGGTGATTAGGCGACCGTTCCAAGTTTGCACACGCTCGTTGAAATACACGTTGTCGTAAGTCTGGGTATTAAGCGGAAGGCTGTATTCTTGCAGGCGTTGTTGTCGATACTTTCTTGCCGAAAGAAAGTGCTCGAAAAACTCCTCGGTCAGTACGTTTGGCGACAATAATTCAAATTCTAGCCGCAGCCGGTGTAGGCGATTTAGCCTTGACTTCTTGCTGGCATAAAAAGGAAAGTCTTGAGCCCAAAAGAAATCTTTGTAGAGCTCGCCCCCACTGCCTTTGAACGACAAATCGATTCCTCGATTCTGGCGTTCGTCCGTAAGCTGGCACAAGCGGTGAAAGGTGCTTAGATAGCCGCACATACCATCCAAACGGCCCATTAAATCAGGTAAGTCGGCTTCAAGTTGATCTGTTTTCCAGGTGGTGAAGACGAACTTGCAGCCTAAAGCCTCAGCAACTTGCTGGCCGAGCACGCAGTCTGGATGGTCGGATTCGCCGGATAAAGCGGCTTCGAATGAAACCTGGTGATGGTTCATCAAGCAAGCGACGAGTCGTGAATCGAATCCTCCAGTGAGATCGATACTCGGATTGCATTGTTTCGCCGCCTCGGCAACGGGTTCCATCGCATCAAAAAGATTCGCATAGACGGGCGGATCGTTGATCTCGGGGACTGTTCGCTTAATGACCGACACGCCCTCTCGATTGACTTTAAGAATTTCTCGTTGGGAAATTTTCGTGATGCCGTCTGAGAGAGTCTTCCCAAAATAGACGTTGCCCATCTGGAGAAACTCGACGACTGATTCCGAGTTCAGGGAGTGTTCGTCCTGCGAGGTATCGTCCAGCAGATGGAGGAACGATTTTGCCACCGCATGGCGATTGCGGTAAGCAGAATAGAGGCCGTTTTCGTCGACAAACGCATGGCCATGTTGTTTCTGCTTATCCCAAATCGCAACAAAAAAAGAACCTCCGAGAGTGCCGCAAAGGTCAATCAGATTGTCGCCTTGCCTGAGTCGATCGATGAATCGACGAATTGCGATCTGATGGGGTTTGCCGTCAGCGTCGTAAAGGAAACCATCCCAAGCAATGGTATAATCTGACTCCTCCACTGAGTTTGCATTGCTGTAATCAATGCCCTGGCCGTTAAGTGAGATGTGAGCAGACGGTTGCATGGGATAAACTTTGTATTCGGGTTGAGCGTCACAAATAGATGTCGGGAATAAGCTTACCGAAATGAAGTGCTCAACCGATAATAGTTGGCGGTGGTGCACTTCACAATACTGAGATCATCGACCGAACGCACGGCAAAGATTGAGGCATCTATTCAGCCTTCCGCATTGAAGGGCCTCAGGATTGATGTCTTCGGCATCGCCCACGGAAAGATGCTTGGCGATTCGCTTGCTGCCACCTTTGGCTTGACCTGTCGATAGAAAATGTTCAGCGTATGCCTGCAAACCGGCAAACTAAGACCTCGTTAGGTGATCGGGCATCTCATGCTGCCGTGTTGATGACCGGGCAAGCGATTTACGTCAAAGCGGCTGCGCTGGTTCTACAGTTGATCCTGGCCAAACTTCTGCTCCGAGATGAATTTGGACTCTATGGACTCGCTCTCACGGTCTACAGTTTCGCCGCAATGTTTCACCAAGCCGGTGTGCTGGAGGTGTTAGTTGCTCGCCAACGTTCCTTCAATACCTGGGCCAGTGTTGGGTTTTGGCTCTCGACGACGATCGGAATTTTGGCATTTTTGTTCACCCTGCTTTTGGCGCCGGTGGCCGCTCGTTTCTATCGTACTGATGATCCGGCGACACTTGTTCGGCTGATTGGCACGTTGGCGATTGTATTTCCGATAAGTGCAGCCGGCGCTGTCAATCGGGCAAAACTCCAAGTTCAAATGCGTTTTCGCGAACTGGCAATTATCGGTATGCTGGTCGCAACATTAGATTTTGTTTTGAAAGTTTCATTTGCATCGATGGGGTTTGGGGCCTTCAGTTTTGCCTACGGAGCCATTATTACATCGATCGGGCACCTTATTCTCTGCTGGTGTTTTGCGCCGATAAAAATTCGATTTCGACCACAGGTCCGCAGGTGGAAATATTTGTTGAACGATGGTGTGATGGTCGTGGGCTCGTTGGTTTTCATGTGGGTCATTGAGGAGGGCGATTATGTTGTGTTGGGGCGTTTTGCGAGTTTGACGGTGGTAGGCGTCTATTTCTTTGCCTATCGGATGTCAAGACATGTGATGTCTCTGCTGACCTTTCAGATGGCTCGGGTGCTATTTCCTGCATTGAGTCAGTTGTCCTTAGAGTCTGGCAAACAGTTCAAGGCATTCGTCCGCGCCGCCCGACTCATCGCGGCAGTCTGCTTCCCAATTTGTCTCCTAATGGCAAGCGTTGCAGATCCCATTGTGAAGGTGTGCTTTGAGCCGAAGTGGTACGAAGCAATACCACTTATGCAGATCATGTGTTTGGGAATGACAATCCGGACAATGAGTTGGCCGGTAGCGAGCTTATTCAAAGCTCAGGGACGGTTTCGCACACATATGATTCTTTCTGCATTCTCCATTTGCCTGTTCTTTCCTTTGACAATCCTGGGGACGTGGTTAGGCTCGGCCTTTGGTTTGTCGATTGCTGTTGCCGTATTCTATACCTTGTCGACGACTCTTGAGTTTTTCGTAGTCATGCGCCCCGACGGTCATGTGCTGTCACGCTTTGCGTCAGTCATTGTGCTGCCCATGTTAGTTTCCATCGTGGCGGTGGCGATCGCCACTGCAATCGGCTACTTGGCCCTGCCTGTGTTGACGACCCATTCAACGATTCAACACCTGGTTCAAATTGCAGTCATTACCATCGTCAGTCTCGTTGTCTACCTTCCCTTGATCCGTTGGCTGGCGGCCGATGTGTGGCAAGATGCTTTGCTGAGAGCCAAGAGACTCCTACCTGCTTAGTTGGGAAGCTGATGCGTCCGTTTGTGAACTGGCGGCCAATCGTGTTGCAACGATCTGCCGAGTCGGCTTGAAGAGGATCACTCATTTGATGGCGAAGAGGGATCGCTGCGCTTGATGCGATGATACTGGTCAATCGCCGGATTGTCGATTCTTTCCTTGTGTCCGTCGATCCATGTCACTTCGATTGCCTGTACGTTATCTCGTTTTCCGATGCCGAAGTGAGCCGTGGGAGCGTGTTGCGCGTGAATGGAGTCGCCTGCGACAATTACGTCGGACGTCGAATAGTCATCGCAAAAAAGTGTAACGCGGCAACCGATGGGACTGTGCCCTGCAACTTTGTCTGACAGATGAACGCCAATCCAGTGGTTTTCAGTATCTAGTCCGTTGCGATAGATGTGAAGACGTTGGCCGTTGTTCCATTTGTCCTCCACAACAAGCAAGTCGACTCGTCCATCGCCGTCGATATCATCACTGATTGCCGCTCGACCGTCGAACTCGTGTCCAAGGCCGAGCAGAAAGGCGATGTTTTCGAACGCTTGGCCATCGTTGTTCATCAACAACGCATTTTTTTGGTAGCCGTCCCAAGATTCCGAACGATCAAAATAGCCGGACAAAACTTCTTGAAATAGTTCCTGAGTTGCTTTGTTGGGTTTTGAGTCTCCTTCGTAGATGTCGTGGCACCAAAAATGAGTGCAATGATCTTTCGTTGATTTTCCGCTGCTGTGGCCGTTGGCAACGTAGATGTCTGGATCAGCGTCATTATCAAAATCAAAGGCAGTTGAACCCCAAGACCAGCCTGTTCTCGCCGCTTGATCTCGGAAAGTCGGTTCCGTGAATCGGTTTCCATTCGCGAGATACATGCGGTTCCCATAGCCCATGCGTGAACGCATTAAATGAATCTCCGGACGATCGCGTCGGCCAAGTTTCATGTGCTCGAGACGGCGTGCTGTGGTCGAGGCCATACCTGTGACGAAGATGTCCGTCTGACCGTCTAAATCGAAGTCGGCAAAAGATACTGACATCCCAAATAAGTGGCGCTCGTCAAAAGTGTCATCCGTGACGTCACGGAAATAGCCCCGGCCATCATTCTCGTAGTAATCAACGCCGGCAAAGTCACTGACCACCAAGAGATCCAAGTCGCCATCCGTATCGAGGTCGATCAATGAGCCTCCGTAGCTTCTGCGGAAACGTTTTTCGGCCAAGCCCGATTCTTCGGTGGCTGGACTGAAGCGACCCTGTCCATCGTTAAGTAGTAAAAAAGCAGGGAATCCATCATTGGCATCGTAATACGGTGTGGGCATTTGTCCGCCGATATAAGCGATCTTATATTGACCGATCCAAAGGTCGAGATCCCCGTCCAGATCAACGTCACCCACGGTCATCGCTTGCGGTTGGACCAACGGACCGCCTTGCCGAGCTTTTCCGATAGGCGGGCTTGTGAAGCGTCCGCTCTGCTGCCCCTCGTAAAGCAGTAGATCACCTCGGACTCCCGGAAGCACCAAGTCAGGTAATCCATCGCCGGTCATTTCCGCAACGATTCCCGTTTCGAAGACTCGTTCTCGATGAAGGCAGAGGCGTTCTCGTTGGAAAGAACCGTCCCCCTGATTTATGAGTAATTCGTTGCTGCCGACAAGCAGGATCTCTGATAGACCGTCCCCGTTCAAATCATGTGCCAGGACCGGTTGAACACCGGAACGCGTATCGGGTCGAGTATGGTCGACGGTAAGAATCTTGCTGAATCCGCCAGGGCCTGTGCGAGACAGTCGCTCGAGTCTGGTTGCGTCGATCGACGCTGCGATGGGAATCGATTGGCTGTCAGATCGGGGTTGCCAGTCGACGATAAGATTGCCACGAATAACGCACCGTTCCTGTTTTATCGCGTTTGTCGCATATAGAGCCATGAATATGGTGGATTTGGCCTTACCGTCTTCGTCGATATCGAATGCCGCGTGGTGCCATTCGGATTGGATGAGGCGATAGCCATCATCGCGTGCTTTGCCGACCAGGATCTTCCAGTCAGTCGGAAGGATTTGACTTGCGTTGGCATCCAAAGGTGAAATTGAGATTCCGTGGTCGAGTCTTCGTGCTTCACCTGCATGACCAAGCGTGATTGTCTCGAACTGGAGATGCTGTAACACAAACAGTTCATCGCCGTCTGGTAAGCGACTCTGGTCCAGTAAAGCATCCCAAAGATTCACTAGCGCCATTTCATATTGCTGCGCGATGACCTCTTTGTTCCAGACGGTTTCGTCAAGTTGATTCCGTTGGGATGCCAACACATTTTTGTTGACTTCTGCTGTCTTTGTGACTTTTGGTGAGAGTGACGCAGCTGCTTCGTCTTTTGAACCAGCAGTCGTTTGCTTGGCAGGCTGTGAGCTGCCCGTTGGTGCGGATTTCCGATCACACGAGGTCAAACTGAAGACCGATCCAACCAACAGAGACAAGACTGTAACGCGATGGAACATGGAGATACGCTAATGACAGGAAATACTGCGAGGGACTTACGTTTCGAGTACAGTTCAGTCTAACATGCGAAGACTCAGTTTTCACGAATGTGACTCGGACCTCTCCTCGATGGAAGTTCAGAGGCTATTGAGGAATTGCGTCAACTCTTGCCATTGTTCCGCGTCAAGCTCAACCGGTTCGCCATAAGGGTGGATCTGGAGAGCCTCTCGATAGGATTTTGCTCGGCGATGGTGGAGTAAACGTGGTCTTTGACTGACTCCAAGCAAGGAGGGAGGATTGAAGTCTCGGTTTCCAGCCGAATCCTCAAGTCCGACGTCATAAACCTGGGGCGACGTGTAGTGATTTGTCGCGTGGCAATCGACACATCCAAGTGACTCGAAAACTTGCCGACCTCGAGCGATCGTAACGTGATTGAGTTCGCGGCGAGCGGAAGCGATAGATGGGGCTGCCGGCAGCGTGCGAACATAAGCCGTGAGGGCGGCGGTTTGAGCTGGGGTTGGCGCTTCACCTCGCATTGTTGTTTCAATCGATTTGCGAATCTGATCCTCGAGCGATTTCACTTTACCATTCCAGGCCCAGGGTGCCGTATGCGAGGTGCCTCGCAGTGTCATTACCCGTTTGGGGGAGCCTTGATAGTTGTCGCCAAAGGTGTCACTTAGCTGGCCATTCGAATGTCCATCCGTGTGGCAACTGTGGCAACTAAACCAGCCGTCACTGGAAAGCGTCGAGTCAAAGAACAGAATCTCGCCCTGCTCAATGAGGCTTAAGTCACGTTTGGGACCCAGGCTTATTCGACTGATCTCTCGACGTCGAGTGACATCGACGATGGAGAGTGAGTCGTCAAATCGATTCGCCACATACAGCAGACGCTGGTCTTGGTCGAGAATGAATGCACCAGGTCTGCGACCAACCGGGATGCGTCGATAAGTATTCGCACCAACATCGCTGATTCCCACTTGGTTGATTCCCGCAAATGCAATGATTTGACGTTGGTCCTTGGTGATGCAAATCCCGGTAGGGTCGCCTGTGGCGTCGTCAGGATGTCCCAGATAATAAAGATCCGCGGCCGTCGTCTCTTCTGCGGCCTGTGAACGAAACCAGTTCAGGTCGACGCTTCGCACCACATTCGACATCACGTCTCCCCAGTGAACATTCGAACCGGTAGTCGCCTGTTCGTGATTCAGCATCAAGTGTGGCACGCGGGCCGTGGTTTCATCTACCAAGGCAAGACCGCTGAGATTGTGCGACGCGTTTAGCTCTCGATGGCGGACGACGGTGCCTGTTTTGAAGTTCACGATCGCCAAATGGCCACCAAAAGCGCCTGCAACGAGCACCTCACGATCGTTCAGATGCTTTTGGATTCGAGGCGCAAAGGGCAGGTTGATGGTCCGGATGATCTGAGGATTGGTCGGAATTCGAAAGTCAATCACTGTGAGACGTTGTGACCAAAGTGAGGCGACAGTCGCGGTGGTCCCGCGCGGATTAAAAGCGAGCGTGACCGGTGTGTGCGAGATTGCAATGCGACCGGACTCGCTCCAGCTGCCTGCTTGATGAGAAACTATCACCAAGGCGTGACGCGACTCGTCGAGGACCGCGATCGTCTGGTCATTTATCGCGTGGAGATCAGCGATCCGATCTGCGACAACTATTTCGTCCACGACTTTCTGGTCGGCCAGGTTCACAATCGAAATGCTGCCGAGCTGATTCCCAATTGCCAGCTGATTCGCATCGACCCAGCTAAGTGAGATAGGTCGTCTCAATTGGGGCTTGGGATCGAATTCGATCCCAAACAACGGCGTTGTCAGCAGGTAAGTCGTGATCAGCGAAGCAAAATACTTCATGAAGAAAAACTCGTGCAGTGGAGGGTTGTGTAGAGCTGGTTTCGGCGAGTCAGCTGCCTGCGGGACAGGCGACTCAATCCGCTTAAACGAGTCGGTTTGAAATAGGCGGTTTGTCAATCGGAGCAGGCTCACGACGACACCTCAAGTATCCTAGTTCAATCCTAACAGTGCGACCAGTCGATTTAGCGGGTCGGGCGACAGGAGTTCCGCGGTCGTGTTTCATTTGGAACGATGATTCATCCCGATGTGGTGATTCACCTCGGAAAGTTGAATCTGTATCGTGTCAAAGTAACTCCTCTTCAGTGGCGAGCAGTTTTTAGCCGGTAGCCTAGGATCGGTACGGCCGTGTCGGATGCCCACTCGGCTCCCGGTGCCAGTTCGCCACTCGCTTCAAGCGAAAAAGAGAGATCAATCGATTGTCCTGGTGAGATCAATAACCGACCGTCGCGGAGTGGTAGGAAACCTTTCAGCGGAAAGACCGCTTCGAGTTCCGAGCCCTGTTTCGATCGTTTTGCGCGAGCGATGCCTTGGACTACCGGTCCCTTGTCCCGCACAAAGGTTAAGTGGTTGTCGGCGTGATAGACCCATTGCGTGTAGTAATCGTAGTGGCCGGGCCGAAGCGTGATCGTGCCCGCAGGATAGGGACCATCACGGTCCTCCTTAAACTTGTTGCGCGATTGTTCTTGAAACGATTGGCGTAGGTCGGCTTCATTGTCGATTGCCTGGTTCAGGTAGTGAGCCGTATTCTCTTCTCCGTCGAAAAATTCAATTTCAGCATTTACGTCGTATCCGTCGCTCGTTGGATAATACCCGCCTTCGTGCAGGTTGTAGCCCGTTGATTTGTCTCGATCTACGTCAATGGTCACGATGGCATAGTATCGGCCCGCTCGGCTTTGGTTGGATTCCACCTGGGTTCTGCCAATTTGGCCTCGCGATCGAAAGTAGAAATAGAGATTCTGGTCATCGTTGGTGACTTTATATTCGATCAGATCCGCGTCGGGATGATCCACGTAACGTGGTAGGTCCCTTACCTGCGAATGATCCGTGTCATGCGTGTCGTACAGCGGATCGAAGTAAGCGGGGATGTTGGACCAATCGTTAAAGTTGCCGTCAATGGTGATTGCGTCCGCAGAAAATTGGCCACTTTGCGAATCGGTCAGCAGGCGCTGGAGCGCATCAATCAGCACTTGCTCGGTAGCCGATGATACGCGTGAAACTCCAGGTTGCACTTCATATCCTCCCTGCGAATACGAGATCGCCGTTCCAATGTATCCTGGTGCATCATCACCGTAAGCGGCGAGTGCAACAAAAGAATTGGGTTTCATCGCCTGGGCTGCCAATTGGTATTCGACAAAGAGCTCGCCAGGTAAATGCAATAAATAGGTTTCGCCAATCTTTAAGCGACTAAGTTCAATCGGCTGACCCACACTGCTTCTTTCGAGCCAGATCAGCTCTTTCGCAGCCCGCAACTTGTCGCGAGCGTCGGCGTTTGGGTCTTTCAATCGACTTTGGATCCGATCGCGATTCAGGTAATCGGCTGCGGGTAATGACACGGGAACGACCCGCCAATCAAAGTCTTGGCTCGTCACAGGGAAACGTCGACTCGCTTGCCACGCCTCTTTCATCCCTTGTTCGAGACGAGTTGCCAAGATAGGCCGCATTTGTGGGGAGCCATCGTTGTATTTTCCTGCTGCCACGTTGCCACTCGCACCGTTGAAATGGATGTGGGGTACTCCCGAATCATGTTGGCGCTTGTTGCGAGCCAAGCCGACAAACTCACTGGTTACATCGCCCTGGCCATAGTAGCTCTGAGGATGGGTTGCATAGTAGCTCAGCACCGCCAGTGGTTGATTCTTGTGCCAGAAAGTGACCATGCGGAGCCAAGGATCAATTACGCCCTCTGGCGCGTTGATCGCTTTGGGATCGGTCGATTTGCTAAACCGTATAATTTCGACACGGCCGTCATTTCCTAGTAGGCGCCGGTTGGAGGCGACTTGTTGGACACGACCTGTCCCAACGCTCACGTGCGTTACTGAATCAAGGTCACGCTGAAGACATTCGTGAACCGCCGTTGCCACTTTTTTAATTAGCTGGCGGCAAAAAACAGGGTCGAATTTTTTGCCAGCCATGCCGTGCTGCGCGAGAATCTGTTCTGCGTCAAAATCACAACGTGGTCCATCATGTTGATGGAGTGTGTGCAGAGCAACCCGATCGACGGAGGTTTTGGCAGCTTGGGCGAGTTGTTCTCGCCAAGCTGTGTATCCGCCATTGCCGATGCCCAAGAAATCAAGAGTACACATGACAATCGGCTCGCCCGATCCGAGCAGGATGATACCGCGAGCACTGAGTGGATCCGTGATCTCGCGTGCCATTGCATAAGCAACGGGGCTTTGCAGTGGGGGGGAAGCATCTACCTCAAATGTAGCGATTCGAATTGCTTCCGAGCCAAGCACGTTTGTTGCGCAGAACCAACCGATCGTCAGGGCAACGAAGGATATTTGTTTCATCGGGCTCCACCCTAAAATTAAGCGTGGTCAGGGGTATCATAACCCACCTAATATACAAGCCGATCGCAACGGTTGGTGAATGTGTCGGCGCGGAATCTTTCAGGAACAAAGGATTTTTGCTTCAGCTTGTGGATTGTGCTTGAGAATGGGAACCGCCTCCACGATGAGAGAGCGAAATGGGTCGCATTTCCAACCGACGAAACAGGCCCATCGATCGGGCAGGCAACGAATGACGCCCGTTGCGCGAATCGATGGGTGTGATGAATCGAGCCGGCCAGCTTGCGGACCCGATCGACTTGAAGCATCGATTATCTCGTCCGTTGTCGCAAACTATTTTACAACGTGTTGGTAGAGTGAGTGTTGATCGTTGCCCCGAGAATCCAAATAGGCGATGAGATCGACAATTTCTTTTCTCGAAAGAGAATTAAGGAGTCCCGACGGCATGAATGAGGTTCCCAACTTTTGACGATTTCGCACCGTGTCTCGTTGGATACGCTTCGTTTGAGAACTTTTGAGTGGATCTTGAATGACTTTGATAAAGCGAGGGCCGACTGCGACGATCAAACCGCGGATCGTGCGACCATCTTTTAGCTCAAAGATGTGAGCCTGGAATTCTTTGTGAATCTCGATCGAGGGTTCCAGCACATGTTTCAGAATTCTCGAACTGTTCCATTTGTTGTCCAGTTGGACGAGGTCCGGACCAAACTCATTGCCTTGGCCATTCATGCGATGGCAGGCGGAGCATTTGGCCTGTTGGTACAAGCGTTGGCCCTGTTGGAAGGATGGATTTTGCAAGGCAGAAATGTCCGCGGCCAGTTGGTCGAAAGTCCAGACTGTCTCTTGGGCTGACTTTCCATCCTGGGCGGCTTGAGCCGTCGTTATAGGAGGCGGACTTTTCAGCAGGAAGGCGGCGATCGTAAAAACGAACACGCCCATTGTCTGCGTTTGACTAGAAGGTGTCATCGGTCAGACTATTCAGCAAGTCATCAGCGACTTCCTTATTCTTCTCTGCTGCCAGTTGGAACTCGCGTTCGTCTGCTTCGAAAATGGCGTCGTGCTGAGCAAAACCGAGTCGCTCTTGATTGAGTGTTTGCCTCACGATGGGCTGCGTCCCTCGATTCGTAATCGTCGAGACATTCTCGAACTCGTTTTGGTTGCGATTCAGGATTGCGGCAGCAACCGCTGCGACAGGCGCCTGCTCGATTTGCTTGCGATACTCGCCTTTTTGCAAGGCGTATGTCAAATCTTCACTTGTAAATTCACCATCGCAATTCCAGTCTCCTGTCGTCCAGTTCGAGTTGTCGGCGAGCTGATCTTCGAACTGGGCACCCTGGAAAATCAAAACCAAGTCACTCGAGTCGAAGGCGCCATCGAGGTTGATATCCCCCACGCTGGTGCCGAGTGAGTCATTTACGAGCATGAGGGTATCGGCTTCATCCAGTTTGCCGTCGCCGTTTACGTCAAACTGCAGATCAGCCGTGCGACGACCAACGCAGACGGCATCGATGTCAGCGACGTCGATGATTCCGTCGCCAGTCACGTCACCCGGTACATCACCAATTTCACCGGGTGAGGCTTCCGTCGCGATCCAGCTCTCCGGTACGTTGCCGAATGCGTTGATGGAGGTACGAGTCAGAGTCAGGCCCGTTCCCTGTGCGTTGGTGGGCCAGGGGGCGACGTCGTTGTAAATCAACTCGTCCTCCAGCAAGTGGGAAATCGAGGTGGGGTCGTCCGGTGCAGGTTGATCGGGGCGTTGCAATTGGATCCCTTCGCCCAGGTCTCGGAGTTGGCCGGCGTAACCGCCGAGCAGTGTTACGTTTTCGCCGATCCCATAGTGGGCTCGGAAGGCTGCCGTGCGAGCAGCGTTGTCTGCTCGATTTGCATTGAACGACGTGACAACCAAGGTTTGACCCGCCTCAATCGCAGTGCCATCATCAAAATTTATATCAATGCCTCGTCGGATTCGCCAATTGTTCAGACTGACCGTTTCCGAGGTGGGATTGTGGATTTCGATGAATTCAAGATCGTCGACCGTGATTTGATCAAATGCCGCGAGAGCGTCGGCCGAAGGCGTTGCCGGCTGATAGTTGACCTCGGTGATCACCAACGGGCCAACTCGCGGATCGCTGTTGGCCGTGCCCATTGTGGTTTTCAGCATGGGGGCAAGTACACCTGTAGCATTGGGTGTACGCCCAAACGATTCACCCAGGCCGGCGGCGCCAAATTGAACGCTGTCAGCGAAGTGTGTCGGGCCATTCTCATCACCAAAAGTCAGGAAGAGTTGGTCGCCTTCACTACCGTTCAGGGCGAAATCATTTGCGTTTTCGCCGTTGCCTGGGTTGAAGTGTGGTTCGTCAAAAACCCGATAAGCACCGGCTTCGATACTACCGGTGCCAAGGGCGAATAGTTTTAGTGAATCGAGACTGTTGCTGGAGTCACTCAGATAATAGTTTTTCAGGTCAATTGGTTGGCCAGTGGGGTTGATCAGTTCGACTTGATCCACTGCCGGATCGGCTGGTCTTGAAAGCACTTCGTTAATTTTCAATCCATCGACCGGGTCAATTCCAGCAGTTCCGGGAGACCCGTGGATTTCACTGCTCGCACGCCAGTTGGCACCGTCATTGTAGTTGCCATGGTAATCGGTGACTTGGATTGAGCTGCCACGACCATCGGCTCGTGAAGGCCAGCTCTGATCGGTTTGGACACCGTAGCTAAATTGATTTACCGTAGAGTCAACGCTGTCGACAAGTGTTAAGATCTCGCCGTTGTTGCGAAGTCCACTGTTGTCAGCGAATTCGCCTGCGATCATCTCTTGGAGGTCATTTCCGTAGCGAATCTGAAACGCGTTGGAATTTCGCACGAGTAGCGTTCTGCTGCCGGGTGCCAGTTCGGTGACGGTTGCATCATTAAAGGTGAATACAATCCCTTCGTTGAAATGTACGCCTCGCAAGTCCAATGTCTCGGTTTCCGAGATGTTGACGAGTTCGATGTATTCAAAGTCATCTGCTACCAGACTGTTGTCTAAGGCCAGTTCAGCGCCGCTTGCATTGAGCGGATTGAACATCACTTCAGAGATACGTAGATTGTCCTGAACGGATGTCGATTCTCCCGTGAACGTTGCCGAATTTACGACTTCACCATCGGCTGCGACGATTTGAAGGTTGCCGCCCAGATTGGGTAACTGACCTTGGTAATTGCCTTGCACGAACAATCGCATTCCGCCGGAAGGGCCTTCGGATCGCGCCCGAAATGCTTTGGCGTTTGGCGTAGCATACAAGCTGCCACCGGCGGGAATCACTGTGCCTGGGTCGAATGTGTGTTCCACGTTTCCGGCCAAGTGCCATCCTGAAATGTCAACTGCAAACTTATGGTTGTTGATTAGCTGAATGTATTCTTCTGCCTGATTTCCACTGCTGGGGTTAAATTCGATCGTGCCAACGTCAATCTTTGGGTTTCCGATTTGCGCCGTTGGGATTTGTCCTTCCCCTGAACTCAACGCGCCTCCCACGAGTCCGGGAAGCATCAACATGTCATTACCCGTGGCGGATGAGTTGATGCTTTGGATTGCGAGGATGTTTTCGCCGGGTCGCAGCAGATGCAGGAATTCAGAAATATTCGCATTGTCGAATTCCACCGCCAATCGATTGGAACGCGATCGAGCTGTGGAATCGAAAGTAGGTTCATCTTGGCGTAATCGCTGGCGAGTGACTTCGACGCCGTTGATATAGGCAACGTATCCATCGTCGAATTTCATTCGTAAAGAAAGACCTGGGAGCGCTTCCGGGTCTTCAACCTGGAAAGGAATTCTGGTGTAGACCGACGTGGAGCCTGTCATGTCGGCTTTGGTGTCTGTCTTGATAAGATCGGCGAAATCATCGGGATTGTTTTCATAGCCGAAGCCGACAGGACCGGATTTCCAATTGCTGTCATCGAAATCAAAAGCGGTCCAGGACTTGCCGAGCGAGCCATCTTTCGGCACAAAATAGGTGCCGATGACAGAACCTGCTTCACCAGAAAGAATCACGGGAATGTCCGCTGTGTCGGCTTTGACCTGCGTGTTGTAAAGCCACTCTCGCCTTGGTTTTGCGTATTCTTCCAGCAAAATCTGGACGGCTTGGTCAAAGGTTTGGAAGCCAATCTGGCCCCAGTCTGCCGGATTCTTTTCGTTGTCCAAGTCCGCATCGGGCTTCATCAACGCGACCAATTCGTCGACGCGACTTTCCAGGGGTAAATCCTCACGGGCGGTCCCTGGAGGTTTCACATAGGCATCAATGAGCGTTCTGACGCGCCGGAAATACATTTCCTTAAAGCCGGGTGTGCTGTTGTAGAGTCGGGTGATCAGGCTATTGTTGCTACCCATCAACAGCCCACGTTCGCTGTACATCGTGTCGTCGAAATAGGCCCGACCAAACCCCCCCCAAGTGCGACCGTTACTTAGGTCAACATCCCAGGGAAGATACCACCACTCGCCCGTTCCTTCGATGTCGTAGTAAGCGTAGTAGTTCTTATGGCAACAATCCACGTTTGAGGTGAGAACAAAGCCAGCTAAATAATTGGCCATTTGAGCGAGATTGACGTTGTCGTAGATAAAGTCAACGGCATCCGTGATGGCTCGTTGGTTGATGCCTGCGATTGCATCCTTCAAGTCTTGGTTGTCTTCGTACTTCCTCGATTTTTTCTCCGCGCTAGAGGGTGAATTGAAGGTGTTATAGATTTTGTAGAGCGAGCCGGTTTCGTTCAGCCCGATGCGTCGGAGCCATCGCTCATCCGGATCCTCGACAAAGTCATAGACCGCAAAGAATTCACCGTTGTGCTGTAAACGCACTGGAAAGGCTAGGTGATGGGCACCTCCGGTGGCAGCTCGCTGTTCGTAACCCAACGTATTGCGCATTTTTGATTTGTCAGCGTAGTTGGACAGAAAGTTGAAATCTTCCATACGAGGTAAATCGGCTCGCAGCAGCAACCGATGATCGTTTGGCATGTCAACGTTCATGCTCTTCTTGGGGAAACCAGAAGATGACTGGCCATGTCCACTAAATCGAACGTTGTCATAGAATTCGCCCTCGTAGTAGAGAGCTCCTGAACCGCCACCGGAAGTGGCTCGTCGGGCGTTTTCCACGAACCAATGGAAAGTGGGTAGTTGAGTCTCAATGGAATCGGCGTCGACGACCGTCCCTTTGTACTGTTCCAATAGTTTTGGATCGGAGAAGAGGGGAAGTCTGCCGGCCACGCTGTTCACGTCCTGAGCTGTCACATACCAACGAATCATTTGGCCTGATTCGGCGACAGCACCCGGAATGGTAGCGGTGTAGATACCGTCATTGGCTTGCGCGTCAGCATCGGTCCCGTCGTCTACCATCGCCATCGAAATTTCGTCTTCGAACATGACACGATAATTTAACTCGACAGAATTGAGGCTATCGAAGGTGGGGGCAACCGTCGCAGTGATGACAATCGGGTCTGCTGCGGTAGGCGCAGCCGGGGATTGTTCGACGTCGAGCACCAAAGGTCCCAGTTTTTCAGCTCCTAATCCATTGGGCTTACCCGGTGAGGGTAGTGGAAAATATCTTCGTTCTTCAGGATGTACGGAAAGTGTCCCAATAATGAGTTGCGGAGCAATCAGCAGATCTTCGTCATTCGCTGTCGCATTAAGAGCATGGATTTGCAGTACGTTTTCACCAGTGCGAAAAATATCTCGGCGATCCGTGATGTCGAATGATTCGTAGAGAGTTGCGTTTTCCACACTTCGAATGTCAGAGGCGGTTGAATCAAATCCAATCACGTCCGGACTGTTACTCGATGCTACCTCTTGTCCGTTGACGTAGGCCACGAATCCATCGTCATACCGCATGTTCAATTCAATTGTGTCGAGCTGTCCCATGCTTTCTACTTGGAAAGGGATACGCAGGTAGGCGCTAGACGAGACGTCTAGCATTGCGTCGCGAACGTTCGTGGTGATGCTGTCGGCAAGATTGGGCAAGCGAGCAATCGTCATGTAGCCGCGTAAACGATCGCCATTGTCATTCGCTACCGCTTGTCCAGGTCCTTTGGGATCCATCGCTAAATCAATCGAGTCACCTCGTTTGACTCCGAGGATTTTAACGACTCGGTCCGCTTGAGAACGGTCGCTCCCATCGATTTCCAGCAGATCGACCTCGACGCCGTTATGAAACACACGCGCCACGGCGCCGTCGCCATCGGAGGATGATTTTAAAACGCTCCAGGCGACTGATAGGTTGCCATCCAGGGTTGATTCCCAACGTCGAATGGGCCACTGAACCAAGCCATCTTGCGCGTGCGGATACATATTTGAAGCGCTCATTTCCGTCTCGACTCCGGAAACGGGCGATTCATAACGACGACCTGTCCAGGCAGCACCTGAAAATGCTTGGAATTCTTCCCCACTGTAGGAATTGTCTGCATCAGCGGTGGCTTCGTAGACTCCGTAAATCCAACCGTTTTGACCTTGGAGGCCCACTTTGGACCAGTCTTCGGAGGAATTGGCGACTTCGACCTGCGGTATTTCCACAAACGGTCTACCAACGATCTGGGATGTGAAAACTGTCGCATCGCCGACCACGTTGCGAGCTGCTCCCGGGTTGATAGCGAAGTCGACCTTGTCGCCGACTTTTACATCAACCGTGATGGAATAGTCGCTGCTAGAACCGTTAACCGCCTGTTGATAGACTTCCTCCCCATTGACGAAAATGTGACCGATCACACCATCTCCGACGGAGTCCGCGTTGTTGAGCGTTCCAGAGATTGTGACTTCGCCCGTCGTCTCACTTACCCAGCGACGTAACGACCAATTCGTAATTGTGAAAAAACCCAAATTGACCGAATTGGGAAGCCCTCCCTCGGCGGTGATCTGTGCCCCTCCGCCATTTGGTGATGAGTCCCACAGATTATTGTTCGCGTCAAAAACATCTGGGCTGAGGGTGTTGAAGGCGTTTTGTAAATAGGCGCCGTCAGCGTTCCAGACGCCGTAGTACCAATTGTTCTGGTTTTGCAATCCAGAAAAATCAGCGACCGAATCAGCCAATGTGACCGGCTCGTTGGGGGGCACGTAACCCACGCCCGTTTTCCCTGCCATCCACGTACTGTCATCCAGATCGGGATCCAGCCAAGTGCCCTGCACAACTTCTGGCTCCGCTGGATCCAAACTGCTATCTGTTGGGATCAGAATTCGTGCCACTGCGTTGGAGTCGATGAGAGTGGTGGGATTAATGCCCGTCGGAATTCCAAAGGAAACGTCCGTGATTTGGTCAGGGTAATTTGGGGCGTATTCAAAGCCGATTGTCGCCCCGTCCGGCTCCACTAAAGCCAGGTATTCCCCTTCGCCGCTCAATTTGAAATTGGTGTGAAGTTCCTGACCTTCGGTGTTGCGGTCTTTTCCGGATGCAAAAACTACCAGGTAATCACCCGCATCAAGAGCGACGTTTGGAAATCGCCATTTCTGCAAGTTATCCGCGTCGTCTGTCAAATACCAACGGTTGAGTGACATATCGCTGTCACCCGCGTTGTGTAATTCGATCCAATCAGGATCGTCCCGATCCATGTCTTCCAGCACGGACTCGTTGATCGCTGAAAATTCGCTGATCACGGGCACGCTTGTTAAGACGCGCCGATCTTCCAGTGCCTCTAAACCGGTCGCTCGCTCTCGTCGTTTAGTGAGCGGCTTTCTGGGTTGGTGATCGTAGCTACGGTTATTGATGAATTGGGACCAGCCAAAGAAGCGCATTCCAAGTCTCCAAATCGGATCGTGAAAGAATTTATGAGTTGCCATGAAGCAGGGGGCCATGAAGCAGGGGGCCATGAAGGAAGAACCAACTGCCCGATGAGCAACCTAATCTACACGCATGGCCGATCAGATGCGACAGAATTTTGAACTTCCTCGTTGCCAAAATGAAATTTCTCAGGATTTTGCCTTGCCATTGAAAGCTAATAGCTTGTTCAGTTGCTGTGGCGCTGGCAGTTTGCCTCTGGCCATTGTGCAGATTGGTTACGTCAACCAAACTAGGCGGTGGATAGGTGTAGAGCTTACGATTTCATGGATGCGACCTGCCGAAAAAGGAGCCCCTTTGAATGGATGTAGTCAATCTTGATCGCGTTGCAGCCTTTATTACTGCTGACGGCTCGGAGATTCGCGAATTACTTGCGCATCGAAACTCGTGTATTCGCAAGCAAAGCTTAGCGGAGGCCCGCCTGCCCACCGGTGGTGCGACGACCCCTCATTTTCATGAAAAGACAGAAGAGATTTATTACATCTTGGAGGGGCAGGCTGAGATGAGAATTGGCGACGATGTTCAAACAGTGGGGCCTGGCGATGCCATTGCGATTCCGCCAGGAGCCATTCACACGATCTTAAACTCGGGTGAACAAGAATTGCGTTTTCTTTGTTGTTGTGCGCCTCCCTACGAACACGACGACACGATCTTGGTGGAGTAACCTGGCGGACTCGGCCCTCGATGCGGCCGTGCTTGACGATTGGCAAGCATGCGCCTGGTACGAGGAGCGAATGATGGGACGCATGGGGGGATCCTGTCGAGCGAGTAACGTTCGCTGAGGGCCACTTGCCCGGCTAGAGATTCGCTATCTTGCCTAGTTCAGATATTCCGGAAAGTCCCTTTCAATCCGAATTGGAACAACATTCGGAACGCAATCTCTGGTTCGCCGTCGTCCCCAGTCGTTCGGGATCGATTTCAAGGGTGTCATGCGCCGATTTCTAGACAAATGGAATGAATGAGCTTGCTGTTGAGGGGAAAGGTGAGTTGGCACTCACCAAGGAAATTGGAAACCAAGATGGAACCATATCCTCGAACATTGACTTGGCCTCACTTGATGCTCGTGCTTGCGCTGTTTTTGGTCGCAGTTGTCTCGCCGCGTTGGTGGCGTTCTTTGGATGATGCAGAACGTCAAAATCTGACGGAAAAGTTAACTTTTTACAACGATGATCACGAGACGGAAGATAGCGAGATCGTATCCGCCCCGCCAGCGGTCTCGCTGCCGAGTCGAATTCACATTGATTTCAATCCAGACTGGCTGCGTCCTCATGTCGCTCCGATGAATCCGATCGTAGCACAGCGGGTCACGATTGAGCCGTTACGAGACCAAGCGACGCCATTTACGGCTGAGGATTTCGCGGGCCACGACGATCAAGCGGATGCGATTCGTGGGGGTGACCATTCCAATCAGGCTCGGTCACTGATTACAGACAACACGTCTGGCTCGCTGTTGGACTCACCGGATTTTACTGATTTTGAGCTCAACGATGTATCATCGTCGCTACCAAGTAAGAATCGGCAGTCCGAGCCGAGCAAGTTGGTCGAGTTACCAAGCGAGTGGCCTGAGCCAACGTCATTGCTTGGTAGTCTGAATGAAGTTTGCATCGACGTGCCGCTTGTCGAAGCTTGGCGGAGTGCGGCGATTGACTTGTTGTGGAAATTGCAAGCGACTGACGAACTGGCAAGTGCCGACGTTGGATCGATCCTTGATGATTTGGGACAACTGGCTGAGGTCCTGCCGCATGTCGAAAAGACTGTGGCCGAATCGGATCGAGTATTACTGCGTCAGATTGCCTATGGCATCGAACGTCGTGTGGCCGTTTGGCGAGCCGTCCATCGACTGGCTCAATCACCCGTTTCGGCTCCTGCTGTGAACCTTTCTGGTATTTTGCCCGTTCTGAAGCAAGCGGAAGAAAAATTCGATGTGGGGGACGGGGCAGCTGGCTGGAGAGCCTATCTCGAGCTGGATAAGCTTAATCAAATTGCGACTTCCACCTGGGTTACCGATCCGGCCGTGCGACAAACAACCTCGCGGCTGGTTCTGAAACGACTGGCGAATCCGCGTATGTCAGATCGGCAGCGTCAATTCTTGAGCTCTGAGCCTTTCGTGGAATTCGCGGATCAGCTGCAGGTTTGGGCGCAGGTCACGCAGGATTATCCGCAAATTACCCGCACGATTGAGCAGTTTGAAGCCTCTCGATCGGCCCATCTGGGTGAGCGAGTCATGGAGGCGATGGACGATCTGCGCTGGGCCAACACGTCCGAAGCTGACCAGCTAAAAGGGGTTCTGAATACGCATTATCGGAACGCCAATGTACGGATTGCCATTACGGGGCAGTTGGTAAACGATCTGCTGCCGGTGTTGGAGCCCATCCAAGAGAGTGTCAACGACACGGTGTTAGGCGCTTCGGTGCGGGGAAGTAATAACACTTGGACCCAACTACGCGTCAAGTTGATTGAGGACGATCAGCAGATTCGTTTGCGGTTTGTCGCTTCCGGACGCACGCGATCACGTACCTTGTCTCAAAAGGGTCCGGTTCGATTCTTTTCCCGCAGCAGTGCTAAGTTTGCTGCCGGGCAGGAATTGATGGTCAGTCGTCGCGGAGTCACGAGGAAAAAAGCGACGGCCACGGCTGCTGGGAAGACCCGAGTCACTCAACTCAAAACCGACTACGACGAAGTTCCTTTGATCGGATGGTTGATGCGGCAGCTGGCAATTGACGAACTACGCGACAATCGGGCTCTAATGCAATCAACCGTTCGTAACAGCGTCTCCAGTGCGGCTCGAGAACGTCTGGATGAGACACTCGAAGCGAAAATTTCAGGAGCCGAACTCAAATGGAAACAGCGTGTACTGGAACCTTTGGATAAGCTGAAGCTGGATCCGAGTGCGATTGAAATGCGTACCACCGAGGAACGCATCTTAATGCGGTGCCGATTGGCAGCTAACTCCCAATTGGCAGCCTACACGCCTCGACCCCGAGCCCTGCGTGACAGCGTGTTGAGTTTCCAGTTTCACGAGTCGGCCGCAAATAATTTGCTTGAGCAATTGGACCTCGACGGCCAACGTATCGAGCTAGAAGATCTGATGAAGCGGATGTCGGAAAAGCTTGATATTCGACGGTCTGATATTCATGAGGACATTCCGGAGGGCGTCAAGTTGCGTTTGGGTGAAGACCGTCCGATCCAAATTGATCTCGAAGAAGACCGCATTTTGATCACGATTCGGCTCGCCGAACTCTCGACGCCGCGGAGGAAATGGCGCAACTTCGTCGTGCGGGGACGGTATCGGGCGGATGTTGTTTCCATGCATGTCAACTTGGAACGCGAGGGTGGTATCGAACTCATTAGTGAGCAACTTGGATTCCGTGATCAAATTGCCTTGCGAGGAATTTTCACCAAAGTCATGGCTCGCAACCATCGTCTGAATCTGATTCGCGGTCGGCTCGCCACGGATCCTCGCTTGAAGAATCTATCGGTGACGCAATTTGTTGTCCGCGATGGTTGGGTTGGTGTTTCGGTCGGACCGAAAAATCCCCCTGACCAACCTCAAGAAGCGAACGTCGCTTCCCGGGCGAGGAAATGAATCGATTGTCATTAGCTCAACGCGTAAAACTCAATCGCATTGTCGTGCAGTAGTTGTCGCTGAGCTTTCCTGGGCCGATTTGCAATCACGACTTTTAGACCGTTGACCCAATCTCGGTAGGACGCGCCGATTTTGCAGACGGGCCAATCTCCACCAAACATCACGCGATCGGGACCAAAACGATCAAGGCAATAGTTGATGATCGGTGCTAATTGATCTGCTTCCCAGTTTTGGGGGGCTCGAGCCACAATGCCGGAAATCTTGCAAACGACGTTATCACAGTCGGCAAGCATCGCCATCTGCTTTTTCCACGCATCCACGTCGTGCCAAGCTGGCTCGGTTTGCTGAGATTGTGTCAGGAAGGCCTTGGGATCGGCGTTGCCACAATGATCCACAATGAAGCGAGTTCCGGGACAGCGTTTTGCCAGTTTGGCGCCGTCGGAAAGTTCCATCGGACGCATACAGAGGTCAAAGCTCATTCCCAACTCGCCCAGTAACCGAACCGACTTGGTGAATTCAGGTTGGAGACAGAATCCAGCAGGCGTGCTGTCGACTTGCAAGACCTGGCGCACGCCTTTGATGTAAGGACTATTGTGGTACTGCTTAATGTAATCGGCGAACTGGGGTGAGTTCGGGCGTCCGGAAATCACGCCTGCCACAGTGGGATGACTGGGGTTGGTTGATAGGGCGATAACATGCGCTGCTTCAGCTGTTTGCTGTTGCGGGGCGACATCAATTTCCATGTAGACCGCCTTCACCACATTCAGTCCCTCGGTCGCCGTTACAAAGTCCGACGTTACATGGGGCGTGGCAATCGCCTTGGGGGCTTCTTGTAACCAAGGTGGTGAAAACTGTTTCATGTCCCAGAGGTGTTGGTGGGTATCTACAATCGGCAATAACTCCGCTTGCGCTGCTGCGCTCGATCGGGTCCACGTTGCGCCGGCCACGATGGATACGGCTGTTTGCTTCAAGAACTGACGTCGTTCTGCTGTTTGCATTTGAAAATCTCCCAGGCGACAACCGGTAATCGGTTTGTCTTGAGTTAGGATTGAATCAGCTGCTGAAAGGCTTCAAGCTGTGGATCACCGGTTTCTTCCATGTGTTTTCGCAGCAAGAGACGCCGCTGTTGAATTCGTTGCTCGTGTCGCGGGTCATCGATCAGATTTACTCGTGCGTCCGGATCTTGCTCGTAGTCGTAAAATTCTTCGGGTGTGCGAAATACGAAATGCCGAACTCGCTTGTCGATGATTGGATTCGATTTGGCGGCGAGATGCATTGCCTGCATCGTTAACCCGCTTTGAGATTCATTCTTGAAGCGTGTCTCTCCATCCGCCCAACCGTTGTAGATGTAGCCAAATCGTGAGTCAATGATGCTCCGCATCGGATAGTTGTTTTTTCCGGCGGTTCGGTTGATATGGGTGACTGCGAATTCGCGATCCGACTGTTGGTTTCCTTGGAGGATGGTTTCAAATGACCGACCATCTGCAGCTTTGATCGGAGGGAGATTGGTAGCTGACAAAATGGTTGGAGCTAAATCGATGCCAGACACGACGTGCCGCTGATCGTGACTCTTCGCTGTGATTACACCAGGCCAACGCACGATCAAAGGTGTACGAGTGGAGTGATACCAACAATTGGTCTTTGCAAACGGGAGCGGCATGCCGTGGTCGGAGAGAAAAATCACAAGCGTTTGGTTCTCAAGCCCCGACTCTTCTAAAGCGCGTAGCACCGATCCCACAATCTCATCTGCTCGATGGACTGACGAATAGTACTCGGCCATCTCGCGTCGTACGTTGGGTAGATCCGGTAGAAAGCCAGGGATGTCGACCTCCTCTGCACGGTATTTCCGACTCGTTCCAGGAAAATCGTTCCCTTGCCGTTTTACGTTGCGTATCCGGTTGCTCTCTTGCTGGCTGCCAGCGAATGGACGGTGTGGGTCTTGGGAATTCGCCATCAAAAAGAATGGTTTGTCGGATTGCTTGGCTTGTTGGAAAAAGGCAAGAGAGCTCTCGTAGTACCGTTTGGGGCTTCGGCCGACTTGCAATTCGGAAGCGGGAACAATCACATCCCAGGCCGTTTTTCGTGTTGGTACCACGTGGTTTACCTTGGCCAGAATGCCGGTTTGGTAGCCCGCCGAATGGAGCATCTCGAGCACGGTAGGTACGTCCGCGTGAATAGGGTCAAAGCCTAAGGCTCCGTTGCGGTGAGGATACCGTCCAGTCATCCAGACAGCACGCGTCGGTTGACAGATTGCAATCGTCACGTGCGCGTGTTCGAAACGCATGCCTTCCGAGGCGAGTCGATCGATGTTGGGTGTGATATCGTCAACACCACAACCGAAGACACCTACTGAGTCGCAGTTCATGTCGTCGACGGTTATTAGGAGCACGTTCAACCGATCCTGGGCCGCCGCGATCGGACAGCTAAACAGCAATAAAAAACCGATCAAAGGTCTCAGTCTTGGTGGCATTACATCGCCTCTACGGGATTTGGGTCCGAGCAGGTGGGGCATCATTGGGTGATTTGGATTGGCCTGACTCGATTGTACATCGTGGCAGGCCGGACTTTAATCGGATTAACGCCGAGCTGCTGATTTGATTGTCGCGTAAATCCAGTTTTTCAAGTTGTTTTAATTTGACGAGTCTCGCTACGCAGTCATCCGAAAGCTTGTTGTTGACCAAGTAGAGGATTTGCAACCGCTGCAAGTCTTCACAGCCTTCGAGCATACTGTCCGTCAAACTGCAGTGGACCAGGTCCAGCCGAACCAACGGTAAATCCCTGAGTTGTTGGATCGTATTCCGTGGTATCCGTGAGTTTTTGATGCGCAGATCCGACAGTTGTTTCACCGAACTCAAACGTTCGATCGATTCGTCGTTGAAATGTGCTTTGTCAAAACGTAACAATTGCACATTTCGAAGTGACTCCACGTCGATGGGCACAGGTTGATGGATGGATTGGCTGTTGTTCGCATTCGATTGAGTGCGGGTCCCAACACCGGCGCCGTCATCTGAAAACGTATGTTGTGGAACATTGGTCTCGACCGTTACTCGTACGGATGATTTGTTCCAAGGCTTCCAGCTGTGTTGCATCGCTTCGCGACGTCGAAGCCAAACTGCCACCCACAGCGAGGCAACAGCACTGATCGCAATCACGAAGAAAAGCGTGGTGATGCCGAATTGACGCTGACTTTTCATGCTGTAGCCGATTTCAGCAGGGATCTACGACAAGTGCAGAGGGAGGGTCGATCATACGGTCTCACTGTTTCGTTGATTGGTCGAAAAATGGTTGTTTGCGAGCTCGCTCATATCGCTGCTTCCATTCGGTCGATCCGTCGTTGGCGACTAGTCGCGTTGAAACGCCCCGTTCAAAAAATGGAATGAGGCTACGGTTGCCTGCGGTCAGGACGAAGTTGACCTTGCCGTTATTGGCGATGAATAAACGTCGTCCATCGGGCCAAGACACTTCGAGCAATCGGGGCGGGTCAGGCCGTTGGTTCGGTTTTGCAACTTGATAGCGACGAATCGCGTTCCAATCGACTTCGAAGCCGAGGCCTGGCTTGGTTGGGATCTGTGCATATCCTTGTTCGACTCGAATCGGTTCTTGGAGGAGATCATGCTGGTAAAGTTGGTGGCAATTAACAGCTGGCCAGGTTGCGTGGCTGCAAACGGCACCGAAATGGAGTGAGAAAGCCGCGGTGATGCCCGTGCCGACCAATTGCAACCAAAACGGTAGGTCCGCGGTGGCTGCAACTGCCGCACTCTGTAACAGACTGCTTGCTCCGCCACCAATCACAAAGCCGTCACAGGCTTTCTCGGCGGCAGCCACGATCGGAGCCGGGGTTCCATAGTGCAAGGCAACATTGACGCGTGTGGCAGCACAGATTCGTCGATTGCCCTCCAAGTCACTTTGCGGTATCGGAGTTTCATAGATGTCCACGCGCGGATTGCGTTCCAGCTCCTTTAAAATTGGGATCGCGCGGTCGGCGTCAAGCAGCGTGTCGTTGAAGTCCATGTCCAGTTTGAATTCTTCAGGCACCACTTGCGAAGCCAATTCGATCTGCTGCCAGAGATCAAACCATGGACGCCCTTTTGTCTTGTATGACAAATAGCCTTGTCGGTAGGCTTCCGCACATTCGGCGGCCATGTCTGCGGGAGCCATATCAATGTTCCACCAAGACAGGGGTGTTCGCTCATGCCTTTGTGGGCCCAGCAGGCGATGAATCGGGACGCCAATGGTCTTCGCCACGGCATCGAATAGCGCCATCTGGAGACCGGCCCCAAGTGAGTCATCCCACATCAAACTTGCTGCGTTCTTTCCCGTCGCACGCGCAACGTCATCATCATTACTGACGCCCCACGTGTAGAAGAGCAGAGTTTCGCCAATCCCAACCTCGCCGGACTTGAGCTGCACTTCGAAGATTTCGACGTATCGCCAGTGGGGCAATTCGCGATCCATCGCTCGCCGCGGAATGGTCCGATAGGGTAGTCGTATCGTGGTGCGTTCGATGTTCTTGATCTCAAAACTTTGGTCATGCTGGGCCGCGACTGAGCAAGCGAATGGACCGGTGGTGGCCGATAGTAGTCCAGCTTTGAGATATCGTCGCCGAGATTCGTTTTGCAAATGGGGCATGAGTTTGACTCGAAATATGCGATGAATCGGTGGTTGGTTTTCGACCGAACCACCGGGACGGATTGGCCCGGTGGCAGTCCCTCATCGATGATGCCCAGCCTGGCGGAAATCTTGTTGAGGGCTTGTAAGGGTTGGAATCCTCAAGGTGTTTGATGGTCGTTTAATCTGATCGGTACTCAACCGATTATAAGGCAAGATGAAACGACTGACTTGACCAAATTAGAGCATGCCATTCGTATGACTGCACTGGCTCTTTGATGATGAATTCGGTGAATTCGGTGTCTGAGCCGTTCTGGGGATGCGCCCTTACTGCTGAAATGAGTTGGGAGTTGAGCAGGAGGTGGGAGAGTCGAATGCCAGTATTCCTCTGCTCGGGAGAGGCTGTTTTGCATCGGTGAGTTGCGACGGCCTACCTTGCTTAGGCGGGATGAGGAACGCTCGGTAGGAGGTGCCCTAGGAACCGAATTGCGGAAATGGCTGTCGTCACGCTTCGCCGCGAAAGTAGTCGACCTGTTTCGCCCCGGCCCCGTTTTGATTTGAATCAGCACGGGGCGCTGATCAGATTGACGCAAATGGCTTGGCGATGCGGCAACCTCGAAGTTGGATGGTTGCTGGAATCGGATTAGAACAGATCGAACTCGTCATCTGGCGTTTCTAGGAGATCGTGATGCGTCTCCGCGAATTCAGCTGGATGCTGATCTCGTTCAAAGATTCGATCAACGGCGATCGCCTCCAAGTCGGTTTCACGCGCCACGGATTTGGGTTGCAGTCGTCCAGTCCGATTTGTATCGGCACGATCGCTTCGCTGCGGTTGTTGTGCGCTGAGCAGGGCCGCTGCAATGTTCTCGATGTTGGCGGCGGCGAGCGGTTCTGCATCGACGTAAGTGGCAGCCGCAAAGGCGAACACAAAGTCACTCGTAGTGAAATCGCCGTCACCGTCCCAGTCTCCTGTCGCCCAGGTGGAATTATTAAGGATATCATCTTCGTATTGTCCCGCTTGCATCACAACGACGAGATCCGACGAGTTGAAGACGCCGTCGAAATTCGAATCACCGATGACCAGGGAGGCTTGCCCTGGTGTGCCGCCCAGGGCAGCACTTGCTCGCCATTGCGACGATTCGTTCCAGGCGTTCAGATCACTCTGACTAGGATCGATGAATTCCAAGCTGTTTCCATCACCGTCAGTGCTGGCATACCAAGCGTCATCATAGGTGAATTGCTGTACCGTGGCGCCCGTTGCATCCAGTAACGTGATCGTCTCACCACCGTTGTCCAATCGACCCCGGTATTGATTTTGGTTTTCAGCGTTACCCTGGCCAATTGCCATCGGCAGTTCACTGCCATATCGGGCTTGGAACGCATCCAGATCTCGCGGCACGATGACAAAACCACCCGGTTCGAGAGATTGGGAGCTAAAGGTGAAGGTGATCCCTGAGACGTCGTCACCTTGTTCCACTTGTACGAAACGCACGCCCGCCAAGTCGATTGCTGTTTCACCTACGTTCGTCAATTCAACGAATTCGAACTGGTCATTGTTGACATCGGGTTCATCCGCAACCGCTCCAGACGGGTTGTATTGCAATTCCGAAACTCGTAGAGATGATCGCACCGGTGTCACGGCAGAACTTGTAATTGTGATCGTATCCGATGTGACCAATTCGTCTTGGAAGTTGTAAGCTTCGAGTACGATCGGGTGAGTGCCTGGGTCGACAGGAATGCTGACTTGCCATTCGTTAGGACTTGTCCAGGTGATGGGCAAGGTAAGATCTTGTCCGGCGATACGGATTTCCCGTACATCGACCCAACCCGTACCCGTGAGTTCGGCGATGGCCGAATCACCCACGTCGAGAGCATCGGTGCCCGAGATTTCGAATGGAACGACGTCGATGGCTCTTTCGATTGACTTGGTGACGGCGCCCGCTCGTGTATTGATATAGGATTTGTATCCCTGGAAGAAATTCTGTCCAGGAACGAGTTCATCGAAGTGGTCGATCCAGCCACTCATATAGTCTGCATTGAACGTCGTACTGATGATGTCATGCAAATGACCGTAGTAGTTGTGTTCGTTGCCTGGATCGGTGAGTAGTTTTCGTAACTCACCATTGGAAACCGCTCCCGAAGTGGCACCTTGCGTGAAAGAGAAGTCCATGTCCCAAGGCATGAATAGCAGTCGGTTGTCGCTAGGACGTACGTAAAAGATGCCGTTATGTTGCGACCCATTACCGTAGTTGTCACCGATGCCAGTCAAGGCGACGACGGCAAACGATCTGAGCCATTGATCGACATCCAACAGTCGTTGGGTGTCTTCGTGGAAGGTGTCGCTTGAAGTCCGTTGTCCAATCGCAGCAAGCGCCTCTTGCAGCTGACTGTAATCGTCCTCCGGTCGGTTGTTTTCTATTAGCCAATGCCAGCGGAAGGATTCTTTGTTGTCGGATTCTTCTCGAGGCGTGGCCATGGGAACGCCGACGACGGAGTCGGGGTTGGGTTTTTTTAGACCCTCGATACCGCCTTCTTGTGAGGTGGGGTAGTAGATCAGTTCGTATTCAAAGGCGGTGCCTTGGCTGCCATTCTCGTATTGTGAATCCAAGAACACATCGTTGTAGCGTGCCAAGTTCAACATGGCACTGCCATCGTGCCGCGATTGAGGCGCGATCACATTGATGAGGTCATCATAGATTTGTGGTACGTCGCCGGCATGGTTGAAGACTTGCCGAACGATGATCTCTTCCTGGCTGTATTCGTCGCCGCTTCCACTGCGGTCGACACCGATGGTCGAATGGACATCACGGAATAGTTGCGAGGGGTCAAAGCCGAGGTTGAATCCAGCTCGGACCACTTTGTCTCGTCCGCGTTGGCTGCCCTTAAGGCGGATGCCCACGTCATAATAAATTTCGCCTTCGCGATAGATGACCGTTGTGCCCAAACGGTGATTACTCATGACATTTGTTTTTTCATGCAGGCGACTGGCGTCTGCATCGGTCATCAGGATTCGCAAGTTGTGACGTTGATCCTCTGTGCCCTTGTCATCCTGGACTCGGAACAACGCCCGAGAGTCGGGACCGGCGGCTGGGAACATCGAAGTGGCGCCTGATTGGTCACGACCTTCGAGGTAAAAGTGAACCAGTGCAGTTCGTGCTTGGCCGGGAATTACACCCGTATATTGGCCAGAATTGCCGGCCTGCATCGCCACGCTGTTGAAATCAGCCCCATTCACCGAATACCGTAAGGTGAGTTCCTCAATGCCCTGCGCATCGGCGGCGTTTACCGAAACGGTGACGGGCTGATTGACGTCTGGGACTGCCGGGCTGTGCACCATGCCGACGTAGGTCGGGCCGATATTTGCTTCTGCCTGTGAGTTGGCTTCGCCGGGCGTGCCGACGCTAACCGGTCGTGCAACTCGTGTGACACGAGGCAGTCGGTTGAAATACAGTCGTGAGTGCAGTTGGTTAGAGCCGGAAACCCATTTCGCTCGGAAAGAGATTTCGTAATCTGCCGAATTGCTCAGCTTGATATACTCGTCACCGTCCTTGAGGGTGGTGCCCCCATTGTTGTGCATGTGTTCTGTTGGACCACTGGCAGTCAATCGAAGGACACGGTTATTCGGGTCGGTGGGATCTTCCACGACCATACCCTGTTGATTGCCAACGACTCGCCAATGTTCGGCGTCCGCCCCGATGGAATCACTTTCAAAGCTTCCGTTTTGGACGAGTTGTCGTTCGTCCGGGGTACCGGGGTTCTCGATGACTTGAACGTCATCGATTAACACGACTCCGGAATCCAAGAGCCCTAAGAGGAACTCATTGTATTTGGTGGGATCTCCGTTTAGTCGTTTTCCGTTGCCACCGTAGGTGATCGTTTGCCAGCCATTCTGATCCGTTTCATCGCTGGCAGCCCAGGATTCCGCCACGCTGTTGTCCGCAAATGGATCTCGTAGTTCCAGGGATGAACCTTTTGCATCGGCTGAACCTGCCCATCGACCACCGTCGTAATAATGAACCGAATCGGTCGGATTGCCCTTTGCATCGGATAACTCGATCAACTCTCCTGCATTTGACAAGTTTTGATCAAATGGTCCCAAAACCTTGCCGGCGTCGAGGCCAATACGAGATGCTGCTAGTGAGTCTGGGTCGTTGCTGATCACCAAATATTCTTGAGGACCGAGCGTTGTTCCAGCTGCAAATTCAAAGTCAATGCCTTCTGAAAATTCCCAACCAGACAGGTCGATGGTACGCGTGTCACTGCGGTTGTAGAGTTCGACCCACTGTTCGCCGTTTTCAAAGAGTCGGTCGAGTTGCTCAGCATAAAAACCTGGTGCGTGATAGTTGATTTCATTAATAACGATTGCATCTTCGATCGTGAATCCATTGCCGCTACCGAAGGTGGCCGCGTCGGGGAACAGCCATCGCCCGTCGTGCTGACCGGATCGGCCACGCAGTTGATCGTCAACGGCTTGGGTGTCAGCCAAGCGTTGACCGCCCTGATACGTGATGAATAATCGTTCTCCATCAACCGGCTGGTAGCCAAGTTGTTGGCTGCTGATTGTTGTGAATTGACCCGCAGCCAGTTGCCCGTCTCCCAAGGGAATCGAGGCATGTTCGGCGTCGGTTGAGTTGAGCTGGAAATCAGCTAGGTTGATCGCTTGCGAAGACGGATTCAGAATTTCGATTTGGAAATTGGCATCATCGGCCGAGGCAATCTCGTTGAGTACCGGCAAGGCCACGGCGTTCGGGTCCAATGGCACAGCGGTCGAGACCAATTCGGCGGCGAAAAACATATCGCCAGCACCGGGCCGATTTTGATGGACTTCGATGGCTAAAGAGTTGCTGCCCTGTTGCAGAGCGTTCGTTGGCAGCAGGACGGACAATGCGCCAATGTTGTCGATCTCTTCCAACGCGGACGTGTCGCTGGAGATTTCAGTGGTGGGCATGTTTTGGCGGTGGACTTCCTCACCGTTTAGGTAGACAACCGCACCGTCGTCAGTGAGGTTCGTGAGCTGAAGCACAGGGTTTTGGTTGCGATCACCTTCGAAGAAGAAATCGTTTCGGAAGTAGTAGGTCGTGAGATCAGCGGGTAATTCAGTGGTAGTCTCGGGGAGTCCGTCTGGCACGACCGGGCCATCGGTCAAGACGGTCGGGGCCGTTAGCGGGTCATAGGTGCCAGCTGCCAAGCCTTCAATTGCTTCGATGGGAAGCGCACGTGTCCAAACGGCCACGTCATCGATCAAGCCATCAGCAAATTCCCGGCTCGCATTCGGGTCACCGCCGATGTAGAACGGATTGGCTCCCATGTCGGCGGATGTCTCGCCGGAACCCACGGATTCACCGTTGATATAGTAGGTCAGCATTGGCCCTGTTTTGGCGACTGCCAAATGAACCCATTGCTGATTGGGAATGGCGTAGGGAATGATCGGGTCGCCACCGTCGCTGTAATACTCAAAGTTGGTGGGTGTCACTTTGATGAATTGCAGTGGATTTTGTTGGCCTCCCGTACGGTTGCCAAGAATTACCGCGTTGACGTTGTCCGCGTCATCCTGATTGACCCAAACCGACCAGGTAAAGTCATCATTGACGCCAATGGCGGGAAGTTCCCCGGCGGTGATGTAGTCGTTTCTTCCGTCAAGGCGTACAACTTGTCCGCGTGATGGATCAGAAGTTAATCGAGCCCCGGAGATGAGTTCGGCGTCTGTCCCGCCGTCGACCGCGTTTGCTCCGGAATCGTCGAACTTCCAGTAGCCAACGAGTCCCTCGCCCGCTTCCGCCAGTTTTGAGGCGTTTGCAGGTGGAAACTCGGGATTGCCCGCTTCGAACAGGCCGGTGGCCGTTTGCCACTGGCTGTCGTCAAAATTAGCGGCGAGCCAGTCACTGCCAAGGTCCGCTCCGGTTGCGTTTACACGCCATTCGCTGCCCCAGGAGACCTCGATCGTGTCGGTTCGATCGGCGTTAAACAGAGGGAAATTCTCAGCGCCTGGGGTACCACCAATCTCGAGGCTCGCACGCCAGTTCTCGGATTTACCACTGGCCCGATGCAAAGCTGCCTTAGCGAGCGTGGCACCGGTTCCGTCCGCTCCAATCGGCCAATTGCCTCCATCGCGGTAATCAAGAATGTCGAGATAGCGATCGGAGTTATTGATTAACAGCAACTCTTCACCGTTGTTGTTTAGCCGTCCTTCAAAAGGTCCCATGGCATCGACACCCGTGGCTAATTTGAAGGCTTCCGGGTTGCCGGCGATGACCAGGTAGGAGTTGCCCGGAATCACCGTGCCTTCAGCGAAGTCGTAGCTGACGCCGCCAGCCAAACGCCATCCGGAGATATCCATGTCGATCCCCATCTGGTTGTGCAGCTCAATCCATTCTTCATCGGCTTCCACACCCACGGGGTTGTACATGATCTCGTTGAACGTGACGACGGAATCGCCGGTGGGGTCCGACGTTTGTGCGGCACCGCCGTCGGCGATGATCGTGACAGTCGTAATCGTCGATAAATCGATTGAATCGGTTGCTTGATAGGTGAAGGAATCAAGTCCCGAAAAACCTGGATTGGCTTGAAAGCTGAACGAACCGTCGGATTGCAGAGTCACGACTCCACGACTCGGTTCGCTGATTAACGTGGCCGTTAAGGTCGGTCCATCGATATCCGTGTCATTGCTGAGAACTCCCACATCGGCAGCCACGTTGAGTTCTTGGTTGGGCGTGATAATGTATGAGTCGCTGCGGCTGTTGGGAGCGTCGTTGACGGACTTGACCGAAAGTGCAACCGTTGCAGGTTCTGATGCATCGCGACCATCATTTAGCAAATAAGAAAAACTGTCCTCGCCAAAGAAGTTTGCGAAGGGTTGGTATTGGAAGCTACCGTCTTGCTCGACGGTTAAACTGCCGTGCTGCGGTTCGGTCAATAACTCGAGAGTGAGCGGATCGCCCTCACGGTCGACGTCGTTGGCGAGAAGACCTTCGGCTGCGTTGACCGTCAAAGCGTCATCTTCGTCGACCGAGTACGCGTCATCTGCCGTCATGGGAGCACTGTTGACGATGAGCGTCACGGTGGCAGCGGCGGATTCCGAAACACCGTCGCTGGCGCGATAACTGAAAGTAGTGGTTCCGAAAAATTCACCCGGATCGAAGGTGAATCCTCCGTCGGGGGACAGCGTTAAGCTTCCGTTGCCAACGTTGTCTGCCAAGACAGCGGTCAGGTCCGCTTCGTCAGGGTTTTGATCGTTGATGAGCAGGCCAACAAGTCCTGGAAGGTTGAACACCTCGCCTGGAGTGACTTCGTAGCTGTCCGCTACGGCCCTTGGGGGATCGTATTTGGGCGTCACGGTGATCGTGACTGTTGCCTCGTTTCCAGGTCGGAAGTCATTGGCCGTATAGGTAAACGTATCGGTGCCAAAGAAGTTTCGTGCTGGAAAGTAGACAAATGATCCGTCAGCGCTGACCGAAACGCTCGACTCCTGCGGTTGCTGAACGACGACCGCACTCAACGCATCTCCGTCTGGATCGCTATCGTTCGCTAATAAACCGATGTTAGCGGGAATCGTGAAAAAGACCGTGTCTTCCGCCGTCTCGTAAGTATCGTCCACAGCGACCGGCGCACCGTTCGAATAATATTGATTGATATTCTCTCGGATTCCTGAAAATTCTTCCGGTGTCAAAGCCCCGTCGTAGAAACGGATTTGGGTGATATCACCCTCAAATGGCAACGTGTCGACCTGGAGGATCCCGAAAGTGACATCCAAGGGGGACCGGGACCCTGCGTTTGGATCCGTGCGAGTCGTGACCGGTTGATCGTCGATATGGATGCTCAAATTGCCTGCGGTCAAGCTCATCGCTACGGTGTGCAGTTCACCGTCATTCAAACCGGTCGCATCGGAATAGAGGGTTGTTTGTGGCTTGATAAAACCACCGCCTGTCCCTGTCGCGATCTTTCCGTCCTGGTTGATCGATAAACCCCAATCTTGCGAAAAACCTTGGGCATTCGAGTCAACAAGGCCCGTGTTGGTAAACCAAGCCCCATTGTCGCCTTGCAGGGATGTGGCACTGGTGACAAAACTTACGACCACCGAAAAGTCTGCGAGACTGCCGATCGGGTTTTGTGAGGCCCGAATTCGAAAACCGTCGTCACCATTATTGGGTTGGAAGCGGACGGCCGCACGACCTCCGATCGAGTTATGGATCAGGGTGGGTTCGCCGATCGATTGGGCGCTGATGGTGCCGATGGAGTCTGACCAATCCGAAATGATCGCCTCATCTGCGGTGGTAGCCGTGAGATCGTCTGCCAGCCAATGTCCAATCAGATCTCCGGCGAGTAAATGACGAGGCTCAAGTGTTTCGAGCGAACAATTCGATGTGGAATGCGAATGAGAACGTCGCTTGGGGTGCCGCCTGCGCATAGATAATCCTTGAGTTATTCAAAAGTAGCCGAAGTCATCGGGGTTGCCAATAAATCGGGAGTCGCCAATGAAAATGTGACGGTATTCTAACCCAAACAACGAAGGATTTCACTGAAATTCTTCGGGCCGATTTGCGGCAAATGCTTGTGTCTTTTTTGACTTCTCGATCGAGGAGTAGCGAGTCGCATTTTTAATTTTAAGGTGACTCTCCGTGATGAAATTTTTTTCAGATGCGGTTTTCGACAAGAATTTGTCCGAACGAGACAACCACCTTGCCCGAAAGAATTGATTGCCAGCACAGAAGGTAGCTCCCTGCTAACTTATCGTTGCAAGGTAAAATGAAAATTACTGCTGACACCAAAAAGATGTTCAATAATCTTTATGCCCTTGCAATCCGCCGGGAGAGAAATCCTTATGATTTGACGCGATCGGGGAACTTTGAGCGCGCGCTGTCTGGGGACATTTGACAGTCTCCCCCGCAGCGGTTGTTGGTGACTTTGATGGGGGATGCAGGTAGGGAATTCTTGGGACGCCGGGTGTCGACTCTGACCTGGCGGTGGAACGGATCTTTTTGCGGATCGAGTGGCGTGAACCTCGCCTTATCGCAAAGCCTTGTCGCAAAGTCGGGTTTTCTGTGGCCGGAAGAAGTTTGAGCCCTTGCATCAGTTTTCGAGCTGGAGACGGAGGATCGGCAGCGAGATTTTTTCGGATTTTTCAGATTTAATCGGATTAGATGTCAAGATCGCGAATCTTAGACGCTCGTGGAACTACCGCGATTTCGTAGATTGCCTGGAATGCGTAACGCGACGGCTAATTCAGCCGCTTCCACGATGGTTTTGTTGATTCAGGCATGAGCGATTGTGTATAGTCGGGGGATTCGAGGAGTGGTGTATCCCTTGATGCGCCATGCTTCCCCTGTCTTCCTCGACTCACACCATGATCGTCTGCTTCTACTTATACGACTCTTGCCTTACGCCGAATCAGGAACGAAATGAACACGCGTTGTTTAATTCCAACGAGGTTGCTGTTGACCGGTTTCGTCGCTGCAGCCCTTGCGACAGGGTGTCTCGCGGCAGACGAGGATTCGGTAACGGAAGGCGAAGCCCCTATCAGCTATTGGACTGAGGTTCGACCGATTTTTCAGACGCATTGCCAAGGCTGTCATCAGCCGGCAAAACGGAGCGGCGAATATGTCATGACCGCCTTTGATTTACTGATAGGTGGTGGGGAAAGCGGAGAAGCCGCCATCGTGGCAGGCGATCCTGAGGCAAGTTACTTGATTGATCAAATTACTCCGGAAGACGGCAAGGCTGAGATGCCGGTCGGCAAGCCTCCGCTGAGTGAAGTTGAGATTGCCAGGGTGGTGCGTTGGGTCAAAGAAGGGGCGAACAACGACACTCCTGCCTCCACCGCCCAATTGTTCGATCAAGAGAACCCTCCGCAGTATTCAGCGCCGCCCGTTTTAACCGCTATGCAATTCTCTGCTGATGGAAAACAGTTGGCGGTGGGCGGTTATCACGAAGTGTTAATTCACGATGTTGACAAATTGATGGCCAAACAACCGTCGCTACTTGCCCGTTTGATTGGCATGTCAGAGCGGATTGAATCGATTGCTTACTCACCGGATGGGAAACAGCTGGCGGTTGCTGGGGGATCGCCGGGACGATTGGGCGAAGTTCAACTCTGGAATGCGGATGACTTTTCGCTGAAATATTCGGTGCCGGTGACCTACGATACTTGCTACGGTGTGAGCTGGTCGGCAGACGGGAAATTGATCGGTTTCGGATGTCCGGACAACACGGTTCGCGCGATTAAGGCCGATACGGGGGAACAAGTGCTCTTCAATGGGGCCCACAACGATTGGGTTCTCGACACCATTTTTTCGAAAGACTCAACACACATCGTGACGGTGAGTCGTGATCGTTCGATGAAGTTAATCGAAGTTGGCACTGAGCGTTTTATTGACAACATCACCAGTATCACACCGGGTGCACTCAAAGGTGGTTTGAATGCGGTAGACCGTCATCCCACAGAGGATCAGCTTCTAATCGGTGGGGCCGATGGTGTACCAAAAATCTACCGGATGTTTCGTGAAAAAGCTCGCAAGATTGGTGATGACTTTAATTTGATTCGCAAGTTTCCAGGGCTACCTGGCCGAATCTACGATGTCGTTTTCTCGCGTGATGCGACTCGCGTTGTGGCGGGCAGTAGTTTTAATGGTGACGGATTCGTGAATGTTTACAATGCGGAAGACGGAAAGCTTGTCACGGAGTTACAGGGAATTGGTTCAGCCATTTTTTCCGTGGCGGTGAGTCCGGATGGACAGACGGTCGCCAGCGGCGGCTTTAGCGGTGACGTGTTTCTTCATGATGCATCGAATGGAGAATTGAAACGACAGTTCATTCCATTTACGCAGAATGATGAAATTATCGCGGACGCAGCGAAGCAGACGGACGCAGCGAAGCAGACGGACGCAGCGAAGCAGACGGACGCAGCGAAGTAGACGGACGCAGCGAAGTAGACGGACGCAGCGAAGCAATAGGTTTTTTTCGATAGGACACCGATTTACGCGTGTTGGAAAAGTCAAATTGGGCGAGGGATGTCATGTTGAATCGGATCGGACGAACGATACTTGCGGCGTTTTTGTTGTCAGTGGGCATGTCCACAAGTTTGCGTGCTGCTGAAGTAATTCCCGCCGGATTGAAATTAGATTCCATCAAAATACTGCCTTCACAGATGGAGTTGCAGCACAAGTCGGATCTGGGACAGATCCTCATTACCGGAGGGCTGTCGACTGGCGAGCAGATTGATGTAACGCGAATGGCAACGCTCGTGAGCGATGCGGAAATCGTGAGTGTGAACGAATTGCGACAAGTGCGACCACGCGTGAATGGCGAGCAACGACTGCGTTTCGAAATCAACGGGTTGGTGGCGGAAATGGACGTTGTTGTTTCCGGGATCGATTCCGATCACGAGGTCAGTTTTGTACGAGATATCGCCCCTGCTCTCTCGAAAATGGGCTGCAATCAAGGGACTTGTCACGGTTCCAAAGATGGCAAGCAAGGATTTAAACTCTCGCTGCGTGGTTATGACTTTCTCTATGATCATCGAGCCTTGACCGATGATATTCGTGCTCGGCGTATGAATCGAGCCAATCCTGATCAGAGCCTGATGCTGTTGAAGGCATCCGGAAGCGTGCCACACGTGGGTGGTGTGCTCACACGGTCGGGAGAGCGTCGTTACGAAATGTTGCGTGAATGGATTCTTTCGGGCGCAAAACTCGATTTAGACAGTCCGCAGGTCGCCAGCATCGAGTTGCTGCCAAAAAATCCGATCTTGCCGCGAGCCGAACTGCAGCAGCAAATGGTGGTCATCGCGACTTATGCCGATGGTACGGTGCGCGACGTGACGGCTGATGCGTTTATCGAAAGTGGTAATATCGAAGTTATCAAGGCAGAACCAACCGGCATCGTGACGACCCTTCGGCGCGGGGAGGCTCCCGTGTTGGCTCGTTACGAGGGATCGTACACGGCGACGACGATCACGGTGATGGGTGATCGGAGCGGATTTGCTTGGGAGCAACCCGAGACGAACAATTACATCGATGAACTCGTCTATTCGAAGCTTGAACGCGTCAAGATTCTTCCGAGTGGTCTTTGTACCGATTCTGAATTTGTGCGACGCCTATACTTGGACCTGACGGGTTTGCCACCTGATGCAAATGCCGTTCGTGCTTTTCTAGATGATCCGCGAGCCTCAAGAGTCAAGCGTGATGCGTTAATTGATGAATTGCTTGGGAGTCGCAACTACGTCGAACATTGGACCAACAAGTGGGCTGATCTGCTGCAGGTGAATCGCAAACATCTTGGTGAGCAAGGCGCTGTCGCTTTGCGTGACTGGATCAAAGACTCCATTGCCACCAACAAGCCGTACGATGAGCTTGCCTACGAACTCATCACAGCCAGCGGATCGAATTTGGACAATCCTGCTGCCGCCTACTGGAAGATTTTGCGCGACCCGGCGATTGCGATGGAAAACACGACGCACTTGTTTTTGGCCGTGCGTTTCAATTGCAACAAGTGCCATGACCACCCGTTTGAACGCTGGACGCAAGACCAATATTACAACCTGACCGCTTTTTTTGCGCAAGTTGGCCGAAAAGAAGATCCGCTTTTCGCCGGTCAAAAGATTGGGGGTTCTGCGGTCGAATCGGCGACTCCATTGGTCGAAGTTATCTTTGATTCCGGGAAGGGCGAAACCAACCACGATCGGACCGGTGTGCAAGTCAGTCCGTCCTTTCCTTATTCACACGACTTTGGTGTCGCAGAAAAGGCTTCACGGCGCGAACAACTCGCCCGCTGGATCACGTCGGATCAGAATCGTTATTTCGCGATCAGTTATATGAATCGATTGTGGGGCTACCTATTGGGCACCGGATTGATCGAACCGATTGATGATATTCGAGCCGGAAATCCAGCGACAAATCCGGAGTTACTGCAGCAGCTAGCTCGCGAGTTTATCGAGCACGACTTTGACACTCAACATATTTTAAAAATCATTTGTAAGTCTCGTACTTATCAGCATTCGGTCGCTGCAAATAAATGGAACGAGGACGACACGATCAACTATTCACATGCCGTGCCACGTCGTTTGCCGGCGGAAGTTTTGTTCGATTCCATTCATGCAGCGGTGGGTGTGGACGCTTCGATTCCGGGCGTACCTGCAGGTTTTCGCGCTGCCGAATTGCCAGACGTTGGGGTCAAATTACCTTTCTTGGATGATTTTGGTCGGCCCGCTCGAGAAAGCGCCTGCGAATGCGAACGTTCGAGTGGAGTCGTGTTGGGGCCGATCATGAAGTTGATCAATGGTCCCACGGTGAACAACGCGATTACTTCGCCAAAGAGTGAAATCTCCCAATTGGTTGCCAGCCAGCCCGATGATACGAAGTTGGTCGAGGAGATTTTTCTCCGCTTTCTTGCTCGTAAACCGACTGCTGCTGAAGAGAAGCTTGGGTTGAAAGCGCTTGCCGAACCCAAGCGGGATAATGCAGAGTTGCGGGCACAAATCGAGCAGCGCAAAACGAAATTGCTCGAACAGCAGCCTGAATGGGAGCAGAGCCTGGTGGGCTCTCCGGAATGGGTCGTGCTCGAAACGCCCGCCATGCAATCAAAGGCGAGTGCGGTCTTTCAGTTGCAGGACGATCAATCGATTCTCGTCTCAGGGCCGTTAGAAAAAGATACTTATTTGCTAAAGGCGAAGTCGCCTTTAGCCAGTGTGACAGGTATCCAAGTGGAATTGATTCCCGACAGTTCGCTCGCTGCTGGCGGGCCAGGACGCGCTGATAATGGTAATCTTGTCCTCAATGAAATTCGTTTGCAGGCAACCACGACTGACGATCCTGACAGTCCGGTCGAAATTGCGTTGCAAAATGCGGCGGCCAGCTTTAGCCAAGACGGTTGGAGTGTCGAAGGTGCGATCGACGGGAAACTAGATTCCGGATGGGGGATCTCACCCAAATTTAATCAATTGCACACGGCTACCTTTGAGACCGTCAATGATTTGAAGGATGTTCAGCAGTTGGCCATTGAGCTGGACCACCAATTCAATGATGGCAAACATAATATCGGCCGGTTTCGTATTTCGGTGACCGACTCCCGTCGCCCGTTTACTCGTTCTGAATTGCCGGCTGAAATTGGCCCAATTGCCAAGACAGCGCCGGATGAACGGACGACTGAACAACGAGAAAAAATGACTGACTATTATCTGAGCCTTGATGAAAAACTGAGAGCGCTCCAGGCGTCATTTGAGATGGTGGACGCGCAGGCAAAAGCTCATCGATTGACCGGTGCTCAGGATTTGTCGTGGGCTTTGATTAACAATCCGGCCTTTCTTTTTAATCGCTAGAGCGAGAGGAAATTTCACTCGTTCTTCTCGCTTGGCTGTTAATTGCGAGCAAATCCTGCGGGTTCTCCTCTGCGGATGTCGTTCGTCGGCGGAGCTAGACCGGCCTGATCAAAAGTCAAACTGAGAATTGCGTCTTGTCTTACCAGCTTTGTGAACGACAATACGGCTAATTGTTGCTGCAACACTCAAGAAGAACCAAGCCACGGGTAAAATTTTTGGCCATTGTTTCGACCCACTCGCTCACGAAGCGTTATGGCGATTTAATCGCTCTAAACGCTTGTACGCTGACTGCCGAAGCGGGCGAAGTCTTCGGACTGTTGGGTCCAAATGGAGCAGGGAAGACAACCTTACTGCGACTCTTACTCGGTTTTTTGCAACCCAGTTCGGGTCGTGCGGAAGTGTCCGGATTCGACTGCCACCGAGACTCGATCAGGGTGCGCGAGCGAATTGCGTATCTTCCCGGAGAGGCTCGATTGTTTCGTCGCATGAAGGGCTGCGAAGTTCTCGATTTCTTCGCCCAAATGCGACCAGGTGGAAAGCTGGCACAATCTTTGGAACTGGCCCAACGGCTTGACCTTGACCTTCGTCGTCGAGTGGCTTTCATGTCGACAGGTATGCGACAAAAACTCGCGATTGCGGTGGCTCTAGCCAACGACGCCGAAGTCTGTATTCTGGATGAGCCGACGGCGAATCTTGACCCCAATGTTCGACGAACGGTGATGGAATTAGTGCGTCAAAAACGAGCTGAAGGATGCGCTGTGATCATCAGCTCACACGTTTTGTCAGAGATGGAAGAGTCTTGCGATCGCGTCGTGATTCTTCGAAGTGGTGAGTTGGTCCATACGCAAATTATGTCTGAACTGCGTCAACGTCATCGAATTAACGCCATCGCGACCGCTGAATTCTCGGCGATTCCCGCTGATTTGGCCGATCGAGTTTCAGTGAGTCAAGTGGACGATCGTCTCCGAATCGACACGGTGGGTGACTTGTCGGATTTGATGAACTGGATTGCCTCCCTGCCACTCCGGGAAGTTACCATTGAGCCGAGTGGATTGACTTCTGTCTATGATCGATTTCATGTTGCCGAGGCAATGCCGTGATATTTCCGCTGCTTCGCAAGATTATCAATGATTCGCGCTGGCTGTTACTCTCCAGCATCGCCACACTGTTCGCTTTTGCCTGGATTCGAGTTGCGATTGTCTCCAGCATGCAGACCTACCAGTTACAGCGTATTGCGAAAAATCTCCCGGAGATGATCAAACGGCTTTCCCCGGTTCCTATCGAGGATTTAATTTATTATCCGGGTCTCATCGGTTTCACTTTCGAAGAGCCGATTGTGTATTTGATCATGGCGGTGTGGACGGTCTCGCGTGCCTCCGATTGTGTTAGTGGTGAAATTGGTCGGGGCACGATGGAGATGTTGCTTTCGCAACCCATTGGACGTGTCAAATATTTGCTCGTCCATTCGAGTGTCACGCTGGCGGGCATCGTGTTGCTTGCTACGGCGGCTTACGCAGGCACCCATTTGGGCATCAATCAGTCGAATGTGAGCGTCAAAGTCAACGTGGCCCGCTGGCAGGCGCCGTTTGGCTTTGGATTGCAAACCGGCGACGCCGCAGAAAACGTCAAGTTGATTCCGATGACAACTTACGTGAAGCCGCAAGTGTTTCAAGCGGCTGCCATCAACTATGGTTGTTTAGGGGTTTTCCTGGCTGGCATCACGACGGTACTTTCTTGCTGCGACCGATACCGCTGGCGAACGATCGCCCTTGTGGTGGGGTTCTATGTGTTTCAAACAATCCTTGAACTCACCGGGATGGCCGTTGACGGATTCCGCTGGCTGTTGCGATTTACTTTTTTCTCAATCTACGAACCAGTGGCCTTCTCCACCCAGGCTTCGAAGGAGCTGGATTCCAGCTGGCGTTTTCTGGCCGAGAAATCCAATGGTGTTTTTCCCGATTTGGGGCCGCTGGGATACGATGCGATTCTGTTGAGTCTCGGGCTGGCTGGTTTCGTACTTGGAATGTTAATCTTCAGGTGGCGCGATTTACCCGCACCGTTGTAGCGAGCAGTATATTGGGGGATGGAGCGCAGGTGATCGGGAGTGCTCCGAGCGTTGCTCGGACTCGAATGGATGATGGCGATGAAATCAGAGGCCAAAAAAAAAATGGGATGGGGTCAGCGAACGCTGATCATCATCTGCGTCTCAGTTGGATGTTGGGTGGTTGCGATGTTTGCAGTTAGCTTTTTTTCAGAGCCTCCAACCAACCTGGGTGTTCGAGACGGACGTTTGGCGAAATGTGGTGACACACCTAACTGCGTCTCGACACAATGCGACGACGAGACAAAGCGAATGGATCCGATTGCTTGGACAGGTGCACCCGCTACGGCCATTGAGCGGCTGGCTGCCATTGTCGCGTCGATGCCGCGGACGGTAATTGTCTCCCAAAAAGAGGACTATCTTCGAGCTGAGTTTAGCAGCTCGTTATTTCGATTTGTCGATGATGTCGAGTTTTATGTTGATTCGGCAGCGGGTGTGATTCAATTCCGCTCTGCTTCTCGCGCTGGTTATTCCGACATGGGAGTAAATCGCAACCGAATGACAGAGATCGTCAAGCGGTTTGAAACGGAGTCCTAGGACGATCGGAACGGGATGCGATGGGAATACACCCAAGTGCTACCCAAGTGCTTAGCCAGGATGAAGACCCAGGGAGCATCGATGAGGCTGGCTAGGTTAGTCCGCTTTACGTCGGTCTGCCCGCACTCGCTGGCGGTAGTATTTCCAACCGGGAAAAAAGAAGCATGCTGCGGCGACCGTTCCGAAGATAAAGTCCGCGTAATTCGGCCAGCGGGCCATGGCCAGTGATGTTGCGAACAGCGCGATGGCCTGGATGTAGAACGCACCAGAAAGTATGCCGGCTTTGATCAAGAAAACCATGCCGCTGGATAAGGCAATGACGGGTGATAACGTGAGGACTGGTAATCGTAAAATGTACTCGACGGGGAACAGCATCGCCGTACTGATCATACTAGCTGCCCAGATGTGAGCGATTTGTCGTTCGACAAAGGTGACCGAGCCCATCCGCCGTCGGAGTGCCCAAAACACACCGGCCCACGCTCCCAGCACAGCGCTCCAGAGCACGAAGTAGTGAATCCGATCGCGATCGCCCATCAGGTACATCGTGTTTGTAAGAAAGCAAACGACGATCAAGACTAAGCTATGCCAGATCCACAATAGGCCCCAATTCTCTAAGACATTCGCGTGGTGTGTTTCACGAAATAAGCGACCGACAATTTGTGCAAAACGGCCAGAATGGGCGGAAAGGGGTTCGTCATTCAGATAGGCGTTTAGATCGCCAGCGAGAGCCGCCGAGGACGAATAGCGCAGATCGGGGGGCTTTTGCAAACAACGCATCGTGATGAATTCTAAATCGCGATCCGCCTTGGCATTGATTGTGCGGGCTAATGGCGCATCTTGCTCTAACACTTTGAGCACAATTTCCATGGGTGAATCAGCTTCGAACGGGGGTTTTCCTGTCAGCGAGTGAAACAGGATTGTGCCCAGTCCATAAACATCGCTGGCGACTCCGACTTGGCCCCGATTCCCGGAAGCTTGTTCCGGTGACATATAGGCTGGTGTGCCAAGCACGGCTCCGGTTCGAGTCAGGTGGTCCGCTTCGCTGACCTGTTTGGCCAGTCCGAAGTCCATAACGTGTGGCTCACCTTCTTCGTCGATCAGAATATTGGAGGGCTTCAGGTCCCGATGGAGTACTCCCTGTCGATGAGCAAAGTCGATGGCTCCGGCCACTTTTGCCAACAGTTTAGCCGACTGTCGTGGCGATAATGGGCCAGACTTAAGTTGTTGGGACAGCGTGCGTCCCGCCACGTATTTCATGCTGAAGAAGTTCTTGCCCTCGTATTCCCCCACCTCGTAGACCGGTACGATGTTTGGGTGATTGAGGCCGGCTGCTGCTTCCGCCTCAGCTTGAAAGCGGACTTGGTCTGCATGCGATGCGAATTTTCCGCGGAGAAGCATTTTTACGGCGACTTCTCGTCCCAAGCTCTGTTGACGAGCCCGGAAGACAACCCCCATACCACCCCGGCCGACTTCTTCGAGCAGTTCGTAGTCGCCAAACGAGTAAGGTAATTCGAGGGCAAGTGCTGGGGTGACCGGTGTGGTCGGCAAATTCGGTTTATCGACTTGGCTGCCCACAGCGTTCGCGAGCATGACGGCGCCCCAGAGTTCGCGCAGCTCTTCGCCTAAGTCGCCATGTGCCTTCGACTCGGCTTCGATATTGATCTCTTCGCCCTGCGCGGCACGGTCGGAGAGTTCGGCCAGAATGTTGGCCAGCTGTTCGTCGCGGTCGTCTATCTTTTTTTGTTTTGAGCCGGAAGAGCTTGGGTTCGATGGATTCAAGCCGGTTCACCTTCGTCGGATGGTTCAGCAAGCAGTTTTCGCAAACGTCGCATGGCCCGCAAGTAACGCATACTGGCCGCGGGCTCGGAAAGGCTGAGTGACTGAGCCACATCTTGATTGGATAGCTGCTCAAAGTGACGCATCATCACGATTTCTCGATCGTTTTCGTCCATCGTATCAATCGCAGCTTGGAATCGTCGTTGCAGCTCCTGCATCGTTGCGGCGGCGGCGGGTGTCAGTTCCGGGTCGCACAGTTGAGCTGCCAACTCCATCGTTGAGCGATCCATGGCTGCGGGTGCAACCATTCCTTGTTCTCGATCGACGCTGCGTTTTCCACTTGCACGATGTCGACGGTGTGCATCAATGATGCGATCTTTGGCCATCTGCCGTAACCAAAGGTGAAACGGCATTACCGGGTCGTCTAGGTAACGCTGGAGCCGTCGATTTGCCTCAATCATCACTTCCTGGACGATATCGCTTGCATCGACTCGCTGTTGAATCCGACGGTCAAGCCGCATCGCGACCATTCGTCGTAATGCCTCCCTGTGGCGATCGAGTAGCTCACCGGCCGCGAGGTCGTCACCATCTTTGGCGCCGTTCAAAAGTTCACGCGTATGGTCGCCTTCAGGCCACATCGGCTCTCCTTGTCGTTCTGAGTCTTTCATTTAGCTAGAATCTCGCGGCCAGCGCCAGACCTCACTGATTATCGTCCAATTACCTAGCTTTGGGCAAGGTAACTCGATCCGCAGCAGTTTCCCTTTTTCTTTTGCAAGATGCCGATTAGGATGCCGAATGGGAGAGAAATCACCAAAACGGTCATCCGACCCGACCGATGAGGCACTTTAATGAATTCTGCTGGCGTTTATGATCGTTTGCGTGCGATTCCAGCGGATCGTGACAATTATGCAACGGATTTTGTCAAGGAACTGCTTTTGGCTGCGAAGTCCGTGCGGACGAGTGATTTGCATTTGCAGCCGACTCAGGAGGGGCTGCGGGTACTTTGGCGGCTGGATGGAGTGCTGCAAACGGTGGGCGTGTTTCCCCAGGGAACGACCACGAATATTGTTTCACGCTTGAAAGTATTGGCCGGTTTGTTGACTTATCGCACGGATTCGCCGCAGGAGGGGCGGATTCAAAATGACGATCGTGAAATCGAGATGCGAGTCAGCACGTTTCCGACGCTCTATGGTGAACGGGCGGTCATCCGATTTTTCGCGGCTCAAGACCAGTATCTTTTTCTTGACCAACTAGGATTACCCGATCAACTGCCGGGGAAAATCAGTGAAATCTTGGCCGAAACGAGCGGCGGTCTGCTGATTACCGGACCTGCCGGCAGCGGCAAGACAACGACCTTATACGCCTGCTTGCGTGAAATTATCCAGCAGTCAACTCACCAGCGAAGTGTCGTGTCTTTCGAAGATCCGATCGAAGTTGCCGTCGATGGAGTTGCTCAATCTCAGGTGAATCTGGCGGCAGGGTTGGATCTGGCCACCGGGCTGAGATCGTTGCTTCGGCAAGATCCGGAAGTGATTATGGTTGGCGAAATCCGTGATGAGCAGACGGCAGAGCTCTGCATGCAAGCGTCATTAACTGGCCAGCTGGTGCTGACGACGTTCCACGCGGGCAGTGCCGCAGAAGCCTTGAGAAGGTTGATGGATATGAGCATCGAACCTTATTTGATTCGAAGTGGAGTGATGGCGGTTTTGTGCCAGCGATTGGTGCGCTGTTTGTGCGATTGCGCCCGATCTTCTTCGGACGAATCCGATCGATTAGACTTGCCTGTCACTCAAGTGTCGGTTCCGGTTGGTTGTGACGCGTGTCAACAGACGGGATATCGCGGTCGTCGGATGTTGGCTGAAATCATGGATTTGACGAGCTCGGGAGTTGGCGCAGCGATTCTGCGACGTCAGGATATTGGCCAGATCCAAGACCCAGCAATCGCAGATGGAATGGTGTCGTTGCAGCAAAGAGGACTTGATGCAGTGACGGCGGGTTGGACAAGTCCTGCGGAAATTCGCCGGGTGATGGGACTGCGCCACGAAGGGCCGTATCGCTGATGGAAGCCGTAGCATGAATGAACAGAGTTCCTCGATCCAATTGACCGTCGAACAGTTAACGGCGCTCTGTGAAGAAATGCGAGCGTTGACCAAGAGTGGTGTTCCATTGGAACGTGGATTGATGCTGACGGCTAATGAACTTCCGGGACGATTGCGAGAGGCTGCTACAGAAATTGGCGAGCGGGGCGCCGCCGGACAGTCGCTTGAACAGATTGTCCAGAGCGATCGGCTTTCAATGCCGAATGTGTTGCGAGCGATGATTCTCGCAGGGATTCGATCGGGCAAACTGACGATCGCTTTAGAAGGAATGGCGACCACCGCTCGACGAGTCACGGAGTTGCGCCGATCGATTCTGGAAGCAACGATCTACCCACTCTTGGTGTTGTTGCTCGTCAGTGGCCTCTGTTTTGCGACACTGTTAGCATTAACGGAGTCTTATGGTTCCACCCTTTGGCAACAAGGAGTTGATGGGGCACCTTTCGGACTGGCGGCGATGGAACACCTTGGCAAATGGTTGTGGATTTCCGGTCCGCTGGTGATTGTGGCCTTCCTGCTTTGGGTGGTCTTCACGCGACAGGCCAGAGCCCTGCAACCTCAGCGACTTATGCGCTGGATGATTTGGGTTCCCTGGACACGAGACCTTTTGGAACATGCTTGCCTTTCGACCTTTTTAGATGTGCTCGCCCTGCTGTTGGAGCAAAGCGTACCGCTCCACGAGGCGCTGGCATTGGCGGCGCAAGCGAGCGGCGATGAAAAGCTGGAACGCGAGGCGGCTGATTTGGCGACGGCCTTAGAGCGAGGGGAACGCGAATTTGATGCTACGAGGTTTTCAGTGATTCCCTCTTTGGTTTGCTGGCAGTTGCTTTCGCATACCAGCCAATCGGAGTTGAGCCGATCCCTTCAGGCAAGTGCCCGATCAGAACGTCGTCGGGCTGATCACTTGGCTGAGTGGCTGCGTTTGCAATTGCCCGTGATCTTTACGATCGTCCTTGGGGGAGGGGCGACCTTAATCTATGCGTTGGCGGTGATGGCTCCCTGGTACTCGCTTTTATTGCGACTTGCCGATCCACCTGGGACAACGTTTTAAGTGAAGGATCGATCGAACAACAAGAGAAAGCTGCGGATTATCGCGGCGCATTGATGCTTGGGGAAAGATCCCCAAAGAAGGTTGTATGGGCTGGTTTTCTACTGACTATCTTTCCGCGGATGAAGCGACGGAGTTTACCGAACGCCTGATCGAGGCGTCCGCTGTCAATGTACCGCTCGTTTCTGGTCTGCGCGCGACGGCCAATGAAATTACCAACCGCCGAGTGCGGGCTGCTTTGCAGCAATTGGCCAACTCAATCGACCATGGGAAATCCTTGGAGGACGGGCTCGATTCCTCCCAGCTAAAGATTCCAGCTTTTCTGGCTGGGTTGTTGCAGTCGGCGGTGCGTGCAGGGACTCTGCCGGACGTGTTAGCCGATTTGACCGATCACTATCGCACGAGCCAACATCAGTGGCGACAGATCTGGCTTGCGTTGATGTATCCCTGCACGCTGCTGCTCTTGCTTTTTGTGGTAATCTGTTTCGTGTTGTTTTCGGTGGTACCGGGGGTAACTGAAATCTTCAGCGAATTCGAAGTCGAGGTGCCGCCAATGACTGCGAGTGTTATTTGGGCCTCCACAACGGGTTGGAAGTTTGGCTTGGCAGCCATTGTGTTCCTGACCATCATCTCGTTGTTGATTCGGTTTGTGGGAGGGCGGGAAAGCTGGACGCGCGTCGTGTCCTGGCTGCCAGGAATTGGTCCACTGCTCCATTGGCACGGTTTTACAGAGTTTTCTCATCTGTTGCGATTGCTTTTAGTTCAGGAGGTACCGTTGCCGGAGGCGTTGCGTTTGACTTCGGGAGCGATTCGGAATGCGAACGTAGCACAAACAACACGCAGTCTCAGTGATCAAGTGGCAGCGGGTTCGATGCTTTCTAAAGCGATGTTGCGCAACGAACAAGTTCCTGGCCACGTGATTCCGGCCATCCGCATGGGGGAAGAGCATGATCGGTTACCCGAGTCGCTTAGCGTGGTTTCCGACTTACTTGCGGGTCAGATTCAACTTCGATCTCAACTGTTGATCATGGTTTTACCGCCAATCGTTTTCCTGGTTGTGGCTGGTTCTTCGGTGGCTTTGTTGCTCAGCCTGTTTTTACCGCTCATCGACATGATTTCCTCTTTGGGTATTTAGAGATTTCAATGTATTTTCATCTCCTACCAGTTCCGATCCTGGGTTTTGCTTTGCTTTGGAGTCTGCAGCTTGTATTTGCGAGGCAGCAAATTACTCGCGATAGTCCGATCATCTTGTTCTTAACGGTATCTGCTTGGGTTTTGATCTATTTGGGGGTCGGACTTGTGTTCGGTCCGTTAATGTTCGTTCTCGCGTTGATCGTTGGGGGAATGGTGGTTGCACGCTATCGTGACGCGGAGCGCCGTACGTTGTTGTGGTTGCTGGCCATCGCTGCGGAAGGTGATATTCCGTTGTCAGAAGCAGCTAATTCTTACGCGCTGGGTCGAATTGACGAAATGGGATCTCGCGCGGCAAGCCTGGCGCGGCAATTAGAAATGGGAGTGCCGTTACCGCTTGCCCTTGAGCATTCGCGAAATCCATTGCCGACGGATGGCGAATTGGCCGCTCGGCTAGGCTATGCGACCGACACGCTTGCGACAACTTTGCGGGAAGCGGCCCAAGACCAGGATCAGCTTTCAGACTCATCCCACGCGATCTACGGGACTTTGCTCTATTTTGCAGTGGTCGTTCTCGTTGCGTTGGGCATCGTGACATTCATGTCAGGCCAAGTGTTTCCAACGTTTGAGCAGATAATGTTCGATTTTGATGCGCAGATTTCCTGGCCAATCGCCTGGATGGCCTCGTTCTCGCACGCCTTTAATAACTTCTTTTTTCTGCTGCTGCCGTTTGTGCTCTTGGTGGGTGTGTTGCTTGTTTATGCTCTGATCGCTTATCTCGGATTTCGCCTACCTCGTCTGCCGATTGTCGGTAGATTTCAACGATGGTGTGACACCGCGGTGATTGTACGTTCGATTGGCAGTGGCGTTGCCCAGGGTCGATCGATTCCTGAGAGCATCCATCTGTTAGCAGAATGGTATCCGACCAAGTCGGTGGCGACGAAACTGGCTCTGGCGAATGAAAGCCTGCAATCCGGTGTGAATTGGTGTGATTGTTTGGTTGAGTTCCGACTGATCGGGTTGGCCGACGCAGCCGTTCTCAAGTCGGCTCAGCGGGCCGGTAACTTGGAATGGGCTTGTCGCGAGTTGGCAGAAACAATCGGACGTAGAATTCGCCAACGAGCGGCGAGGATCGCTCGTTTGTTACTGCCAGTTCTGGCAATTGGCATTGGAGTGCCGATTGCCATTTTTGCTGTCGCCATCATACTCCCATTGGTACAAATTGTTGGGGATTTGTCACAATGACAAGAGCTGCAAAGTTGGGATTTACCTTCATTGAAGTGTTAGCATCCGTGGCTGTTGTTTCCGCGTTGTTGTTGGTCACGACGCAAATGTTGGTGGTCGTGGCAGAACAAACTCGCCGGAGTCAGCGACGAATGACGGCAAACGAAGTGGCTGCTAGCGCCATGGAGATTGTTGCAGCGCAACCCTATTCACAACTTGATGCCAAGCTGATGGAACGTCCCCTGCTGCAGGAATTGTTCCTGGAAATTGGCCAAGACTGGCAGCTTGACCTCGAGGTAGAACCGGTCAATGATCCGGCAATCGGAAAGCGACTTGAGTTGGCTGTGATTCACCGGCTACCCTTCTCGACGGAAAAACCAGTTGTGCTGACTGCCTGGAGGTTTAAGAAAAATTGAGTAGGGTTCGAGTTCCACAAAAACGAAGGCAGTCTCTGACTGGCCCACCTCGCCGTGCAATTCGCTCTGCTTTCACGCTGGTTGAGTTGGCAGTGGTGATCTCGATCATCAGTCTGATCGTTTCTCTGCTTTCGGTCGTGATGGTACGGATGATGAATGTTGAGCTTAAAACTCGCTCTCAGGTCAGCGATCTCCTCTCGATGGGTCAGTTGTCGGATCAATTTCGCCAAGACATCCATCAAGCGAATGGAATGATGATTGAGTCGATCGATGGAGAGGATCGGCTGACGGTTGATCTGGACGATGATCTAGAGGCAGCCTATACGGCGGAGCTTGGTGCCGTAACACGCACACTGCAGCGAGACAAAAAAAGTTTGAGGCGAGCAAAATACCGTCTGCCGACAAAGACGGTTGTGAAATGGAGTCGCGCGGATGCCCAAGGGCAGCTATTTGTTACGATGCAAATCGTTTCAGCCGCCGATCAAAACATTGTTGTGATCAGCCAGTTGGGACGCCAGTTCCAGCAATTGATCGAGCAGACGAAGGTTGTGGAGGAGGTAAATTGATGAGTCCGATACGGTCGTATCGATCACGGCGCCCGAAGGGAGTGATCATGGCGCTTGCCTTGATCTGTATGGTGGTCAGCGTCATGCTGGCCGTTGCCATGTTGCAACGAGTGCTGCTCGTGCAAAAACAGACCGTGTTACGACAACACCAAATACAGTCCCAATGGATCGCTCGCTCGGCAGCCGATTTGGCCGCCGCGCGCTTGTCAGTCGAAAGCGACTACAACGGTGGAACTTGGCGGCCCGATTCCGACGAATGGGGCGATGAAGTATCGGGACGAGCCGACATGGAATGGATTCCCGAATCAAAGACGTTGAAAGTGATTGCCCGCTATCCAGACCCGTCTTTGCGAGGCGTTCGGGTGGAACGAGAAATACGCATTGGTAATGAGGTGAAGCCATGAGAGTAAGACAGACAACGACTTTGAAGTCAACGCGCGTTGGCTTTACCTTGGTAGAACTGTTGGTGGTTATTGTCATTATCGCCATGCTAGTGATGATGCTATTGCCAGCGATTAATGCATCGCGTGAATCGGCTCGGCGCACGTTATGCATGAATAAGCTCACACAAATCAGCCTGGCTGCTCAAAGTTATTACATGGCAGCAGGGCACTTCCCAGCCGGTGTGACCGATCCCGCACCGGGGCCAATCATCAGCGAAGAAAAAGGGTTTCATCAAGGTTGGATCATTCAGCTTCTGCCGCATCTGGAAGAGAATAATCTGTACAACGCGATCGACAAAAACGTGAGTGTCTACGCTAAGCAGAATCTGCCTGCTCGTGAGACACAGCTGAGTCTGCTGCTCTGCCCTTCTTCACCGTCTGGGTTCGGTCCAATCGGGACGAGTGATTATGCCGGTGTGCATCATCAAGTTGAGGCACCGATTAACAGCAATAATCGGGGGGTGCTATTTCTGAACAGTCGTATCACTCGCGATCAGATCACGGACGGTGGTCAATACACTCTTCTTATCGGTGAAAAGCTGACGCCCGAATTGGATGTCATGGGTTGGATGTCGGGAACTCGTGCCACCTTGCGAAATACGGGAACGCTACCCAATCAGACTCAGCCTCTCGCTGTGGCGACGGAGTCGACTGTTCAGAAATCCGTTGAGGAGTCGGGAGATGAGCCCAGTGATGAAGCCGCTGCATCTGGCGTGGACGACGCCCAAGCGATTACGAAAAAGATCGAAGCCAACACGACTGAAAAGGTACCCGCAGAAAATACCACCGCAGATGTGCCGGGCGACTATCTCGAGGCGGAAGTTACGGACGATGATGGGACTCAGGTCGTGACCGAAACCGAAACGCGAGAAGAGATTGATCCCAACGATCCATGGGCTGCTGCCAAAAAGAGCGGGTTGTATGTCGGCGGTTTTGGCAGCCGCCACCATGGTGGCGCAATGTTCGCCTTTGCCGATGGTCGTGTCCTGTTTCTGGCCGACAGTATTGATGCGCAGGTTTACCGGGATTTAGGCTGCCGAGATGATGGTCAGTTGATCGACGCACAGCATCTTGAATAAATCAGGACTAATAAAGGTTTCCCATGAACTCGCCTCGTCGTTTTCCCTTGTCAGTCTTGTTTTTCCTCGTGACTGTCGCCGGTGTGGCGATCTCGCTCATCGCACCCGCATTTGCGGCCCTTCCAAGTTTTGCAAGCTTGTTGTCGGGCGATGCGGCTTCCTTACCCGCGCTGCTTGCCTGGCCAGTTGGTTTTGGCTTTCTCGGTGCGCTGCTTGGTTGTGTGATCGGTTTGTATCATTACCGTCGTTGGCGTGGTGTAGGATGGGGAGGGCTGAGCGGTTTGCTCACAGGAGTCTGTCTTGGTCCGGTGGCGACGATCGATGATTATGATCAGTTAGCAGCGACCTGTATCATCGGCAGCTTGCTGCTTATCGGCTACGGGGCTTTCGCTCGGGTCGGGACGCGTCGCTTCCGAATGAGTGATAAAGCGTGATCTGGAGACCGTTTGGTGTTCCTGGTAGCATGCAGAGAGCGTGTTTTCCAGTTGCACCTGCAAGGTGCTGTGTAAACAACCCTATCATGGTTGCTCGAGAATAGTTTTGGTTGCTCGAGATTGCCGTGCGATCGAAATTCGAAATAGGAATGACGATGTCGAAAAGTCTGAATTTAATTGCAGCAAGTTGCTCTGGGTGGCGACTGAAGGAATTGAGTATTTGGGTTTTGCTTTGCTTGATGTTGGTTGGTTGTGGCCCTCGGTCGACCGATTCCTCCAGCCCAGGCGATGGCTCAACGGAACCGGCGAAAAAAATCCTGCGGCTACCGATCCCGAGCGATGGTCCCAAGTCGATGGATCCTGCACTCGGCTCGACTCAGTATGACAATATGTGCATTTCGCAGGTCTATGAACCCCTCTTGCAGTATAAGTATCTGGTTCGGCCACTCGAACTCGAACCGCTGCTGTTATCCGAGATGCCAACGGTGAGTGATGATGGGAAAACTTATCGCTTTAAGCTGCGGAAGGATATTCGATTTCAAGACGATCCCTGTTTCCCCGATGGAAAGGGACGACCTTTGGTGGCAAAAGATGTGTTTTATTCGTGGAAACGTTTGGCCGATCAGGATCTTTCGCTGAAGAACTGGTGGCTGGTTGAGAACACGATTGTTGGATTGGATGACTTTCGACGTGAACAGAATGCGAAGGAAGCATTCGACTACGACGCGCCTGTCGAAGGTTTTGTGTTGATCAATGATCACGAATTTGAGGTCAAGTTGACGGAGCCTGTGCAGCGTTTTGTTTGGACGTTGGCGATGTTTCAAACCTCCATTGTTCCCCGCGAAGCGGTGGAGAAATATCAATCGAAGTTTGGCCGGCATCCGGTTGGCACTGGTCCGTTCATGATGAAAGAATCCGATTGGACGCCTAACAAGAGCATGAAGCTGAGGTTAAATCCGAATTTCCGGGAGGAGTTCTATCCGAGTGACTTCATGCCCGAAGATGCAAAGCTAGAACTGCAGGCAATGGCTGGCAAGAAAGTTCCCTTCGTCGACGGTATTGATTTTGGATTCTTTGTTGACGATCAGCCAATGTGGCTCCAATTGCGCAGTGGCAAGTTGGATATTGCGCGTGTGCCGAAAGACAACTTTGGTGAAGTGTTCAACAAGCGAACTAAGAAACTGAAGCCGGAATTCAAAAAAGAGAAGATGGTCTCACACGCCGTGCCTTTGTTGGACTTCATCTTTTACGGATTTAATATGGACGATCCGTTGTTTGGTGGCGACAGTGAGAAAAATCGATATCTACGGCAAGCGATCGCACTGGCGATTGATTGGGAGGAACGGAACGATGCGTTCTACAATAATTTGTGCATCATCTATGACGGGATGATCCCACCAGGTCTTGCTGGCTATCCTCCCGATGGCAAGGGGCCGGTCAGTTTTCGTGGTCCCGACCTCCAGCGGGCTCGAGAATTGCTGGCGAAGGCCGGCTATCCTAATGGTGAGGGTTTGCCCACGATCGATTTCTATTCTTCTTTAGAAGGTCCGGGTAGCCAGGCTGCGGAGATGACCACGCGGCAACTCAAGAAGATTGGGATCCAAGTGAACCCCCGTCTCGATGTGTTTTCTTCGTTTATCGAAGCAGTCAATAATCGCAAGGCAGGGTTTTTTGCCTTTGCTTGGCATTCAGATTATCCAGATGCCGAAAATAACCTTGCCCTGTTTTACGGACCGAACGAGGCGCCGGGTGCCAATCATTTCAACTACAAGAATCCGGAATTCGACAAGCTGTATGAACAAATTCGAGTGATGCCGCCTTCACCAGAACGAACTGCCATTTACGAAAAGATGCGAGACATGGTAATCGTTGATTCGCCGTTCATCGGATCGATGGCTCGAACTCGTTACTATCTTGTGCAACCCTGGCTGAAGAATTGCAAGCCAACGGAAGATTTTTGGACGTGGTACAAATACCTCGATCTGGATCCGTCCGAGCAACGTTGATTGTGGTTGAGTAATACACTGAATTTGGTTAGGCAGTTGCCATATGTGGGCCTATATCTTTCGTAAGCTCGTTTATAACGTGCCCGTCTATTTGACGATTGTGTTACTCGTTATGGCTGCCTTGCGAGTCCATGACCCGGTCTACAGCTTTCTCGGTAAGAATGCAAATCCCGACGACATTATCCGCTACCGAGAAAAAGTGGGTTTGGATCAGCCCTTTCTGGTTCAGTACGCTCGGTTTCTGACGACTTTTGACCTGCGGACCGAGAGTTGGGATCAGCACGGGCGAACGGTTGGTGAAATCTTGCGTTCTTCGGTAGGGCCAAGTCTCTCGATCACAGTACCTGCTTTAGTGCTGACGACATTGATTTCGATTTGCGTTGGGATTGTTTCCGCTTACTTTCGAGGTCGGATCGTTGATCGCACTTTGGTGATCGGTGCGGTGCTTGGGATGAGTGTTAGTTTTCTCGTCTACATTATTCTCGGTCAATACTTCGGTGCCTACGTGCTGAATCGAAGTCTTGGTTGGGAGTTGTTTGCGATCGAGGGTTACGAGCCTGGCCTTTCCAATTGGGTGCACTATTGTCTGCTGCCGGTGATGATCAGTGTGATCGTCGGTATGGGGTACGATACGCGATATTATCGGGCGGTGATGGTCGAGGAATCACAGCGCGACTACATCACAACGGCCCTGGCGAAGGGTGCTTCCAAGCCGAAAGTTATGTTTGTCCACATGCTGAAAAACGCCATGATTCCAATCGTAACTCGCGTAGCAATCTCCTTGCCGTTTCTGATTATGGGATCCATTTTATTGGAGAGTTTTTTCGGCATTCCGGGAATGGGACGAACACTCATTGCGGCGGTTCGTGTCAAGGACTTTCCTGTCGTCCAAGCCTTCACGGCGATTTTTGCGGCGGTTTACATTCTGTCGATTATTCTCACCGATGTGCTGTATGCCGTGTTTGATCCGAGGGTCCGTCTCTCATGATGAAACGTTGGTGGAAGCTGAGATCGACTCGGAAGTTTTTCTCAAATCGAATGGCCGTGGTTGCGTTGTTTATCGTTGCCATCTATCTGGCGATTGCCGTTGGTACTTCGCTGTTCGGTGTGATCGATTTGAATGACACGTTTGCACGTGTCGGCCCCAAGAATGTTTCCGGTTTTTTTCAAGAGCAGGAACCCGAGAAGCAAGTCGAGGATTGCGAATACTTGCTGAATCGAGTTGATCGTGCCCTGGGACGACAGGATCCGGCTCAAGCTCTGGCTGAAATTAAGCTCGGTGCGATGCACCTTAAGGATCTTCCCCCTGACGAAATGAAAGCACTCCTCGATCAAGCTTGGAACACTTACGATCGGTTAATGGAGCGTGACGATTTAAACGCGAGTCCCTCCGCCAGCAGTGAGATTGATCAACTCCAGCGCGAGACGGACTCGCTGTTTGTCCCGTTGGTCGGAACGCGGTTGTGGAAACACCGCTTTGATTTGTTACTAGGTACCGACGCGCAAGGACGTTCGATTTCACTGCGTTCGCTCTACTCGATCGAAGTTGCCATCAAAATCGGTTTGGTGGTGGCATTCTTCTCGGTTTTGATCGGTGCTCTGTTGGGTGCGGCAGCAGGATTCTACGGGGGTTGGGTTGATCATCTCGTCACCTGGATATTCACGACCTTTTCTTCCATTCCTAGTCTTGTCCTCTTGGTGTTGCTGGCCTACATGTTCACTGGGTCGGTGTTCGAAGGTACTTTGGTGCCGATGTACATTGCCTTTAGTGCCACCTATTGGATCGGTCCTTGTCGCGTGATTCGAGGTGAGACCTTGAAACTGCGTGAGTTGGAATATGTGCAGGCGGCAACGGTTCTCGGCTATAGCCGTCCTTACATTATGGTGCGACACATTCTTCCCAACGCCTCTCACTTGATGTTGATCAATTTTTCTTTGTTGTTCATCGCTGCGATTAAAGGCGAGGTGATTTTGACCTACTTGGGACTTGGCATCAAGAATGGCACGAGTTGGGGCATCATGATCGAACAATCACGTCCTGAAGTAATTAATGGTTTTTTTTGGCAGATCGGATCGGCAACCATTCTGATGTTTGGGCTGGTTCTGGCGTTTAATGTACTCTCTGACGCACTTCAAGATGCGTTTGATCCAAAACACGTGTGATGCGGATGAATGAAGCTCAAGCCATTTTACGACTTCGTAATCTGACGACCCGATTTAAAACGGATCGCGGAACCGTGCAGGCGATTGATCAGGTTAGTTTCGACTTATTCCCCGGTGAGACGTTGGGGATCGTGGGCGAGAGTGGTTGTGGTAAGACGGTGACCAGCAAGTCGATCATGCGCTTGTTGCCAGAACACGTCACTTCGTTTGACGAAGATAGCCAAGTTGAATTTGAGGGCGAGAATTTACTCAAGCTATCCGCAGGCCAAATGCGTCGTGTTCGTGGAAATCAGATTGCGATGATTTTTCAAGAACCGATGACGGCGCTGAACCCCGTATTTACGATCGGTTGGCAGATGGATGAAGTGTTGCGTTATCACACGGACTTCAACCGATCGCAGCGGCAGGCGCGCTGTCTGGAAATGCTCCAATTGGTCGAAATGCCAAACCCTGAGAAACGGCTCAAGGAGTATCCTCATCAATTGTCGGGCGGTATGCGGCAACGTGTGATGATCGCCATGGCGCTCTGTTGTGAGCCGGGCGTGCTGATCGCGGATGAGCCCACGACCGCTTTGGATGTGACGATCCAAGCTCAAATCTTGCGACTGATGAATGATTTGAAAAGACGAATCGGTACCGCGATTTTACTGATTACCCATGATCTGGGAGTGGTCGCGCAAATCTGTGATCGAGTTGTGGTGATGTATGCGGGACGCGTTGTCGAAACGGCGTCCGTCCATGATCTGTTTCATCGGCCACAGCATCCCTATACGCGTGCGTTGTTGACTTCGATTCCGAAAACGGATTCCCAATATTACGGCAAACGATTGCCAACCATTGAGGGAATCGTGCCAAGTTTGCACGCGTTACCTCAGGGCTGCCGATTTCACGATCGGTGCGGCTATTGTCAGGACCTTTGTCGAACGGAGGTTCCCGAGCTGGAGTTCCTGCGTCCCACCCAGGCAGTTCGTTGTCATTTTCCACTCGATGAGGCGATTTGATGGCGTTAGTCGAAGTGCAAAATCTGGTCAAACATTTTCCGAAACACGGTGGCTTCCTCAATCGTGTTGTCGCAAAAGTGCATGCATTGAACGGTGTCAGTTTTCAAATACAAAGTGGCGAAATTGTTGGCGTTGTGGGTGAGTCTGGATGTGGTAAGTCAACGCTCGGGCGTGTGATGGTCAGGCTCTTGGAGCCGACGGAGGGGCACGTGATCTTTGATGGGCAAGACATTAGTCATTTGAATCATCGCCAAATGATGCCGTTTCGCCAACGATTTCAGATCATTTTTCAGGATCCGAATTCGTCGTTGAATCCTCGCATGACAGTCGGTGCAACGTTGACCGAAGTTGTGCGGTTTCATCGAATTGTTCCAGCAGCCGATGTTAATGCCTACGTGGATGAATTGATTGCGAAGGTCGGGCTGCATGCCGATGATAAATCTAAGTTTCCCCACGAATTTTCAGGTGGACAACGCCAGCGCATCGGCATTGCCAGATCTTTGGCGGTGAAGCCGGAATTTATCGTGGCCGATGAGCCTGTCTCGGCTCTTGATGTGTCGATCCAAGCACAGATTCTCAACTTACTGGTTGATCTGAAGGAAGATTTTGCTTTGACGATGCTGTTCGTTTCTCATGATCTTCGTGTTGTCGAACACTTCTGCGATCGCATGCTCGTAATGTATTTGGGAACGATTGTGGAGGAACTTGAATGTCGGCAAGCGGCCGAGCGAGCCCAGCATCCTTACACCCAGGCGCTGCTCGGCGCCAACCCAATTGTCGATCCGGACCTTCGGCATGAATTGACCGTGTTGGAGGGAGACGTGCCCAGTCCTTATGATCCGCCGATGGGCTGCCCCTTCGTGAGTCGTTGTCCGGTGAAACAGGATCGCTGTGAGCGGGAGATGCCTCCACTCGTCGCTTACGGCCCTCAGCATCGAGTCGCCTGTTGGGCCGTCGAGTCGCCTGTGAGGCCGTCGAGTAATCGGCCTCCCGGTTCAACAGTCGATAAATTGACTCAGTTTTGCCACTTCGATCGGCTGCTGTCCCTGCTAGCGAGAGCGTTGACGGTACGATTTGTGAAAAACGTGTTGCATTCCAGCCTTGCTTGGTGGTACCGTCCCCCACCGTTTCTCTGGAACTAGTCGCGCTACGAGGTGTCAGGATGAGTCGACGATACACCGCGGTCCTGTTTTGTTGCCTATTTGGGATTGTCGCAGCCACTGCATCCAGCCTGCTCGCTTGGCAGTTTGCTGGACCTGTCCCGCAGTGGATTTGGTCTCCGAATCATAATGCGGGTCACGTTCCGCAGGCCTCCTGTCACTTTCGCCGCACCATTCGTCTTGACGGGGGGGTGCGATCGGCACAGTTGGCGATTGCTGCGGATGATCGTTTCGAACTATTCCTGAATGGTAAGCGGGTTGGTGAGGGCACAAGCGATCAAGGGATCGTTTCGTTTGAAGTGGGTGATCGACTTCGCAAGGGTGCCAATGTTGTGGCGGTGCGAGTCAGCAATCGAAAGGGAGTCACGGCGGGTCTTGCGTTGCGTTTAAACGTGTTGAAGCAGGACCAAAAGGAACTCACCTTTGTCTCGGACGGCAGTTGGCGCACTTCGCTCTCACCTTTGCCGTTGTGGAATCTTAATTCCTATTCTGATCGTCGCTGGTCGTCGGCCAAGCCGGTTGGTGAATTCTCGGACTTCGTGAGTCGGCAGTTGAGTCAAGTTGGTGCGAGTCAAGGTCCGCGAAAGGATTCCCAAGCGGGGAAATCACAACCATCGCAGATGACTCAAGCAAAGCCACGGTCAGCGAACACATTACCAACCGACAACGTTGGCGGCAATGCTTTGCGCACGATCACGAATTTGCCGAAATCGGGTGGCAATTTAGAAGTACCTCGTGAGTTTGAATTAGAACAGATTGCCGGAAATCAGGATGTGGGTTCGTTGATCGCGATGACATTTAACGAATTCGGACACATGATTGCGGCGTCTGAAGGTGGTTCGCTATTGTTGGTCTACGACAAAGACAAGGATGGCCGTTTCGATACCATTCGAGAGTACGCTGACAGTGTGAAAAACTGTCAGGGTATTTTGGCGATGAACGGCAATGTGTTTGTGGTGGGGACGGGGCCGCAGGGGTTGGGACTTTACCGGCTGAGAGATGCGAATCGCGACGGTTTTTTAGACGAAACAAAGCTTGTGTTAGGTTTCAAAGGTGAGAATCTTGAACATGGGCCTCACGGTCTGATTTTGGGTGCTGACGGATATCTTTACGGTGTGGTTGGAAATCATACCGAGTTGGATGTAAAGGTCGATCCTGCCAGTCCCTATCGGGATTTCTACGAAGGAGATCTGGTTCAGCCCAAGCTGGAAGATCCGAGCGGACACGCTGCGGGGATCAAAGCGCCGGGTGGACTTGTCTTCCGAACAGATGGGGAAGGCAATCAGGTTGAGATCGTAGCCGGTGGACTGCGAAATGCCTATGACCTTGCGATCAACGCGGCGGGTGAGATTTTTACACACGATTCCGATATGGAATCGGATCTGGGTACGTCCTGGTCTCGACCGACTCGCTTGTATCATGTGGTGCCGGGAGCCGAGTTTGGATGGCGGAGTGGATGGTCGAAATGGCCAGAAGGCCATCTCGACGGACTCAGCGGAATTGCCGACACGGATCGGGGTTCGCCAGCCGGCTTAACCGTCTATGAACACCTTGCCTTTCCCAAGCAATATCGAAATACGATTTTTTCCTGTGATTGGTCGGAAGGCAAAATCGTTTCGATGAATTTACGGGAAGTGGGAGCCTCCTATCGAGCGTTGCCGGAGACATTTATCAGTGGTACGCCTTTGAATGTTACCGATATTGAAGTAGGACCGGACGGAGCGCTTTACTTTGTCACTGGCGGTCGTGGTACGGCAGGCAATATCTATCGAGTTGCTTGGAAGGGGCATGAGTTTGACGAAAAGATCCTGGGGACTGGTATCGACCGAGTACTTCGACAACCGCAACTCAACAGTAGTTGGGCTCGACAGCGAATGGCCAAGCTACAGGAGCAGTTAGGCGACAAGTGGAATGCGTTGATTGCTGAAGCAGCTCTCGATACAAATCGTCCAACTGCAGAACGCGTTCAGGCGTTACGCGTGATGCAATGGCTGGGGCCGAAACCGAGTCTGGAAGATTTGGTCGCTTTGTCATTCGACAAGAACCCGGCCGTTCGTCGGCAAGCTGCTTGTGGCTTAGGACTGATGTCGGAAACCGAAGCGGCTGATCGTTTGACGGAAATGCTCAAGGATCAAGATGCTGTCGTTCAACGCCGCGCGTGTGAGGCAATCGTTCGGTTGGGACATGTGCCAAGCTTCGATAGCATGAGTCACCTGTTAACCTCGAAAGATCGCTACCAAATTTGGGCCGCGCGACGGATGCTGGAACGCATGCCAAGATCGAAGTGGCAGGAAACAATTCTTCAATCCGACAATCAAGCGATCTTCCTGCAGGGTGCGACGGCTATCTTGATTGCCGATCCGGATCCTGGAGTCGCACGTGCGATTCTGGATCGCACGCTCTCCTTGATGAATGGCTTTATTAGCGATAAAGACTTCATCAATCTATTGCGAGTCCAGCAATTGGCCCTGTTGCGCGGTAATCTCACCCGCAACGATGTCCCCTTGCTCAGTCAACGACTCTCGGAGGAGTATCCTTCTAGCAGTCAATTGATTAACCGTGAACTAGTGCGTTTGTTGGCCTATTTGCAGGTCGGATCGATTTTGGACCGTTACTTGGCCGAATTGGAGACAGATCTGCCGGCGGCCGATCGTGTCCACTTGGCAACCCATTTGACGCGGATTAAGGCCAATTGGTCGACGGAGCAGAAGTTGGTTGTGTTTGAGAATCTGGAAGCGACTCCGGAGGATGGAAACAGTGTTCCAGGTTATCTGCAAAACGTAGCTCGAGATTTTGGAAAGACGCTTACCGAGCAGGAAATGCAGGTCGTGCTTGAACAGGGTGACCGCGTTCCGGGGGCCGCACTTGCCTGCTTATTTCAACTTCCTGATCAACTTGCCAGTGAACAAATCAAACAAATAATCCAGTTGGATGGTCAGATTGCCGAGCAGAAAACCGATACGGCGAAAATGCTCAAGGTAGGGGTCATCGCTGTGCTTGCAAGAGACGGGAGTTCGGAATCTCTTGTTTATTTGAGAAAGCTCTACGAGCGAGATCCGAGTCGCCGTGTGGAAGTTGCATTGGGACTTGCTGAACAACCGACCGGTGAAAACTGGGAGATTCTGATTCGCAGTTTGCCCTTACTCGATAAACAATCGGTTCAATACATTCTCAATAAGCTCAGTGAACAAGAGAGAGCTCCGCAGGACGCCGAGCCTTACCGACAAGTGATTTTGGCCGCACAGCGATTAGGTGACGACGGAGCCCAAGATGCAATTCGCTTACTTGAGCATTGGCAGGGATTTACCGCCTCGCAGGGGGGGATTCCTTGGCAAAAGGGGGTTGCTGCTTGGAAAAACTGGTTTGCTGAAACCTATCCCGACGAACCGGTACCCGAGTTGTCGACCACGTCCGGTGGAAAATGGGATTACGATGCATTGTTGAATCACCTGAAGCAAGCCGCAGAAGACGGCAGTGGCTCAATTGAGGCCGGAAGGTTGGTATTTGCCAAAGCCCAATGTGCCAATTGCCATCGGTTTGAATCGAATGGCGAGTCGATGGGACCGGACCTCACGACGGTGAGCAAGCGATTTTTGCCGCAGGAGATCTTGGATTCGATGATCTATCCTTCGAAAGTGATTTCGGATCAATACGCGGCCAAGACGATCATCACCGTGGATGGTAAAACTTACACCGGTCTTGTGGCCCCGACGGGCGATCAAGAAGTCGTTGTGCTGCAGGCCAATGGCCAAAAAGTCCGGATTCCAGCCGATGAGATTGACGAGTCGGAACCGAGTCGTACCTCCGCGATGCCAGAGGGATTGATCGATCAACTGACACTCGATGAGGTGACCGACCTGTTTGCTTACCTCGCATCGGGTGGTCGAAAGCTCACTCAGAAACCGGCTAAGACCGATCGCCGCTAGAGTTTAAGGCGAGAGTCGACAATAATTAGCTCTGCAATAAAGCAATTCGGATCGTCCGAGTTGCGATGGAGAGGTCGATTCTAGCTGAGATACAAGATGAAATACTGGCTGTTGAAAACCGAGCCGAATGAGTTCTCGATTCAGGATTTGGCGAAATCTAAAAAGAAAACCACGTGCTGGGATGGTGTAAGAAACTATCAGGCTCGCAATTTCATGCGTGATGACATGAAGTTAGGTGATCGGATTTTGCTCTATCATTCGAACGCGAATCCGAGTGCCATTGTCGGGACCGCTTGCGTCGTGAAGGAATCCTATCCCGATCACACCGCTTGGGATCCTGAAGACAAGCATTTCGACCCCAAGTCTTCCATTGAAAATCCTCGTTGGTTCATGGTCAACATTCAGCTTGATCAAATCTTCAAGGTTCCCATGGCACTCGCCGATTTGCGAGAAGTTGCGGCACTAAAAGAGATGGAGCTGTTACGAAAGGGATCGCGACTTTCTGTCCAGCCCGTTCGCAAGAAGGAATTTGATTTGATTCTGAAGCTTGCGGCAAAGCAAAAGTAGGTCGTATTCAAGTCAAATGTTGGCTGCTTCGGCAGGTGTTCATGCGTCACGCGTGAATGAATCTCCAGCGCTGACTGTCAGCCGATGATCGTCGATTAATTTCATTGTCCCGGATCATTGTTGAGGTGCCAAGCGTCGAATGTAAAAAGTCCGTTTGGCAGTTTTCGGTTTTCATCCGTTCCTTTGCCTCGTCCGTGAATGATCAGCCTTGGAAGGTGAATTCGACGCCGAGTTCATCGAGGCGGTCAATATCTGGGGCGGTGACTCTCGCCTTGTCAATGAAAAGTGAGACCTCGTCAGCCGAGGCGAGTGCGGTTTTTGATCCAACCGATAATCGACTCGCGTCCAGCGTGAGTTGCGGAGCTTGAAGTCGATTGAGTTGTTTGATCTGATCGTCCGTCACGCCGGTCCGTCGCAATGAAACACCAATCAGTGAATTCGCAGAAAACCAACCCCTAGGCTGAAGATAATGCCCAAGGCAATCAAGCAACGAATCGATCGTCGTCTCGCCATTAATGAGCTACTCATCATCAAGGTCGTGGCCCCACCGACCCCGATTAGCCCGAGGCACCATTGCCCGATCAAAAGCCAGGCGTGCACGGGATTTCCTTGGAGGGTCACCTGTGCAACAGCAAAGCCCAGTAGGAGGCCAATCAGAAATGTTGGGAGCCAGGCGAGGAAGACGGGGCGCCACAGCTGTCGTGGTGAATTCCGTAACCTGGAACTAAAGACGAAAAGTCCGCACAAAAAACCGATGAAACCACCGGGTAAGCTGTTGTGCATCAACGTTGCGAGTGCGCCGCAGGCAATTCCCGTGGGGATAATCAGGAGTTTGCTAAACCCGTGCCGTGCTGCCAACGCACCCCCTGTCGCGCAGAGAATTGCCAACAGATAGACGACTAACAAAAACCAGGGATAGTTGTCGAACCAGGAGTGAAGAGTCCGCATGTTGGACTCGATTAGCAGATAGTAAACTCGTACGAAAACGAGGAACAAGAGACAAATTGCAAGCTGCTTTTGCGGCGGGATGATTGGTCGGTGGGGCGAAGACATTACGCGAATTTAACCGATTAAATCCCTGACGTGTTGCCGTGTAGGGTCAAATTAAGTTGCCATCCGTCAGTCACCGAGCGTTTTGTCAAAGACCATGATTTCGTCGTTGGGCCACTGTTTTTGGGTGGCGACTTCCTGCCAAAATGGGCGGTAGATCAAGCGAACACGTACTCGTTGAGTTTTCGCGGGGAAGAAAAAATCCTGCACTTCGGTTGCATCGGGTTGCAGGCGGGTATCGATCAGTTCGCCGCTCATCGACCAGAAAGGTTTGGGCTCTTGAGCGTTCTTGAGTTGTTTGGCGAATAGCTTGCCCGGCTTGGTGGCTAAATTGCCAGCCGCAACAGGTAGCGTAGGCCCCTCTTTGAGTTCGACCTCAGAGGTTGCCTCAGGGTCGTCAAAAGCTTCAACGGCTAAGATGAGATGCCGGTCGATGAATCCAGTCGGAACGCGATGACCGACGTTTTCCGTCCTGATGGTGACGCGAACGACAGCCGCATCGTTGACGTGTTCCAGCGTCGCATTAACTTTCAGGCAATCCGCCAGCATTTCTTCCCGACTGCCGCTTAGCAATTGGTGGCTTGCTAATGTCAATGGATCACGATCGATACCGCCATGGTCGGGAGCGATGTTGGTCATTTCACCGGTGGGACGCATGTGACACGTCTGGCATTGTTTGCCTTCCTGTCGAGCCGGACTCTCAAGCCATTCGGAATAAGTACTGTAAACGTGTACCCCAAAAACAATGCCTTCGTGACAACTGGCGCAGAACTGGCTTTGTGATTGCAGAGGTGAGTAGACGTCTTCGCCGCGATCAACGTCGTCGAGTGGACCGAAGAAGAGCTGGTCATGGCTGGGTCGAAGGAGTGACATGCCGAAACGCCCATGAGTCAGACCGGGAGTCCCGATTGCCGTGTCCTGTATTTTGTGGCAGAAGTCGCAGTGAACTCCATGTTTTGCCACGCCGTCGAGATCTTGGATGTTCGAAACGGCTAGGTCATCGATTGATGCGGCAGGTGCGTGGCAAGCGTTGCAAACCCCTGCCCCTTCGGGATAATCCTTCAATAAATTCCAGCCCACATCTGGGTTGTTGTGCCAGTCTGTCCCGTTATACAGATTCAAAAAGTGTGGGTTGGTTGCTGAGCTTGCGTGGCCGCCTGACTTCCATTCCTCATAAATCTGAGGATGGCAATTGCCGCAATTCAGGCTGGCCGTTTCATCCGGCGTGGGATCGACCCATTCGTAGGACTCGTCATCGTATGTTGGTAACGCCTCGAGGTTTAGTGCGACGGGTAATGTTTCCGCAGTTTGGCCTTGAATGAAGTATCCCGTTTTGGAGCCGGTGATGACTTGCGGATTTTCAACGTCGAGGCACACGTCGAACTCGAACGATCCGTCGGCAGCCGAACGCGTGTTGAGAGGTGTACCTTTGATGCGAACCTGTGCTCCCTCAACGGCTTTGCCATCCGCGGTGACCTGGCCATAAATGCCATGCCCGTTCGTTGAGGGTGCAATCGGATCCGACATCGGTTCACGCACACAACCGGTGAGGGAGGCAGTGATGAGCCCGACGCATAGAGCTTGTCGACCCAACCTGCATGGGATTGTGGATGCCCTCATGAAAGATGCGATATGGTTCAACAGATTGACAAGCTCCGAGGGATTGGCCGCAGAGTCCTGCGGCGTTTGTCGGCTCAAGCGAGCCAAAACGCAGGGGTACCAGGCCGGAGGTGGCAGCGCCACTTCGGCCTCTAATTATAGCGTCCTGTTGTGGGCGGGCTCCCCTCTTGGCGGTTGTCGGGGGCGAAATCGCCAAGTCTTACGGCAGATTCCGCATCGTGCGACTGCTTGATTTTCACGTTTCTTGAGCGACCCAGCAGTCGCCATTCCGCATCAGATGGAGTGCGCTATTTGGGCCTATACAATTGGTTCTATCTTGTTTTGGCGATTGGTAAAATGTCGATCCGCAAGGTTTCGATCAATGCCGGGCAGACGAAGCAAAGATGAGAAACTCGCTTTCCGGTGTTGCCAACGCCCGATGTGTTGTATCGAATGGTCAGCGACTCATTAAGTCGTCACTTGGTATCACATATTTGAACTAATTATGCTTGATTTGCGCCGTGAGTCCGGTGCCGGCGCGACTTTCGCAGGAGCTTAACTGCAATGTTTTCATTTCACCACCGTTGCAGCCCAATCAGGGGCATTGTGGGGCTATTTGTTTCAGGACTTCTGTTGGGAACGTTGCCTGCAGAGCATGAAGGCCGCTGGCCCCAATTCCGCGGAGCCGACGCGCGGGGCGTTGCAGCGGACAGTGATCGCTTGCCAGATCAATGGTCAACAACCCAAAACGTTGTTTGGAGCGAACCGATTGAGGGGCGAGGGTGGTCATCTCCGATCGTTTGGGGAGATCGCGTATTCCTCACGACAGTGGCGAATGACGGAGAAACCGAACCGGTCAAGAAGGGGTTGTACTTTGGTGGCAATCGTTCCGAGCCCCCCAAATCGAATCATCGCTGGAAGGCCATTTGTTTGAGCCTCAGTACGGGTGAAAAACTATGGGACCGTACGCTCCACGAAGGCGTTCCTCCGACAAGCATGCATTTAAAAAACAGCTATGCGTCGGAAACGCCAGTTACCGATGGAAAGCAACTCTATTGCTACTTTGGCAATGTGGGTCTGTTTTGTTTGACGATGGACGGTGAGCTTATTTGGACACACGAAGTTGAGCCTCATAAAACCCGCTTCGATTGGGGAACCGCGTCGTCGCCGGTCGTCTATGAAGACCGATTGATCTTCGTGAATGACAATGAAGAAAATTCGTATTTGATCGCGTTGGACACTCAGACAGGGAATCCGATTTGGAGGGTTGAGCGGGACGAAAAGAGCAATTGGGCGACTCCTTACGTTTGGCAGCACGAACAGCGAACAGAGATTGTCACTCCTGGTACGGGGAAGATTCGCAGCTATGACCTGAATGGGAATTTGCTTTATGAATTAGGTGGTTGCTCATCCATCACGATTGCCAATCCCTACGCCGAGAACGGCTTGTTGTATGTAACTTCTGGTTACGTGCTTGATAAGAAGAAGCCAATCTTCGCTATTCGTCCTGGAGCTTCCGGAGATATCTCGCTGGGCGCTGATCAGACTTCCAACGAATTCATCGCGTGGTGTCAATTGCAAGCGGCTCCTTATAATCCCTCGACCTTGTTGTACGAAGGATTGATTTATGTCTTATATGACCGTGGTTTTTTTGCTTGCTACGATGCGCTGACGGGTGAAAAAATTTACGGTAAACAACGCATTCCCAATGGGCGTGCCTTCACCGCATCACCGTGGGCATATAATGGAAAAATCTTCTGCCTGAATGAAGATGGAAAGACGTTCGTCATCAAAGCCGGCCCTGAATTCGAAATCTTGAGAACCAACGAGTTGGAAGAGGGCGAATTGTGTATGGCGACACCCGCAATTGCAAACGATCGCCTCCTAATTCGTACGGCGGATCGGCTCTACTGTTTGCAGCAGCAGGAGTAGTAAGCGGTTTGTACTACAGCCACTTGCTTGCGATCCAACAGGCTGTACAAGCGATGCCTAGCCAATGGCTCCAACCGTAGGGCTGCTTTTGTTGAGCGTCTCGTATGACGACGGCGGACAACATTATTGCCAGGAGAAAAGGGCGAACCCACATCACGCTAGTGGACCATTTGGCAAATTGCAGGCCTACGGGAAAGCCGATGCTTTCCCCAAAAACGAGGTAAAGTGGGCCGGCATAAGCGATGACGAAACCGATGAAAAGCAACTTCCAACGCGTGGCCAGTTGGCGACTGAGGGTTGGGATGACCAACGCTCCGCAGGCGGTGGCAATTTGCAAAGCTGCCTTGCTGAAAATGAAATGGGGGGGGAACTGGTTGGTCAGAATTTCAACGGTGAGAATCAGGCCGAGACAGAACAAGAGCCATTCGCCCGGTTGAATTTGTGGCCGTGAAAAGCGAATACAGCGATAGACGACGATCAGGCAGCCAGCCCAGCATGTGCCGTAGATACCGGCTATTAACGATAACAGCAGGATGCCGATTGGCGCGACCCAACGATCCGGCGCGGCGTGTTTTGAGACTGCGAAAAAAACGGCACAACAACTGGTCCAAAGAATGAAGTGACCAATGCCAAGACGCTGGTTGAGTTGGTGATCCGATGCCGGGGTCACGAGTGAACCCAATTCCTACACGGCAACCCTTTTAGGATGCCGCGTAAAGTTCCGCATATTCGAGAATCCAGACATCAATCAGATGCAGGAAAGTATCGGTGTCCACTTCGTTCAGCAACTGGAAATGAGAGCGACTGAAAACTTCTTTATTACGAATGGTTGCCTTTGCGGCCAGATCGACCACGTGATAGTCCGAGAACGGCCGAATACTCATCTCCAAACGGCTGTAGTAGTTGGCGCGGCGACCCGCATTACCGGGGCCGAGGTCATCCCGGCTACAGGCAGCGCCCCATCCGCGATCACCATAGATGGACTCGTGCTGAAAACCGGGGAAATGGTTAGGAAGTTGTTTCATGCACTCTTCGATATGTTCGGAGAATTCCAACCGGTACTTCGTGTGCAGATTTTTTAACTCTTCCTCGGAAAGGGCCTTTTCCTTGGCCTTTCGCGCCCGTTCCGCATTTCGGTAGCTACCGCGTTCGATCGCTTTTGAGAGTCGCTTTTCGAATTCAGTCATCGTTGTGAGCGGGCCTTAGATGCCCGGAAATCTTTTCATGGTTTGAACTTACGTGTATCCGACTGGATAATACCCAATGTACGGGATGGCCGCGATTGCTGTCAAACGGACTACTCGATCGTTGACATGAAAGTTTGCCTTTGAGTACTCTGGGAGGATAGGACATTCTCCTTTGCTTTTCGGAACAGAATTTTCGCTGGACTCAAGGTATCCTACCGTTAACACGGTCCCTGCCCCGTCTTTGCGCCTGGAGTTGCCATGATGAAGTCACCGTCTCTTGCTAAGTGGTTGCAGGTTTGTCTAATCACAGCGATTTTGGCGTCAACGACGAGTCACGCCACTGCCCAAGGGGAATCTTATAAGCGGGCGGCGAGTGCGATTACGGACGCAAAGCAGGTGTCGGCTGCCAAACGCGACGTACGTCGCGTTTTTGTCTCCGATGGACCGCTGACGCAGGAAGATCAAAGAGCACTCAAACGGTGGTATGGACTTTGTATTTTTGCCGCGATGACGCTTCCATCCGCCGCCGATCGTCCGGATCAGTTTCCGAAATGGCGGACTGAAATTGCCAAGCAGTTGGAAGCGGTTCGTGAGAAGCCGTCGCTTCATAACTACATCCGCGACGAAATTGTTTTCAAGACGTTGAAGTCACTTTCTACCGGAAACTACAACCCCGCCTGTCGTTACAATGCGGTCTTGATCTTAGGTAATCTCAATGAGACCGAGGCACGTGTGAACGGCAATCCTTACGCCGTACCCTACGCACCTGCTCGAGAGTTCTTACTGAAGTTGATCAATCCTCGAAATAAACAGCCTCAGGCAGTTCAAGTTGCCGCGATGATTGGTTTGCGCCGACAAGCTCAGTTGTTAAGGGCCAATGGAAAGCGGGGTGCTGACAAGGAAATCGTGCCTCCAATGCTGGCCATTATCAAAGCCCCGGTACCGGCCAATGATCTGGATCACGACGCTCATTATTGGAAAATGCGTTTGGCGATTGAAACGCTGGGTGCCGTGGGACTGAGTGGGGCGGCTGGTTCGATTCAACAGGTTGTCGCCGATCAGAAGCTACCGCTTTGGGTTCGATGTGCGGCGGCTGAATCGTTGGGAGAGCTGGATTATCGCAATGCGAAGAATCTCGATGGCGAGGCAATCATTAAGGGATTGGGCAATGTTGCTCTGACGGCATGTGTGGAAGAGATTCAACGGATCAAACGACACGAGGAAGAGAACCCGGTCGATCCCGATGCGAACCGACCTCGATTTGGTTTGGAGGCACAGCAGGTTGAGGCGAATCCAGCCGTCGTACAAGCACGCCGAGTGTTGAAGCACAATCTTGGCTGTGTCAAAGTTGGATTGAAAGGTGTGGGGGCGGCGGCCAGCGATCAGACAACGCTCGTCGCATCCATCAATTCCCAGATTGACGCCATTGAACGGCAGCTGGATGACAATCCTGAGACGACGACTCCTCAGCAGTTGCTCGAGAAGATCGGTCCTCCCGCCATGCAGTTGGAACAAGCCATCCAATAACCTGTCGGAGGGTTGAGTTCGGACGCTCGGGTAAACGAAGCTTTCTGCAGACTTCCTTGGGCAAAAGCCGCGGCTTCGAGTTGGGACAATTGAGCCACGCTAAATCGCTCAATCGAATTGGTCGGTCATCGATGGCAACGATTAGCTCTTCTGCATTGCCATCGGATTCGTTTGCATTGGCCGTCGGTGGCTCGTGACTAGCTGACAGATGGCCGCATAGCTTCCGAACAGGGCAGCGGCAAAAAAGAGGTCACCCATGAGTGTGTAGCGAAAGAACGGTACGGCACTTATGAGGCACTGGGTCAAACCGGCGATTGTACGCGGATACCAGGGTGTTACGAGCCAGGTGGCAAGGTTGGTTGCCAGGAAAAAAAGCAACGAGGAGGCCAAGCTACAACTCAAAAGAGTGAGCGAGCAGGCGATCGGACCTCTCTGAGAAAGTTTCTGACGCAAAGGGCCACCCACCAAGGCGGGAACCGCCAGGCAGCCATAGACGGTGGCCATGAGGATCGGTTGATAAGCTCCCGTGAACTGATCACTGATCGCCATCGCCGTGATCGGAGCCAAAACTGCAAGCCGGCGGGATTTAAAAAAGTAGCCAGCAAACAGGGCGACAGCAGCGACCGGGGCAAAATTTGGAATGGTTTGGAAATACAGACGTAATCCCACGCAAGCGGCAACCAGAATTCCAAAGACCAGAATTTGTTCGGTGCGTTGTTTCACTTAATCCGATGCTCCTTCTCAGGCGGCGCGATTGGTCACGGGCTCGAGCCCGAATTCTACTGATATGGCTCGAATTTCCACAAGATGGTGTCACCCGGTTTCAGCTCTTGAATTCCGATGCTGCGATTCCCCAGTTTTTGGTTGACTCGATAGATCCAATTCTGGGCCGTTCCACCTTGGTTTTTCAGCTCGTCAATCTGGGTCAGCAAGACGGTTGATCCTCGTCCCTGGTGTTTGAATTGGATTCCGCGAGGGTGCTGGCTGGCTTGTTGCATGAGCTCAAAAACCGTTATTTTAGCGGCCCATTTGAGTTGTGGGAAATGCTTTTCCACCCCGTCCCCGTAATCGATGATCAACTTGACGGTTTGCGCATCTTCCGCGGCAAAAACGAGTGTCTTGGTGGAATTCGGCCAGCAGAATAGGCAGAGTACAAGAATGCTGGTGCCGAGACAGCGGCCAGTTATTCGATGCATTTTTTTCTCGCAGTTCAAAGATATCGTGCTTCCGTCCCAGACCGTCTGCTCGTCAGCGAACGTAAGCTTCGGGTTTGGGGTTGAGATGATGTCGGATTTGATCGACTACGAATAGCCTGACGAACTTAACGACACGGTAAACACTTTGGATTAGTGAGGCTAGATGGTTTGCGAAGCGTTGACGCGAGGAATTTGGTCCGTACGATCTATTTAGTCTGCTCGATTTCACACAGATTGCGGATATTATTACTAGGCGAAATTTTGGAGCTCGGTCAAAAGGGCAAGTTGGGTCTTATTTCCCATTTCGACTAGCAAATTTGGATTGCGAGTAGATGTGTCGAGCATGGCGCATCTCAAACCCAAGGAATCAAACGGGGCGTGCTATGGCCACATCGATGAAGCTTTCCTTTCCCGAGTCGGATATTGCAGTTCTGACGTTGGACATGCCGGGTAAAGGAGCCAACATACTTTCTCGAGGGATTTTAGAAGAGCTTTCCGTCAATATTGATCGTCTGGAAGAGAATCCAGCACTGCAAGGGCTCGTGATCATTTCGGCGAAGCCCGGGATTTTCATCGCGGGTGCCGATTTGCGGGAATTTGTGCAGTCTCTGGATGCTCCGAAAGATGCAATTGTTGAGAAGTGTCGATTGGGTCAAAAGCTGTTTCAACGCCTTGCCGAAGTTCCTTTCGTAACGGTTGCGGCGATCGATGGCATCTGCGTAGGGGGAGGTGCTGAGCTCTCGATGTGGTGCGATCGTCGCATCATGAGTGACGGGCCGAAGACGGAGATAGGCTTTCCGGAAGTCAAACTGGGTCTGTTTCCAGGATGGGGCGGAACAGCGCGAACGCCAAGGATGGTGGGTCTTTCGAACGCGGTCGAGTTAGTCACGGGTGGTGCTTCGATTGGTGCGGAAGAGGCCTATGCTTTGGGATGGGTTAGCAACGTTGTCCCGGTGGAACGTTTGCAGGAATCAGGCATCCGGTTGGTGCGGAGCGAGCAACAATCGGGACAGTACCTGAAAGATCGGATTTTGTGGTCATCGCCCGTCGATATTAGTGAAACAGAACTGGGTTTCTTGGGAGCGACGGCTTCGGCACTCATCCAGCAACAGACAAAAGGTCAGTATCCAGCGCCTTTGGCTGCACTCGAAGTCATGTTGGGTGGAGCCGGTTTGGATGTGAATGCCGCTTTAGAGTTGGAAGCGGAGGGTATGGCCCAGCTGTTCGGTTCACCCATTAACGGGTCCCTCTTGAACGTTTTCTTCCTGACGGATCGAAACAAAAAAGACCCGGGGGTCGATGGTGATATTGCGCCGCGAGAGATAAAAGCAGCGGCGGTGATTGGTGCGGGGATCATGGGGGCAGGGATTGCTGCAGCAAATGTCAAACGTCGCACTCCCACAGCGCTGGCCGACGCAAATCAGGCTGCACTGCAGCAAGGCGTTAAGGGGATTCTCGATGAAGTTGCATACAACAAGAAGACGCGCAAGCCCGACATCGATCGAATGGTCGAATTCGCGCCTCTGCTGAACGCGACTGAATCAGACACCGAGGTAGCTGCGGCAGATATCGTGATTGAAGCGGTCGTTGAGAATGCCGACGTTAAACGTCAGATCTATAGCCGGCTTGAGCCTCAATTACGTGACGACGCGATTTTGGCTTCCAACACCTCAACGATTCCTATCACTCAGTTGGCCCAAGGGCTGAAACGTCCAGATCGATTTTGCGGTATTCACTTTTTCAACCCGGTACGACGGATGAAGCTGGTTGAGGTGATTCGTGGCGAACAAACTAGCGATGAAACGGTTGCCACAGCCGTAAACTATGCCAAACGGCTGGGCAAGTCACCTATTGTCGTCAACGATGGCCCCGGTTTTCTGGTCAATCGGCTGCTTTTGCCCTACATGAACGAAGCGCTTGAGCTGATTGTGGAAGGCGCTGAAATTAAACTGATTGAAAGAGTGGCGAAGCAATTCGGGATGCCGATGGGACCGATCACGTTGTACGATATGGTCGGTTTGGATACGGCTTTTTATGCTGGACGCACGATGTGGGAAGCCTTTCCCGATCGAATCGAAGCATCACCCATTCTGCCGGCGTTGGTCAAGGCAGGGCGGTTGGGACGAAAGTCGGGCCTCGGATTTTTCTCTTACCAAAACAAGAAGGGACGTTCTGAGCCCGATCCGGAATTAGCGAATTTCGTGGAACCTTACATGAGGTCGGAGCGGCGTGAATTCAATGCTCAACAAATTGAATCACGGCTGTTTTTGCCGATGCTGCTGGAAGCGACGCGTATTCTAGAAGAAAAGCTCGTTCGCAATGTGCGCGACGTCGATCTGGGGCTCATTTTTGGTGTCGGATTTCCTCCGTTCAAAGGCGGATTGCTCTACTGGGCTGACACCCTTGGGGCTGCCGAAATCGTGGAGTTGCTGAAGCCGTTGGAAGACATGGGGGCTCGTGCCGAACCCACTCCTTTGCTGCTCGAGATGGCGGCTGAAGGACGTAAGTTTTATGACTGAGCGATTTGGAATTCTGCTCCCCGTTGCTGACAAAAAACTGCCGTTCTTGATGAGCGGTGCATCAAGGAGATCGAAATGAGAAACGCTGTCGTCGTTGATTGCGTGCGAACCCCGGTTGGCCGAGCCCATCCAGAGCGAGGTTACTATCGCCACATCCGTAGTGATGATTTGGCTGTCTCCTGCATCGGCGCCTTGATGGAACGCTCAGGTGTCGATCCGGCTGTGATCGAGGACGTCATTCTGGGGAACACTCAACAGACCATGGAACAAGGTTTGAATGTGGCTCGAAATGTGGCGCTGATGGCTGGCCTACCCGTCGAAACCGGGGGGGCCACGATTAACCGGCTTTGTGGGAGTAGTCTGCAAGCACTCAATCAAGGGACTCACGCCATCATGGCTGGCTTTGAGGATGTGCAAATCGTCGGGGGTTTGGAGCACATGCAGCACTTGCCCATGGATTATGGTTTGGACTTAAATCCCAAGATGTTTCGGCGAACATCCAAGGGAGCGATGATGATGGGCGTTACGGCCGAATTCCTGGCGCAAACTAATGGGATCACGCGCGAGCAGCAGGATGAATTCGCCTTGCGCAGTCACCAACTGGCCATTGCGGCTCACGATAAAGGGTTGTTCGCAGCCGAGATTGTTCCTACCTACGCGTTGGACGAGGAGGGGGATCAAATCCTGGCGAATCGCGATCAATGTGTTCGAGCGGATTCGAATATCGAGGCGTTGTCCAAATTGAATCCGGCCTTTATGCCAAAAATGGGCACGGTCACGGCTGGTAACAGTTCGCCGCTTAACGACGGTGCTGCAGCCTTGCTAATCATGTCGCAGGAGTCGGCAGACGAGTTGGGACTTAAGCCTTTGGTTCGCATCGTTGGCACTGCCGTCGCAGGTGTGGAACCCTCCGTAATGGGGACCGGGCCGGTGCCAGCCACGAACAAAGTTCTGAAGCGAGCTGGATTGGAACTAAGCGATATTGGTCTGATTGAGTTGAATGAGGCGTTCGCCGCACAAGCACTGGCTTGCATGCAAATGTTGAAACTCGATGCAGATCGCGTCAATGTGCGAGGCGGTTCGATTGCCATCGGGCATCCCTTAGGGGCCAGCGGCGCTCGAATTGCGACCACCCTGATTCATGCCATGGTCGATGAGGATGTGGAGTATGGACTGGCAACGATGTGCATAGGCGCCGGGCAAGGAATTGCCACAGTTTTTCAGCGAATTTAACATTTGTCGACAAACTGGAGGAGCGGGTCCCGAAGGGAATTAGGGCTGAGAACGGGGTTCGATGATCGTGCCATTGCTTCACCTTCGTCGGCTACCAGAATATGATGAATAGTAGGCCCTTTCGCGTTTACGACGCTGAGTCGTTCGCGGGGGGCAGCGATCTCGGGAAAGGAAAGAACATGACCTTGGACGCCTCGCGTACGGAATCTGATCAATCCAGCCCAGCCGATGATGCTCCAAGAGAGTCGTTCGCGGAAACGGCCCTCAAGCTGGGGGGGAAGAGCGAGGAGGAGGCTCGCCGCACCGGGGTGATTGACTCGGCGGATGACAACGTTGAGCAACTCTTTAAGCCTCAGTATCAAACGATCAACAGTCCGGCCCATCGGGCCGTCTGGGATCGGGGGCTGCCGGTCGAACTGTTCCAATGCGAATCAACTGAAGCTCCGGCAGATATTCGTAAGGTGATGGACGACTCCGTCGGTGTTGTCAGCCGCCATCGTGACGCAGGTACACTGCTGAATGAAAATAAAAAGATCCCCTCCGTTGTTTTGGACGAGTTGGGTGAAGTCGGCTATTGGGGCCTGTTGGTTGATAAGAACTATGGTGGTTCGGGCACCGCTTTCCGCGACTTTGCGCCATTTTTGACTCGGATGGCCCTTGCAGATCCGACGATCGCTGGACTTGCCTCGGTCCACGGTTGTATTGGTGCTGTTGACCCGGTTAGTTCCTTTGGAAATGAAGAGCAAAAACAGCGTTTCCTTCCGCGTTTAGCAAGTGGTGAACGCTTGTCGGCATTCGCGCTTACCGAACCGGGTGCCGGATCGGACCTCACCGCTCTGAAAACACGTGCCGAACTCAAAGGCGATCACTACGTGGTGAATGGCGAAAAGCTGTTCATCACGAATGTCATTCCCGGGCGCACGATCGGATTGGTCTGTTTGATCGATAACACGCCGGCGGTCCTCGTCTGCGATCTGCCGGCCGAAGAGAACGATCAGTTCCAACTCCGTAAGTACGGATTGTGGGCTTTGAAGCACTCTTACAATCAAGGTATTATTTTCAAAGACTTTTTGGTGCCGAAAGAAAATCTGCTTGAACCGAAACGTGGCAACGGTTTGACAATTGCCTATCACGGACTCAATCTAGGCCGCGTTGCTTTATGTGCGAACGCTGCCGGTACGATGCGACTGATGATGGCCAGCATGTTGCCCTGGGCGGGTTACCGAGTCACCTATGGTGAAAAGATTGCGAAGAGAGAATTAGTGCAGAAACGGCTGGGACGATTGGCCGGAATGATCGTTGGTTGTGATGCTTTGGTTGCCTGGTGCTCGCAATTAATCGACAAAGGCTACCGCGGTGAAATGGAGTGCATTATTGCCAAGATTTTTGGCAGCGAAACGCAAAAAGAAGCGGCGATCGAGTTGTTCATGAAAACCCACGGTGGACGATCGTTCTTGCATGGCCATATGTTTGGCGACAATGTTCACGAATATCTGGCGCCCTGTATTTACGAAGGGGAAGGCGAGATGCTGGGGATGGCCTTCTTTAAATCGCTTGTTAAACAACACGGCACAACCTACTTTGAGCCGATTGGTAAAGCGTTGCAAGCGGCAGGGATTCGACAGCCTAATCCGGCTAATCCGGCCCATGCCTGGGCGCTTCGCAAGGTGATTACCCCTTATGCGAAGTGGTATCTGAGCGAGAAGTTCAGCGGGAAGCCCAAGGCGGCTTTGCCTTCAATGCCGGCCGCTTTAAAAGCTCATGCCGAATTTGCAGCGGATCAGTTGCAAAGAAGTCCCTTGGAAATCAATGGCGTGATGCAAAAACATCAGCTCAAGTTGGCTGATCGTCAATGCAGAATGTCCGAACTTTCCGCTCGAATCCAAAATTACGTGATTATTCTCTGCACGAGTATGAATGCGTCACGTTCCGATGATGAGGTCATTCATGCAGCAGCGGACATTCTTTGCCAGGATCTTCGGCGACAACTCTCTGGAAAGCGCCCCTCGGATCGCTACTTCCGCGCGGTAACCCAACTTGGCCAGCAGATTGTCGACGGTGGCTTCAAGTCAATCGCCGGTTTGAAACCCGACGAAGTCCTCATGCAGTACGACGCGGGGTAGACGGTCGGTTGCCAAAACGGGGGCAAGGCGGGCTTCCCCAAATTGGCCACGTCCGTTAGAAACCGGGCTCCCCAAGAACATTTCAAGGGTTGATCTTGGGTGAGGCCGATGCGGGGTTCGACCCCCGATCTTGGCGAGGCCTCTTAGCTCACTAGCCCTAGGCGGAGTGGTTCATGTCTCGTTATGCAGTCATCCTTGCTGCGGCAGGGAAGAGCAGCCGGTTTAAGGATCAGCATTACAAAAAACCGTTCATTCCGTTAGCGAATAAAGCCGTTTGGCTGCATTCAGCCGAGCGGTTTTTGAATCGGCCGGACGTCAAGCAACTGATCTTGGTGATCTCTCCGGAGGATCGGGAAGAGTTCCAGGTGAAGTTTGGAGCCAATGTTGCGATCCTGGGATTGGAGGTCGTCGCTGGAGGTGCTTCTCGTTTTGAGTCGATTCGAGCCGCGTTATCGCAGGTGCAATCCGATATCGATTACATCGCCGTTCACGATGCGGCTCGACCTTGTCTCGCGAATGAGTGGATTGATGATGTGTTCTCGGAGGCGGAAAAAACGGGAGCTGCGATTTTGGCCGCCCCGATAACCAGTACGCTGAAGTATTCTGCCAACGGAAAAACGATTGACGAAACGCGATCGCGTGACTCGCTTTGGGCTGCTCAAACCCCGCAAGTTTTCCGGCGAGATTGGTTGTTGAATGCGTACGCCCAAGTTGGCGATCAGCAGCCTACCGATGACGCGCAAGTGATCGAGAACGCAGGGCACGCGGTCTCCATCGTGCCAAGCACGATGGTGAACATAAAGATCACCTCACGTGGTGATTTGCGGATTGCCGAACAGATGATGAAAGCGCTGCCCAAGCCTAAGCTAGACGGGCCGGGGAATCCGTTTGCTGACGGTGACATGTGGCGGTGATTTGGTTGCCAGACAGGGCTAAGGAGCATCAGGCGGAGATGCTCCCTAGCTTGCCACCGAACACAACTCGCCTTACGCGAGTTGTTCTTGAGGTCGCAAATGTTCGACCCCATCGCTGTTAGCAATGACGACGATTCCATTGGGGCTGATGGTGAAGCCATTTGCACGATCCTCTTCGGGATCGATGCCGATTCGAGCTCCGGCCGGAATGGAGATTCCTTTGTCGATGATTGCGTTGCGTATGTGGGCTCGACGACCAACGTCGACGCCTTCGTAGACAATCGAACCTTCGACATGGGCATAGCTATTGATGCGAACGTTCGGGCTCAGAATGCTATGCTCCACCAAGCCACCTGAGATGATGGATCCGGGACAGATGATACTGTCCATGGCTCGGCCACATCGTTCATAATCACCATCCGCCCCGCTGAAAACAAATTTTGGTGGTGGGAAATTGGGTTGATAGGTTCGTAGTGGCCAGCGTTGATCGTACATGTTCAATTGTGGATCAACGGAGATCAGATCCATGTTCGCCTCGTAGTAGGCGTCCAAGGTGCCAACATCTCGCCAATATGCGTCGCCTTTGCGATTTTCGTCGCGGAAGGGAAATGCAAATACACGATGCGAATTGATGATGGCCGGAATAAGATCACGGCCAAAGTCGTGCGTACTCCGATTGCGAGTGGCATCCTGGCATAATTGCTCAAACAAAAAGCGAGCCGTAAAAACGTAGATGCCCATGGAAGCCAGGCAGTGTTCATCGTCACCGGGAATGGGACGAGGTTCGTCCGGCTTCTCTTGGAAGCCGACGATCCGTTGGTCGTTGTCGACTTGCATCACGCCAAATTGCTTGGCCGCGTCCTTACTGACGCGCAAGGCCCCGATCGTTAAGTCCGCGTTGCTCTCTTTATGGTACTCGACCATCTTGCGATAGTTCATCTTGTAGATGTGGTCACCTGCCAGGATCACAACGTATTCTGGACGCTCTTTTTCGATCGTGTAGATGTTTTGGTAGACGGCATCGGCAGTGCCCTGATACCATTGCTCGTCAATTCGCTGCTGGGGTGGCACGACATCGATGAATTCGCCCAGTTCGCGACAGAAAAAATGCCGCCAGCCGAGATTGATATGGCGGTCCAGGCTCATTGCCTTGTACTGCGTCAACAGCAGCATTCTTCGCAGACCACTATTGAGACAATTCGAGAGTGAAAAGTCGATGATGCGGTAGGATCCGCCAAAGGGAACGGCTGGCTTCGCTCGATCCCGCGTGAGTGGTTCTAAGCGAGAACCTTTTCCACCTGCCAAAACAACGGCTAGACAATTCTTCATCGACCTTCTCCGACTTCGTCTGGGTTGTTCGAATCACTGTTTGAATGGATTCTTCGCAGTGAATCCAGTTTCGACAGCCTCTGTATTGCCGCGCAAAGCGATTACTTTCCTGTTCGCATTCTATCGGTTTAGGCATTTGCGAAAAACAGGAAAACTGTAACCCCGTACTCTGGTCGGTTTGTGCAGGGTAATCCGGGCAAGCAATTTGTCCGCCATCACCTCGTAATTCTTTCTGCCGGCCCGCGACGTGTGACATTTATTCGTCATTCAGATGGTTTTCCTACCGCTCAAGGCAGAGGTACCTAGCAAAACGCCGATCCAACGAGCGTTTATTTCTTTCTGAAGCATCGAGAATTTGTTCGCCGGTCGATCTTTCGAATCGTCTAAAATGCATCCCGTGATTGGCCTGACCTACGAAGAATTACCGCAACCAAGTTCCGGTCAGGGGGGTGGTAGCAGTCGTTTCAGCAGGTTTTTCCTAGTCGAAACGAGGGTTGGTGAATTCGGTTTATTCCTTTGGCAAGCCGAAAAAAGGAGTGAAATCTCAAGCTCTGACGCACTGCTCCGCCAAGTTCAGTTTCAGATCGAACGTTACTTGGTGGGGAGATGCATCTTGAGGGACCCTGTTTTTTCTTGCAAAAAATTGGCCACGCTAAGCTGCCGATCGCCGATCGGCGGACGGAAGCAAGCAGCCGTCTGGCCCATAGTTTTCCTGGCTTGATTCTCTTTCAATATCTATTTCTGCGAACGACGAATTCCGTAAACGGCTCCACCGGAAATCCAGAATGATTTGAGCCGGGGTTGAATCGATGGCATCGATCGCACGGCGTTCCGAAAAGGAGAATTCTCGACCTTGTTGGTTCGCAGCTTGATCGAATTGCGGACGAGGTCAGATGTCGGAGTCGCTGTTACGACGGTCTTGGCCGCTGATAGACCTGTAAATATTGATTCGCAATGGATTCGACGTTGAACTCCTGTTGGACCCTCTCCTGAGCTGCTTTGCCGCAGCGTTTGGCCAAAGTTGGATCTTCGAGAAACGTCTGCGTTTTGCGAGCAAATCCAGCACGGTCACCGATCTTCACCAGAAAGCCAGTTTCTCCCGGCGTAATCACGTGTCGATTTCCCGCGATGTTGGTGGCAATCACAGGGATTCCGGCGGCCATCGCCTCCAACAGCGAGTTCGTAAGCGATTCAAACCGGTTGGCAAGCCAAAAGCAATCCAGGTGGGGTAGCAGTTGGGGCAGGTCATCGCGTATTCCCAGGAAGAGCACTCGGTCGCGGATTCGGACTTGGTCACGAAACTGGTGAAGCCGTTCTTCGTGGGGGCCACCGCCGATGACGAGCAAATAGGTGTCGTCCCTTACGACCTTCAGTAAGTCGGCAGCCCAGATTAAGTCCTTGATCCGTTTCTCGGCATTCAACGGGCCAACCGTTCCGATCATACGAGCATCGCTGGGTAGCTTTAATTTTTCCAGGAGATTGGCTCGCGACAAGTGTGGGGAACCGGGCTGCTCGACACCATTGGGAATCACGTGAATTTTGTTGGCTGAAACTCCACGCGTTTGGTAGGCGAGCTTGACTTGATCGTTTCTGACGACGTAACTGCTTGTCCACCTGGCGAGAAATCGGTCTGAGATTAGATCGGTGGTTGAGCGATCGCGTGACTGGGTCGGCTGAGTTGCGACGATTTGCGGCACGCCATGGCGAATTGCGGCGGCTCGGCCGATCCAATTTGCGGTGGCGGTCCAAGTATGAACAATGTCAGGCGACCAGTCCTTCATCGACTGGGACAATTGTTGGAACGTGTGTCCCCAACTCTGGTGTCGTGATTTTTTTGGAATCACATTGATCGATTGGCGTTCCAGTTCGCTTGCCAGTGGCCCGACGCCATTCAGGCTGAACACCTTGACATCAAAATCGGCGCGCGGCAATTGGCCGCTGAGCAGCATCATTTGTTTCTGCGGCCCAGCGTATTCGAGGGTGGGCACGATATGCAGCAAGCGTGTCGTCATGATGTTTGGGGTATTGACGGTGGGCCTCTGGCCTCAATCTCGCAGATCTTTGGGCTCTAAGCAGGCCACGTACGGGAGGTTGCGATACTCGTCTTGGTAATCCAGACCGTAACCGACAACGAACTCGTTGGGTATATCAAATCCGACAAAATTTGGTTCCAAATCGACTTCCTGTTGTCCCACCTTCCTCAACAGCACAGCGGTTCGAATTGATTTCGGTCCCAGCTTCTCCATCAAACTAATCAATTCGACCAGCGTATGTCCCGTGTCGAAGATGTCGTCCAGGATCAAAACATCGTGATTGGCAATTCCAGGCATCAGATCTGAGTTGATCACCAGAGGCCCGCGTTGGGTCGCCCCTCGATAACTACTAGCTTGAACGACTCCGACCCGTAACGGCATGCTTAGTTGGCGAATCATGTCTGCCAATAGCACAACGCTGCCCGTAAGAACACCAACGATAGTCAAGGGAAGGTTGCCGTAGGTGTCGGTGATTTCTTGCGACATTCGGGTGACGCCATTTTCTACTTGCTCTTGGCTGAGTAACGTCTTCATGGGTTGGAATCCCCATCGCCCAGTTCTTGATATTGGTCAAAGGTAATGGATATTCTCCTGATGGTACAGGAATTTTTTCACCCCGTTTGGGATAGGGGTGTCGGCGTTGCCGTTCAAACCTTTTCCTTGTCGACCGTTGCCCCGATCTCGGCCGGAACGACTGTCAACTTAACGGTCGCAGGCTCATGTTGAAAGCCGGCAAAGGTGCCGAGACGTGTTGCAGCGACAAAAAGCTGGTTTCAGCGGGGTTCGATCGATGAAATGCTGCTGGACTCATTCTGGGATCTGGAACGGATTTCATCTTGGCTTGATCGGCTGTTGAGGGCAGTCAATTCTGTTGTTTCATTTCGTTTCCGCCCCTGAGCTCTGTAAGTTCGGCAGGTGACTCGCAACGAAACTCACCCCCCCCCCAAGCTCCAGCTGTTTTCCTGCCGAAAAGGTGCTGCAACCTAATTTTGCCACGAGTCAGTCCGTTTCAATCGGCGGTGGCGATTCATTTTTTAGCGGTTGTCGACGGAGAAGCCACTGATCATGATCCACGATCGCGAACGGCGGTCGGAAACGCAGGGGTGTCAACAAGAAACTTTAGCAACGTTTGTCTCGCCGGCTGCCACACGAGGCCTTGGTTGTTTGGTCGGGCTGGCTCTGTCATGCCAACTTAGCCAATCGGAGTGATGGGAGTAATCGGCAGGACTTTCCGCGCATCGTCATTGCCGAGTGAGGGTCGCTGGGTTAAAAGAGACAAGCTGAGGCCGTCGCTCCATCGAACAGATTGGCGTTGGCGATTCGAATTATGTTGCAGACGGAGTGGGTTGAATGATGACGGCGGCAGGTTGGACAGAAGACGTGGTGGGTGGTCATGCTTGTGACCTTTTCGAGCCGACGGAACCAAATCCCAATGGTTATGTCGTGCTTTATCTTCATGGAGTTCATCTGGGACGTTTGCGGGACCAGCCACGCTTTACTGAACTATTTGAGCGGCATGGCTTGCGGGTTGTGGGACCGATCACGCAGCGAAGTTGGTGGACAGATCGTATTTGTCCCGAATTCGATGCGGAACTTACGGCTCAGCAACATCTGCTCACCAATGTTTTGCCCTTTGTCGAGCAGCGGTTGGGTGCGACGCCTCCACGGATTGCGCTGTTAGGAACAAGCATGGGCGGTCAGGGTGCTTTGAACTTGGCCTATCGCTATCCGGACACTTTTCCCATTGTGGCAGCGATTTCTCCGGCAATCGATTTTCAACAGCGTTTGGAGGAGATTGAAGACGAAACCGATCCGTTGTTACAAATGTATGAAGATCCTGAATCGGCCCGACAGGATACTGCCATTCTGCACATTCATCCGTTGAACTGGCCACGTGGGCAATTTTTTTGCTGCGATCCGACAGACGTTCGATGGTTTGATAGTTCGGATCGGTTACGGATGAAGTTGTCTTCACTGGGTGTGCCATTCGAATGTGATCTGGATACTTCAGCCGGTGGCCACGGTTTTGAGTATTACAATCAAATGGCTGAACCGGTGATTCAGTTTCTCGTCAATCGCTTGAACAGCGAGCGATTGCGAGTCGTCTGAGTCCCGTCGGGGTTAGCCTGGCGGGGGATTGAAGCATTGTCTCAAGATCACGACATACTGTTGCGTTCGAGTGAGCATCAGTAAATCCCCGCTTTTGTTGATCATGATGGGGTGGCCCAGGTTGTGGGCTTGGCTGGTACCACATCGTCCTTTGAGCCAAACAAAGTCGCCATGAAAATCAAATGCGAAAGCGAGTCGACGGAATGGTGTCGTTTCGCTTGGGGAAAGTCGAGCGTCAGTCGCGTTTTTGATCGTTTGGATTACCTTCTTCTCGACGAAGCGGTGAATCATTGAACTGTCGACTGATCCATCCGAAAAGTTGGCTGAGCCGATTGCACGAGTCAATTGCTTCGAAGTGAATTCGCTTTTGTCAATCTGAATCGAACCTACGCCTGTTGTCGTGGTGGAAGCCGCCGGCAACAGTTTTTCAAGAGAAATGTTATCTAGCGTGCCCGAAAATGTTCCCTGCCAATCACGCTCACGGTAGGCGATGTTAATTATGCCCTGTGCGGTAGCTTGATCGCCAAGTCTGGCCTTCAAACCCGCCGAGATCACATCGATGGGTAGTTTTTGTTGCTTGGTGTCGAAGGCGATGTGCGTTGTCAAGGGAGCGTCAGTTTGGTCTCTCCTAAGAGTTACTTCCAAATGGGGTGCATTCGTAGGTGGGTTCAGTTGAAACGCAAAGGTCGCGGCAACAGAATCGTCGGCCGACCAAGCTTGTCCTGAGACATCATACAGGTGTTGCTCGAGCTGATTGGATTGATTCATCAGTAGGACACTGCGGATATTGAATTGAACTCGTTTGTTTTTCAGTACCGCCTGTCCCAAAATGGCGTTGTTTACGCAATTCCACAGACGCCCACGTTGGTCCGAGACGAGAAGCAGTTCGTCCGCTTCGAGCTTGATTGTGTTTTCGGTGTGTTGGAGCGTCAACTGGTTGATCTGCCCAAGCGGCTTGCCTGTTTCCGAATCGTACAATCGCAGGTCGTTCAACCGTAGATGTTGTGGACGAGGATGTTCACTCAGGCCAATGCTGACCGTCACGCCAATTTGGCGGCGAATCTGACGTTCAATCTTGCGTGTGTGCGTCGGCAATGCCCACACGACCGACCATCCCAGAATCCCTAGGACAGGAGTCAAGCAGAGCAGCAGAAAGGCGCAGCGCACGGTACGGCGCTGAGTGACTTCACGCATGAGTCCGATCATCCCTTATCGGTTTTTTGCCATTTCGTGGAATAAATCCCACCGAGCTTTCATTTCAGCAAGACTGTCTCCGCCGAATTTATCAATCATCGCTCGAGCAATTTCAAAGGCAACCACATTCTCTACAATCACGCTGGCTGCCGAGACCGCACAAACGTCACTTCGCTCGTACTCGGCCTCTTCCTTTTCCTTGGTGTTTAGATTGATTGAGCCTAATGGTTTTCGCAAAGTGCTGATCGGCTTTTTGGCAGCTCGTATGATCAACGGTTGACCGTTTGTCATGCCGGCCTCCAAACCACCCGCATTGTTGGTAGGCCGCTCGTATCCCAGTGTGGCCGACTCGGTCGTCGCCTCGTCGTAGTTGATCGGATCGTGAACCTGGGAACCCGGGCGTCGGGCGGCTTCAAATCCTAAGCCGATCTCGACACCCTTGATCGCCTGTACGGCCATGACTGCGTGAGCGAGTCGACCATCAAGCTTGATGTCCCACTGTGCATGGGTGCCAAGGCCGAAGGGAAGTCCTTCGACTCGAACCTCGACAATACCGCCGAGGGTGTCCCCTGCCTTGCCCGTATTGTCAATTAACTCCTTGAACTCGGCGTCTTGTTTCGGATTCAGCGAATAGATAATGCTTTCATCTCGCAACTCACGATGTTGCTCGATCGTCCCTGCGATTGGATCGGCCGTTTTACCTCCAAGTTCCACGACGTAGCCAAGAGTTGTGACACCGAACTGGTTCAGCAGTTGTTTGGCGAGTGCTCCCGCTGCTACCCGGACGGCCGTTTCGCGAGCGCTGGCCCGTTCCAGAACGCCTCGGATAGACCCTAGGTATTTGATGGCGCCGGTGAGGTCACCATGCCCAGGACGGGGGCGTTGCAAATCGTCCAGTCGTTCGAGCTTGTAATCGCGGTTGATGACTTGAAGTGCGATCGGGCTTCCCAACGACGTGTTGTTCCAAATGCCGGTCAGAATCTCAACCCGATCAGTTTCGATTCGCTGACGTCCACCTCGTCCGTATCCGCCCTGACGACGTTTCAGCTCCTCGTCTATCGAATCCGTTTCGAGTTGGACGCCGGCAGGAAAACCGTCGATAAGTGCCAACAGGGTTTTGCCATGTGATTCGCCAGCCGTCCAATACCGCAACATAGTGGTCTGCTTTGTCCTGAAATGGAAATGAGGACCGTGCCCTCGTGGTCCGCAATGGTTGATCGACAAACCGGTTTAGTATAGTCGCGAAGGGCAAAAATCGATAGTGCGATTGGTGGCCGAGAGCGGTTCGTGCTGTCGCTGCCAGCGGTGACACTGCCGCTTCAATGGCATTCGAATTGAGCGGCTGCGAGTCGGGCCAAGGACGGCTGTCCCTCACAGGTCTCACTTGATTTTGAGCCAAAATGGCATCGTTCGGTCGAACTGGCAGGCGATCATGGCTCAATTGGAGTTGGGTGCTGTGCGAGAGCTTTCTGCGGAGGTAACTGATTCCATGTGGCGATTTGTCAAGCATCAATGGTTTTTGCTGCTGTTAGTACTTGCGCTCGCGTTGGGGTTTTGGTTGCCAACTCCGTTTTTAGCCATCGCTCATTCCACATTAATCCGAAATTTGATTGTTGCATCGATGCTATTTGTGATGGCTCTTCCTTTAGAAACGAGTGCTGTCTTTCAAACGATCCGGCGACCGGGGCCAGCCTTTTTGTCGAGCCTGATCAACATGGGGCTTCTACCGCTGATTGCATGGGCAATGTCATTTGGTTTGACAGGCGATTTAGCGATTGGTTTTGTTGTGACTTCGGCCGTGCCATGCACGCTCGCTTCTGCCGCTGTATGGACCCGTCGTGCAGGCGGCAATGACGCGGTTGCCTTGATGGTCACCTTGTTGACGAATGTCACTTGTTTTGTATTGACTCCACTTTGGATTGTCTTGATGACCGCCCAGTCCACATCGCTTCGTTTACCGGAGATGGTGACGAAATTGGCTTTGTTGGTTGTTTTGCCGCTGGTTGTCGCGCAGCTAACCCGGCGCGCGAAAGTCGTTGCCGCGATGGCCGCTCGCCGCAAGCAATTACTAAGCACGTTCGCGCAACTAGGCATGCTTTGCATGGTGTTGATTGGGGCTGTGAATGCACAGGAAAGTCTCGCTGGTATTTCGGCGATTGACTTACCGACGTTTCGCGATTTTCTCGTATTGTTGATTTTCGTTGTCGTGTTGCATGGAATCGGCTTAGTCGTGGGCGTGTGGGGTTCACGCTGGCTTGGATTTGATCGAGCGGATGCGATTGCGATCGCGTTAGCGGGTAGTCAAAAGACGCTGATGGTAGGCCTTTACATTACCATTAATTATTTTGAGGGGCTCGTTCTAATTCCCATGGTGATCTATCACATTGCTCAGCTTTTAATCGATACCATTGTGGCTGATTTCTGGCGACGAAGAGATCAACAGGCTGGTGCCGAAGCGTCGGCTTAGTCTTTGAGCGAGGGAGCAATTTCGGTCAGTGCTTTTTCAAAGGTGAATAGCGTGGGTCTGTCGAAGAGGACGAAAACGACTCGCTTTAAGCTTGGCTGCGCCAAAAGGAATGCAATCGATGTGTCCACTGCGATATGACAGGCTGCCTCAACAGGAAACCGGTAGACGCCCGTACTAAGGGAGGGAAAAGCGACGCTCTGACATTGATGTTCCTCTGCGAGGGTCAGGCAGCTTTGGTAGGCGGAACGCAACTGTGTCGCTTCTCCACGATTTTCTCCAGCCCAAACCGGACCGACCGCATGAATGACGAAGCGGGCTTCAAGTTTACCAGCGGTTGAAATAACGGCGGATTCCGTTTTGCAACCCTGAGGATATCGTGCCTGAGTTTCAGCCATGATGGCCGGGCCTCCCCGGCGGTGAGTGGCCCCATCCACACCGCCCCCGCTAGCCAGTTGAGGGTTGGCCGCATTCACAATGACATCTGCCCGCTGATCGGTGATGTCACCTAGGATGAGCTCAAGCCGCTGTTCAGCTTGGGACCAGATTCGCATGCTTTTTTCCTCGCTCCTCGTTGGCTCTGAATGGCTCCATTTCCGATTTTCAGCAGATTTTCGGTAACAGTTTGCAAAGCACACCCCGATTGACAAAGAATCGAGTCGTGGAATGACGAATAATCAAAGAGAGGCTCGATCACTGCTGGAACCTTTGGCTGAGTGTAAGTGATATGCGTGATGTTTTAAAAGTGATGATTGTAGGTGTTGTCCTGGTCCCTGTTGCCGAGGCACGCGACCTCTATGTCAACAATTTGACGGGTGACGATCGGGCGAGCGGAGCGGCTCCGCGAGTTGTTTCTGAGGGAAACGGACCGGTTCGAACTATCCAACGTGCTTTGCGGTACGCCGAATTTGGTGATCGAATCGTGTTGGCAAACACGGGAGAACCGTACCGAGAACAGGTGTCGGTGCAAGGTGCCCGAAATAGCGGTTCATCTCAGTCACCCTTTATCATTGAGGGCAATGGGGCCACGCTCGATGGGACCGCTCGGATTGCAGCTGATCTTTGGCAACCAGCAGGAACCGGCTTGCTTCGCTATCGGCCGCCACGGATCAGTTTTCAGAGACTGTTTCTCAACGGTCGACCGTTGGCGGCTCAATCCATTGACCGCAAGGGTCGCTTGGCCAGCCTAGCTCCGGGACAGTGGTGCATGTTTCAACAATCCATTCATTATCGTCCGGAATCAGATGTGCCATTGAATGAACAGGATTTAGGCGTCTCACTCCATTCGATGGGGATTACGCTTTATAACGTTCGCCATGTTGTCGTGAGAAATCTGTTCATTCAGGGTTTTCGACTTGACGGGGTAAATGCTCTCGATAATTCGTTTGATTGTCGGCTAGATACTTTGACGTGTCGCTGGAATGGACGCAGTGGCATTTCAGTCGGAGGTGCGTCCCGCGTTAAGGTGCAGGATTGTTTGTTAGAGGACAATGGTGTTGCCCAATTGCGAACCGAGGGATGGTCGCATGTGGTAGCGACCGATTGCAAATTTGTTGGGACGAACGCCTGGAAGATGGATGGCGGCCGTCTTTCTGTGGATGGCAAAGACCAAGAGCGTAAGCGAACAATTCCGATCAACGTCGACTCGTCGCCCTTGGATCGACCTTAGTCTCGAGCGATTGTTATTGCGGTTTATTTGCTGGCGGCTGTGGGTTTTTGTGGTCGGCCTTTTCGGACTCGACTTCTGTCAGGATCTTGCCAAGTTCTCGATGGCGCATCCAGTAGAAAACGATACCGATCGCGGCCACAGCGAATGTGCCGATGCGAAAGCAACTTGCCACGACGATTCCTCGCCCTTGTGCGTCTGCCGGGCTGAATAAGTTGTACATGAAGTCCATCACTAATTCGTAGCTCCCCAAACCACCGGGAGTGATCGGTAGTGCCCCAGCGACCGAGGCGATTGGACTTGCAACGAAGATCTGCCCGATAGAAGGGGTTGTCGAATAAAGGCTCGTTGCGGCGAAATAAATTGCGAACGCGGTAAGAATGTGGACCATTAGGCTGATTCCACCAATTGCCACCAGTCCCAGCTTATTATCGTGAAATAAGTACAGAGCATCCAACACCCGCTTAAAGAGGCCACCTAGCTTTGGGGTTTGAGTCAGGCGACGTGTCAATTTGCTCTGTGCGACCTGAGGGATCAGGGCGAGCGCCGCGACAATCGAGCCGATGCCCGTGAGCAGGTAGGTTCCATTGGCAATCACTTCCAGTTCTGTATCCTCATGACCGACGCCTGAGGCGAGCAGGGCTACCGTCGCGACGATCAGCAAGCCGTACAATCCGCATAGGCGATCGACAATGATGGTGCCGATCGCTTCGGCTCGGCGATCGTCTTGTTCTCGTGCAATAAACACGGCTTTGAACAAGTCACCTCCCATCTGTCCGAGAGAAATAAAGGTCAGTAGTTGACCAAGAAACCCGAGACGCATCGTGTCACGAAGACGGATCGGGATCTGAACGATTCGTAATAACAAATGCCAGCGAAAAAAGGAGATGGTCGCGGCCAAGATGATCAAACCAAAACAGCTAAACAGTCGCCAAGGTGAACGCGGGCCATCGGACAACATTCGAAGAGCATCGGGGTCATTTCTCCAGGTCTGATAAAAAAGAGTCGCGATAATGATGATTGGAATGATCAATCCGAGCAAACTGGCGAGTCGAGTTCGTAATAGATTTCGCAAATGATCGTTTTCTTCTGGTGAATCGAGTTGGAATTCGTTCACCTGGCATCGAGGATGGTCGCCACTCCTTGACATACTAGCCCGGTGGTGATACCGTTTTTTATCCGATCGGGTCCACGCTCGGTCTTGGGGGATTAGCTCAGTTGGGAGAGCGTCTGGCTGGCAGCCAGAAGGTCAGGGGTTCGAGTCCCCTATCCTCCATAGTTCATGCAAGCATTATCGTGAAGCAAGAGGTGTCTAGGCAAGACCCTGGCTGGTTGCTTTGTTGGAAGATGCTTCTCCGCAGATTGGCCTCGCCCAGTAGGCCATTACCTCTGTGCGGCCTTTCCAGGTGTATCGAGATGGGATTCATTTATCGGCGATTGCGAAAAGTTTTGTTGGACGTTTGGTATGGGAAAGGTGCGCCGTCGTCAGCGCAGGAACCGATCCTTCCGCCGGAGGGATACAACTGTCAACTTCCCGATTTCGTTGGTCTTGGAGCCATGAAGTGCGGGACGACTTGGTGGCATTCACTCATTACTTGTCATCCCCGGGTCTATGACAGCTCCTGTCTCATCGGCAAGGTTCAGCCGGCTTACTTGGTGAAAGAACGTCATTTTTTCGATTGCTTTTGCGAAAGAAACTTTACCGCAGCAGATCAAGCTGAGTATGCCAAATGGTTTGCAAGGCCCGACGGGATGCTGGCAGGTGAATGGACTCCGGCATATTTGTTTAGCTATTGGGTGCCGCCACTTATGAAAGCGACTGCGCCCAATGCGAAGTTCATTGTTATCCTTCGAGATCCTATCGATCGATTTGTTTCTGGCATGCTGCACCAGTTACGGGCAGATAATGCATTGCTAAAATCTGTGATCTCTCCGAATGCTATTGCGACCCTTCAGTTTACACACGGCCTTTATTTTCAGCAGTTACAGCGGTGGTTGGGGGATTTTTCGCGATCGCAATTCTTGATACTGCAATATGAAAAGTGCAAGCTCGAACCCAAGGTTCAGTTGCGACGGACATTTGAGTTCCTCGATCTTCCCGAGATTTCGTTCGATTCCATCAATTTTAGGGTGAGTAAAAATCGGACTTGGAATCGAGGCGATTACGTGCTGACCGAAGCCAACCGAAGATCGTTGATCGACGCCTATCGCGATGATGTCACGAAGCTAGGTCATGACTTCCCAGAGGTGGATTTTAGTTTGTGGAAAAACTTCCAATAGGTGGAAACGCTCTCAGTCAACTGTGTACTACTCATTTCGAGAGAATAAGTGGTGTATGGAAACTGATTTGGCGAAGAACGGATCGATTCAAAGTCTTTCCTTTTTGTTTTCGGTCTTCCGAAGTGTCTTCCCAAATTCGGTGCGACAGTGGGTCGATATTGGATCCCTTTGTTTGCCAGGATATTCTCAGTGGTTTGAGGGAGTAGATGATGCAAATTTGGGTCGATGCAGATGCTTGTCCGAGTGCGGTGAAAGAGTTGTTGTTTCGAGCAGCAGTTCGCACCAAGACGAAGGTGACGCTCGTTGCGAATCAACAATTGCGGATACCCAAGTCGGAATACATCGCGTGTGTTCCCGTACAGACTGGGATGGATATCGCTGACCGACGTATTGTCGAACTTATGGAACCCGGTGATTTGGTGATCACTGCCGACATTCCACTTGCGGCAAACGTGGTTGCCGATGGAGGTCAAGCATTGAATCCACGTGGGGAATTGTACACCGAAGCAAATGTGGGCGAGCGTTTGGCCGTACGCAATATGTTGGACGATTTACGAGCTGATGGGCAAGTTACCAGTGGTCCGTCTAACTTTAATTCGAAAGATAAACAGGCGTTCGCCAACCAACTCGACCGATGGCTGACGAAAGCAACGCGATAGTCAATAATTTATAGCAAGCGTTTGAGGCGCTTAGCGAGAGGCGCTTAGCGAGAGGCGATGGGGCGCTTGCTAGTCATCGAGGTTGATGGTGGTGTGCTCAATGGCCGCACGGACAGCAGCAAAGCTTGCACGAGTCACCAGTTCCAATTCGCTGTAGGGAATCAGGGGTGGGCCACCTTGTTCGATATTTTTCAAGAAAGCCGCCACCTCGGCACGATGCCCCTTGTCCATTTTTTGCCGCATTTTGGGTAGATCCCAGGCGTGGCCGTTCATGCGTCGCCAATTGGCAATTTCCAGCACGCGCCCTTCGCTAAAAATTGTCACTGTTTCTTTCGGGTACGCCTTGGGGCCATTGGCCAAATAGTGAATCGTGCTGATCGAACCGTCATCAAAAGTCATGCTAATTGAAGTCTTGTCATCTCGCGGGGTACCGCAATCTGGACCAAACATGACAGCTTGAATGGTTCGAATCGGATTTCCGACGAGGAACATGGCGAGATCAATAAAGTGACAGCCCTCACCAATGATTCGACCGCCGCCAACTTCCGGATCGTGATGCCAGGTGTCCGGTGGAATGTCGCCCGCATTGACAAGGATGTTGACAACAATGGGTTCTGATCGCGAGGCGAGTAATTCTTTCGCTTTGACAGCGTGGGGTGCAAAACGACGGTTGAAACCGACCATCAAGTGTTGTTGAGCATGCTTTTCATAGGCGGCGGTGACGCGCGCGAGGCCTTCGGCGTCAATGGCTAATGGTTTTTCGACGAAGACATGTTTGTTGGATTCAAGCGAATCGATCGTGAAATCCGCATGAGAACCATGTCGAGTGGTGATAAACACCGTGTTGATTTTATCGTTTTGTAAGATGCCCCGCGTATCAGTTGTCATTTCATCGGCGTTGAATTTTTTTCCTGCATGTTGGCTGGAGAGGCCACCGGCTGACGCAACCGAAGCAATTCTTACGCCGGCGTCTCGAATTGCCGGGAGCAGCACGCCTTTGGAGAATAAGCCGGCGCCGATCATGCCGACGACGGGTGCGGTCGGCGGGCTCACGACTGTTTTTGCAGTTGAGCGGCGGATGGTGCGGGTGAGCGGCGGATCGCCTTTTGGATACTGCATCACAACGCCGATGACCGAGCGGTCATTCAGGATTGCATCATAGGCTTGTGCAGCTTCAGTGTGTGGCATCGTGCGGGTGATGAGCTCCGCGACATTGATTTGTTCTCTTGCCATGGCGTCCAGGACAGCTTCGAAGTTCCGAGCAACCGTCCATCGGACAAAGCCTCGTGGGTAATCACAAGCTTGATCTTCGTAAGTTGGGTCATAGCGTCCTGGTCCATAAGAACAAGAGACTTGAAATGATAGTTCTTTTTCGTAGAAGTCAGCACGTTTTAGATTCAAGCCCACTGAGCCGATGAGGACAATGCGACCGCGTTTTCGACACATCGTAGCAGCTTGATGCATAATTTCATCACTGGGTGATGAAGCGGTGATGAGTACGCCATCCATTCCTTTCCCATTGCTGTAGGTCGTCGCTGCCCGAATTGGATCGCCGGTACTCGCATTGACGGTTTCGCAGCCCATTGCTGCAGCCATATTGCAACGTCCCTGGTCGACGTCCACTGCGAGAACTCCACAGCCTTGCGCACGCAGGAACTGAACCGCTACGAGCCCCAGTAAGCCAAGTCCCACAACGGTGAACCGCTCTCCAAAAGTTGGGTTTATCAGCCGAGTACCCTGAAGCGCGATGGCACCCATCACCGTGAAGGTTGCTGTGTCGCTGGAAACCTCTTCTGGAATGCGAGCCGCTAACGTCGATGGCACACACACCATCTCGGCATGGTTTCCATTGGAAGCAACTAAGTCACCCACATTGAAATCGCGGACGCCACGACCTACCTCGATGACTCGTCCAACATTGCAATAGCCCATCGGGATCGGTTCATCCAATCGACTGAAAACCGTTTCCAAGGTTGGCAGCAGTCCATCGGTTTTAATCTTGTCCAAAACCTGTTTCACTTTATCGGGTTGCGAGCGGGCTTTGGAGATGAGATTTCCTCGGCTGAATTCCACCAACATCCGTTCTGTGCCAGGAGAGATCAGGCTGTGCGTCGTTTGGATTAACAGGTGACCCGATCGAAGAGCTGGACAGGGAACTTCGGCCAGTTCGAGTTTGCCCGTGCGTAGATGTTGCAAAACTTGTTTCACGTCCGGAAGCTCCTTAGGGCGACGTCTCAAACGTAGCGAACTCAATCGGAATGTATGCGTACCTGTCGGAACTCGATCGTCAACGATTCAAGTTTCGAACGATCCGATTTTGACGCCTTTCATTGAAATGTAGGTTAATCCTTGGAATTTGCACAGAAGCGTTTGCCTACGGTATGGCGAGCCATTTGTTTATTTTAACTGTGATTCCAAAATCGATTCATGAAGCGGGCAAATAGTGAACGCCTCTGCACCAGCTGTAGGCAACACCGGTTTCGGTTCAATGCGTGGTTGTCTTATTTCGTTGCAACAAAATAATTGCCGGTATCATTCCCAATCGGCACTCGCCAGGCAATTCTCTATCAATGCTTGGTCTGTTCCGGAATTGTTCGCGTAATCATCTGCGACGCCGGTGATGTTGATGGTATCCGTCCTTCGGCTGTGTGGATTCATCGGTTTGGAAAACGTGTGCGTGTCGTGAGGCTTATTGGTAAGATCTACGCTGAGAAGGAAACGTTTCCGAAGACTTGGATCGAGACAATGGTGGTGATTTTTGACGGCCAGTTTCTCTGATGAATACTGCAGGACAAGGTCTTGTGGTGTGAGATCAGAGCGTCTGATTGGATTTGAAAACGGTTACTTGCCTCGATCTAACAGCCAGGCTGTATTTTGCTAGTCGATGCTTTTTCATTTTATGAGTGACTCCGATGGTTTTCAGATTTTATCCGTGGTGTGTGATCGCTGTTGTTCTTGTTATCGCGGAATTACCGGCAAGGGGTGAGGTGACGTGGCCTCAGTTTCGCGGTGTGAATTCAAGTGGTATTGCCGATTCGTCAGTCGCCGCACCGATTGATTTTGGACCTGATGAAAAGGTTCTTTGGAGTCTCAAGGTGCCCGAGGGGCATTCGTCTCCATGTATTTGGCAGGATGATTTATTCTTCACGTCATACGATTCAACCCAGAAGCTTTTAGAAGTGTGGTGTATTGACCGGCAGTTGGGCCAGGTGAAGTGGCGCAGACAGGTCCCCAGCAAACAGATCGAAAAGGGACATCCCGCGTTTAGCCCAGCGAGCAGTACCCCTGCAACCGATGGTGAGTCGGTGGTGGCCTATTTTGGATCTTGTGGTCTGATCTGTTTTGATCGCCAGGGAAACAAACGGTGGACCTTTTCTATGCCGACGGCCAAGACCTATGGCGGAAATGCGATTTCGCCGATCATTTGGGGCGATCGTGTAATCCTCTATCGCGGCACTTATTTTGATCACTTCCTGCTTGCGCTCTCAATGGAAACGGGGGAGTTGATTTGGAAAAAAAAGTGTGCGGGTCGGTTTGGACCTGACAAATCATGTACGGGAACTCCCATCCGATGGGAGGATCAAATTGTCTTGCATAGCTCGAATGGGATTGCCTCCTACCAGCGGGATGATGGCGAACTTGTTTGGTCGATCAAGGCCAGCACAACAGCGACCAGCACTCCGATTCTGGCTGAAGGTAAATTATTTGTTGCAACTTGGAATCAAACGGGCGAACCGGAACTCGTTCCAGAACAACCTGAATACGAACTGTTGTTGCAAAAGCATGATCAAGATGCCGATCAACGTCTCGACAAGAAAGAACTACCGAAATATCTCGCGGTCTTTCATCGTCCCGAAGGGGCCGATGCGGCTCAAACAAAAATGCCAATCATGTTCCGGAGTTTGGATCGTGACAGGAGTGGCTATGTGGAGCGGGCTGAATGGAATCGGTTTCGTGACCAACTAGGTGATCGAGGCGATCGTATCCGTGAACACGGTTTGCTTTCGGTTCAACTTAATGCAAAAGGAAAGGTGACGGATGCAAATGTTGACGTACTTGAACGCAAGGCAATACCGGAAGTACCATCTCCCATCTATCACAAACGTCGGATTTACATGGTCAAGAATGGTGGTATTCTCACCTGCATCGATTTGGTGAGTGGCAAACGATTGTATCGAAAGCGTATGGGAGCGACAGGGACCTATTATGCATCGCCCATTCTTTGTGGTGATGTACTCTATCTTTGTTCAGCTTCTGGGATCGTTTCAACGATTGATGTCAGCGGAGACACTCCCCGACAACTTGCTCGAAACGATCTTGCTGAACCGATCTTGGCAACTCCCGCGATTGTTGATGGAACGTTATACGTGCGAACGGCTTCCCAGCTCTACGCGTTTGATACAAAGTAGACTTTGTCGAGTTACCTACCCGTCAGGCGTGTCGACGGTGCCCGCGTGATAGAGGGAACACGGATTGGATCCGGTGTGACGCCGCCTGGAGTTGAATTGAATCATCGGCCGCTATCGTGGCACTCGGTATTTTTCGTGGGGAAGTCGGCAACGGGCTGCCATTGCTCCATGAACAATGAATTCGTAAAATTAGCGTCGTGATTGCCTATTCTGTGAATCCATGAAAAACCTTTCTATGGTCAGCAAGCGGACGTGTCGAAGTTACCATGATTTACAAGGAGGGGACCGGCGTTGACCACTGCACTTGGGATCGATGTGGGTGGCTCGGGCATTAAGGGGTCCACGGTTGATCTGCGTTCAGGTCAGATGTTACATGAACGCGTCCGAATCCCAACGCCTTGTCCAGCGACTCCGACCGCTGTCATCGAAACGATTGGGGAAATCGTAGACCAGATTGCCATGCAATTTGGACCTTGCGATACCATGGGTTGCGCTTTTCCGGGAGTTGTCCGAGCTGGTGTCGTGCACAATGCGACGAATGTTGACGACAGTTGGGTGGGTGTGAACGGACGTGATTTGCTAATATCTCGATTCGGTAAAAAGGTTTGCTTGATCAACGATGCGGATGCTGCTGGTCTGGCGGAGATGCAATTTGGTGCCGGGCGAGAATTTCGGCAACAGGGCGTCGTGCTGATGCTTACCTTTGGTACTGGAATTGGCAGCGCTCTATTTGTCGATGGGCAGCTTTCGCCGAATCTTGAATTGGGTGAACTTGAGCTCGATGGTTATATTGCCGAACAGCGAGCAGCCGGTCGGTTCTTCGAAGACGGTGAGTTAACCTTGGCTCAATGGACGAAACGAGTGCAGCGTTATTTGAGTCATGTGGATTCGCTCGTTTGGCCTGATCTCATTATCTTTGGTGGTGGGATTAGCGGCGAATCAAAAAAGTTTCTGCACGAATTGCAGACCCGCGCCAAGCTCGTGCCAGCCGATTTTCGCGGTCATGCGGGGATCATCGGGGCGGCACTTGCGCTCGAGGCAAGTGCCCTGCCCTAGCTGCTCATCGCATTGCGAAAAGCCCAGCAAATATGGCCCGTTTCGCGCTGTTGTTTCCATGGCCGAAAAAAGTCAGTTATCTTGCGCTGTCGATTGGTATGATGACGGTTTGCGGTTGATTTTCCGTTACCTAATCGGTACGCGGCCAAAAGGGAAATTCATGAAACATATCGTGTTTTTGATGACTGTCGTTGTGATTGCAAAAGCTGATTGTTTGGCAAAGGATCGCTTGCCGAACATCGTTTATTTGATGTCGGATGAGCTTGCATATTTCGAATTGTCTCATATGGGAAATCCACATTTGAGAACGCCAAATATTGATCAAATGGCGCGTGAGGGGATCCGATTTACCCAGGCACTTGCCGTTGCACCCGTTTGTGCACCTTTGCGTTGTGGATTAATGACCGGTAAACATATGGGGCATGCATCGGTGCGGGCAAATGATGGCGGAACTCCCTTGCGTGCTGATGAAGTGACGATTGCGTCGTTGCTTAAACAGCAGGGGTATGTCACCGGTGGTTTTGGGAAATGGGGTGCGGGCGGCAGAGGTTCAACGGGGGTTCCTGAGCAACATGGATTTGATTTGTTTTACGGCTATTACGATCAAGTACATGCGCACTCCTTTTACCCGCCTTACCTGATTCGAAACAGCGAGGAGGTGCCACTTGCTGGCAATCAAGGAGGTCGTTCGGGTGAGACCTATTCGCACTACGAAATTGTGAAGGAAGCATTTAAGTTCATTCGCGACAATCAAGATCGCCCGTTTTTTTGCTACTTGCCCATTACTCCTCCACATGGGATGTATGACATTCCCGCGAATGATCCTGCCTGGGACGTCTACCGAGATGATGCGTGGATGGACGATAAGAAGATTGCTCAGGATGTGAAGAACTATGCTGCGATGGTGACAATGGTCGACCGTAATCTAGGCCAAGTGATTGCGTTGTTGAAAGAACTTTCCCTCGAGGAAAACACGATTGTTTTCTTTACGGGAGATAACGGCGGGCAGGACCGATTCCGTAGCTCTCAGTATCCGAGAGGTTTTTTTGGCCCGAACGTTGATCCGCGCACGGGTGTTGAATTTCGAGGCGGTAAAGGCAATCTTTTTGAGGGAGGATTACGAATTCCTTATCTGGTGCGTTGGCCTGGGAAAATTAAGGCAGGGCAGGTTAGTGATTTGCTTTGTTATCAACCTGATGTTCTACCGACGCTTGCAGAACTTTCCGGTGCCCGAACCCCGAATGACATTGACGGTTTGTCGTTTTTGCCAGAACTCTTAGGAGAGCAAGCGGTGGGTAAACCACAAGTCGAGCATGAATTTCTCTACTGGGAATATGGTTCCCAGGTTGCTGTTCGAATGAAGAATTGGAAAGCGATCCGGACGAAACGTAATGGCGAGTGGGCCCTTTATGACCTGGCAGCCGACATTAGTGAAAAGCACGATTTGGCAGCACAACACCCTGATATTCTCGATCGGCTTAAGCAATTCGCAAAGCAATCTCATGATCCCGTTCAACCGGGCAGCTATCAAGGTCGTGCGCTGCATGAACGTGATCGGCAAGCGAAATGGGGATCCACCCGGCCGCCACAACAAAAACGTAAGCGGGTGAATCAGATTCGAGTTAAGAATCGAATTCCGGCAAAGCAAATGAAGGTTGTTGAAGTGAGTAGCGAACGTGATGTGGCCGGTCGCGATGCTGCGTCCGCAGTCGATGGGGATTCTCGTACCCATTGGCATACGCGATTTTCTGGCCGTCTCGATAAACATCCCCATAGCTTGGTATTGGACTTGGGTGGTGAATTCGAAATCGATCGTTTTTATTATCTCGCACGGCAAGATGAAAGCTGGAATGGAACGTTTGCGAAAACGCGGTTCTTTGTTGGTGATAGTTCCGAGGGATTTGGTGAGCCGGTTGTGGAAACCCAATTTGAAAAAGTTCGCACAGTACAATCCGTTCCATGTGGTACGCCTGTCAAGGCACGCTACGTAAAAATCCAAGTGTTGTCCGAAGTGAATGGCAAGGCTTGGGCATCGGCTGCTGAAATCGCCGTTGGCAGAAGAGCCGTTGATTAAGCCGCAGTTCGAATGGTTCTAAATCGAAGTGTTTCCAGATCCAAGCTGGATGGATCGGTTGCTGCTGGTGACGTTTGCACGTGATGAGGCGCACTCAGAATTTCTTGTGGGGCGGAAATAGCCACCGCGTACATGGGATCAATGACAGTCCCTGAATGAGGACTGACGTGAGCACAATGAAAAAGACAACATTGAAAATGTCGTCAGCTCCTTCGATGCCGTAGGTTGCAGGGAAAGTTGCCAATACGATGGGCACTGAACCACGCAGGCCGACCCAGGATACAAAAGCAATTTGTTCGCGGCTTTGACGGAATGGAAGCAGGCAGAGGGTAACGCTTATCGGGCGAGCAATAAACATTAGGAATAAGGCAATCACGAGGGAAGGGATCGCGACCGCTGGAAGCCGAGAGGGAAATACAAACAAACCCAGCACGATAAACATGCTGATCTGCGCCAGCCAGGAGAGCCCGTCGTGAAATGAAATAATTGCCTCGCGCCGGGGAACAATTCCGTTTCTTAAGACGAGCCCGGCGACATAGACAGACAGAAATCCGTTGCCGCCCGTCAGTTCGGTGACTCCAAACGTCAACAGTCCAATTGCAAGCACAAGTAACGGATAAAGTCCCTCCGAAGAGAGCTTAAGGTAATTGACGATCAACGTGCCCGTGAAGCCGAGCAACCATCCAATTATCGCTCCCAAACCAAGTTGTAAGACGAGATCTAAGGCGAGATACGTCGCGATCCCTTCATCCTGAGTCATGAATCCTAGAATCGCGGTGGTTAACAGGACTGCCATGGGGTCATTGCTGCCCGACTCAAATTCCAATAAGTAACGAATTCGTTCCGGGGGCTGAACTTCGCTAGTTCGAAAGACACCAAAAACAGCCGCTGCATCCGTGGAAGAAACGATGGCTGCCAGTAGTAAGGCGGGCAGCCAAGCAAGACCACCTCGACCGATATGGATTTCAGAATAACTTCCTAAAATAAAGGAAGCGAAGGCGCCGAGAAGCAGGGCAGTCATGACGACGCCGACGGTGGAAAGTACTAAGCCGGGCGCGAGTACAGGCTTGATCGATTTCCATTCCGTATCAAGACCACCGGCGAAGAGGATTAAGAGCAATGCAACCGTGCCGACAGCTCGGGTTATTTGTGGGGATTCGAAGGCAATCCCGCCAATGCCCTCGGAGCCAGCTAACATGCCGACGGTGAGAAAAAGCAATAGGGTTGGGATTCCGAAGCGATCAGAAAGCTTGCTGAATACAATGCTGGCAAATAATAACGTGCCTGCGATGAGAACCATGGGTTCGACGGCAAAATCCATGATGGCTGCTGGCGGGGTGGATGGAAGGTGATTAGAGGCGGAGCATCAGTGGTCTCATATGATATTAGGCGAAGTTGCTTTTTGATGCGATGCCTCGGAGGGAATTCACCGTGTGCCTTGAGGGGAAATGGTTTTGACCTCCCTGGAACACCTTTCGCGATTTGGGCGCAAACCGTTCGTCAGGCAACTTGTTTGGCCGCCGTTGTTTGAGATGATTCCGAATTGACCTAGCGAGTGATATTTGATGCGTCCCGTCAGCCATCGACCTGATCGATCTTTTTCAACGCTTTTTGCAAAATTCGAAAGAACTCGTTTTGCCACAAGTCGTGGAGTGGTTCACCGTGATCGCCCGGAATCGTAAAGACATCCAGTGATCCGGGATTTACCAGGTTGTCCCAGTTCCCGTTGTGTGAGTGACGGTGAATCAGATTTCTTACTCGGCTCTTCAAGTAAATCACATGGTTGTTTGTCGGTTGCATTTGATAAGCAATAAACGCCAAGTAGCTTTGAACCAAGCGATCCTGGTACAGGCTGGAAAAGTCAGACAAGTTGAATATTTGCTGCATCGCACGCACGGCATACTGTTCAAGTGATGACGCTGGGTTATCTGTTGCATCGCTTGAGGTGCGTTTGCTTTTCAGACGGCGTTGAAAACGCTGCATTAAATCACCCGCACCGTAAACTTGTAATTCATTCACCAGCCAGAAAGGTGCGTTGGACGCGATCGATAAAAAGTCGCGAAATCGCCAAGAAGGGTGTTGAGTGAACGGGCGAGCATCGATCAGGATAACCGAGGCAGGTTTTTTGCCTCGGCGCTCAAGTTGCTGTGCCATTTCGTAGGCCAGGTAAGCTCCGAAAGAGTGCCCTAGGAAATGGATTGGTTGCTCCATGATGCGATCGTCCAAAGCGTCTATCATTCTGGTCGCGATCTCTTCGATGGAAGGATTCTCAGTCCAATAGGGAGCATGACCGGCTAGTTGCAGACCATAAACAGGCCGATCCAGTTGGAACTCTGTGAGAAATGAAATCCATTCGTTGATATGGCCAAAGAGATTGGGAGCAACAACGAGCGGGAATTTGTTTTGATTCGAAATGTCTGGTTGATGGATCGACAACAGTTCTGGCGCGACAGAGATAGGTTCATCGCTCGCCTGAATCAATCCGTCGATTGTTGGATTTTGGAAAAAATCCTTCAGCGAATAGGTGATGTTAAGTCGTCGATCGATGATCGCCAGCAGCCTCATGGCGAGTAGGGAATGCCCTCCGAGTTCGAAGAAATTGTCATGGATGCCGATCTGTTCCAGCTCTAGAAGTTCCTGCCAAATCGCTACAAGCTGTTCTTGTCTTTCAGTCGTTGGTGCGACGTAACCAACATCCAATTCGGGTCTCGAATCATCGGGAACGGGCAAGGCACGACGGTCAAGCTTGCCGGTGTTTGTAAGCGGAAAGGTTTCCAATTCCACAAATGCAGAAGGCAGCATGTAATCGGGCAACAAATCTTTGAGTTCTCGTTTGATTGAGGAAATCTCCAAGGTTGCCGATTCATGCGGAACGCAATAGGCAATTAAACGTTGGTCACTGGCTTGGTGGTCACGCACTACCACAACGGCTTGGGCAACATCGGGATGTGCTAGGAGAGCCGACTCGATTTCGCCAAGTTCAACACGAAATCCTCGCAGCTTAATCTGGTCATCGCATCGCCCCATGAACTCAAGTGTGCCGCCGGGCAGACGGCGACAGAGGTCGCCTGTGCGATAAAGCCGAGAATCGGGCTCGTTGCTGTACGGATTGGAGATGAATCTCTCTGCGGTTAATTCGGGTTGATTTAAGTAGCCGTTGGCCAGACATTCGCCACCGATGTAAAGCTCACCGCTTACCCCGATCGGTACGGGTTGTTGTTGTTGGTCAAGCAGATAGATTTGCGTATTTGCGATCGGCTTTCCGATCGGTGCTTCGTTCGGCCAGTTGTCAATGTCACAATCCAGCACATGAGAAGTCACGACGTGACTTTCAGTGGGACCGTAATGATTGTGCAAACGACAGCTTTCGAGTCGGTGGAAAAGCTGCCGAATTTCAGGGCTGAGTTGAAGCGATTCACCGGCTGAAATAATCTCACGTAAGGTTGTTCCACCGTGAGTACCCACCGTGGCGAGTTGCTGCAACATGACAAACGGCAAGAACAGGCGTTCGACCTGTGCCTGGTTGATCAGCTTCCAGAGTTCGACCGGATCTCGGCGAGTTAACTCGGAAACCAAAACCAAGGTGCCACCGCTGCCGAGCGTCGTCATTAGCTCTTGAAAGGAAACATCAAAGTTGCACGAAGCAAACTGTAGAGTACGCGCCGGCCCCATCCATTCCTGGTCCATTTGCCATTGCACTAAGTTACGCAACGCACGATGGGGCATCACGACACCTTTGGGTCGGCCCGTGGAACCCGAGGTGAACATCACATAGGCAGTGGACTCTTGTGTGAGATTGATCGGCGGGGCGTCGCAGGGTTTCTTATTGGTTGGACTGACGTTCGTATCCAGGTAAACCTCGCTGATATCCGTTGCCGGAAGTTCTCGGAAATCTGGTTTCGTCACGATGAAGGCGAGATTGGTATCTCGAATCATGAACTCAAGCCGTTGTGAAGGATAGTCGGGGTCGAGAGGCACATAGGCGGCACCCGCTTTCAGGATTCCCAGAATTCCGACGATCGCTTCCGGAGATCTCTCCAGGCAGAGCCCCACCGAGTCGCCAGTTTGTACTCCTCGATGACGCAAGTCGTGTGCAAGTTGATTGGTTCGTTGATTTAGCTCCTGATAGGTAAGCCTTTGTTCTTCGAACTCAACTGCAATCGAGTCGGGGGTTCGCTGGGCCTGTTCTTCGAACAGCTGATGGACGCTGTTTTCTGAAGGAAAGTCAACGGAAGTCTGATTGCAGTCGAATAAAACTTGTTGCTGTTCTGGTGCCGAAAGCATTTGCAGATTTGCGATCGGTTGGCTTGTGTCTTTGGCAATCGACTCAAGTAGCTGGTAGAAGTGTCCCGTAAGGCGATCGATCGTCGCTGCTTGGAAAAGATCGGTGTTGTAGACCAACTCACCGGCGATCCCGGTTTCATTTGCGACAAGATTCAATTCCAGATCGAATCTCGCATTCAATCCAAGTGAGGGATGTCGCTTCACGTTTAAGTTCGGGAAATCAAGTTCGTTTGTATCGGTGTCGGAATACTGGAATAGGACTTGGGCGAGCGGGTTGCGACTTAGATCTCTTTGTGCGCAAGTGTTTTCGACGATCTGATCATAGGGGACTTCCTGTTGACTGTACGCGCCAAGGGATGTGTCCCGTACGCGACTCACGAGTTCATCGAAAGAAGGATTGCCAGACAGATCTGCACGAATCACGAGTACGTTGATAAAGCAGCCGATTTGATAGGCCAAGTCGGGATCGTTTCTACCTGCAATCGGTACCAGAATGCCAAAATCGTCTTGTCCAGCATATCGCTGTAGCAGGACCTGAAATACTGCCATCAGCAGCATGTGAGTCGTTGCGTGGGATTCAGCTGCTTTGTTTTGCAGTTGTTTTGCCAGGGGTAGGGTTAGTCTGATAGGTGTCGAACCACCGCGATGCGTCTGAATGTTTGGCCGAGGTTGATCGGTTGGGAGATCAAGATCAGGCAAGTTGCTTAGTTGTGTTAGCCAGTAATCCAATTGTGAAGCGTGACGCGATGCAGAGTTTTGTTGCCAGATTGCAAAGTCTTTGTAGTGAACATCTAGATCCGTAAGTGGCAGCTCCTCTCCAGCGTGCTCAGCCGTGTAGAAGTAGGATAATTCACGTTGCAGAATTCGATGGGACCATCCGTCGGTGGCGATGTGGTGTATCGTGAGTAAAAGCAGGTGGCGATCTGCATTTAGTTTGATCAGAATGGCTCGGAGCATCAGGTCGGAGCTTAAATCAAATACTGTTCTTTCCTGGCTCTGTTGATGTTCGGCGACTTTCGTTGCTTGTTCGGCTTCTGAATGAGACGTCAAATCATAAAAGGAAAGTTTGAAATGACTTTTTGGTAGAACGGATTGGTAGATTTGACCGTCATCGCCTTGGTTGAAAACGGTTCGCAGCGGTTCATGTCGATGCACAATTCGTTCAACGGCGCGACGTAAATTTTCCTTGTCGAGCTCGCCCTCGAATTCATAGGTTGACGACATGTTGTAGGCCGCCACTTGTTCTTCTAGTTGGGCGATAAACCAAAGGCGTTGCTGAGGAAATGAAAGCGGGTAGGATCCCTGATAGCTAGACTTCGCTGCCGTTCCACGGACTGGTTTGGGCGGGGAGACGTTTTCGATCTTGATTAATTCGGCAGCAAAATGTTCAACCGTGGATGCTTCACTCAGCAGGTGCATCGGAACATGAACCATCAGGCGCTGTTCGAGTCGAATCATCATGCGGATGGCGAGTAGGGAGTTGCCCCCGAGATAAAAGAAGTCATCCTCCAAACGAATCGCTTTGTTGTCGAGGATTTCTGACCAGACTGTCAAGACTTCGCGTTCGATGTCGTTGGTGGCTTGTGATTCGTTTGTGGAAACGGTAGCTGGTAGCTCTAATTGATCAGCGTCGATCTTGCCATTTTGTAAAAGTGGCATTTCCTGAATTGTCACGATGTCTGCAGGTAACATATAAGATTCAATTCGGCTTTCTAGGAAGCTCATGATATCTGCGCGAATGTTCTTGTCGACGTTGTCCACCTGGACGAAGGCGATTATCCGCGCGCCTTGCTCATTGTCTCGGTCCACCTTTAATGCGGATTTTTTCACATTGGGATGTTGCAATAAACAACCTTCAACTTCGCTCAGATTAACGAAATTGCCACGGACTTTGATTTGATTATTGCTCCGCCCGAGGATGGAAAGTTGACCGTCGTCATTAATATAGACCACGTCGCTTGTCCGAAAAGATCGTTTTTGTGGATCGGCGGGAGATGAGAAAAAATGCTTTTCAGTTAAGTCTGGATCGGTCCAGTATCCCAACGCCACTTGGTTGCCGGTGATGCCTAGGATTCCCGAGCCCTTCCGCTGGAAAGGAGCGTCGTCGCCGTTCATTATGAAGATGTCCGTACCCTTGACTGGATCGCAAGGAGAAACATCGCAATTCTCATCAACGTTTTTCAATTGCACGGAGAGGGCCGATACCATTCCAGTTTCAGTTGTACTTAAAGCATTGATAAAGGTGCAGTTGGGGCCGAAGCGTCGACACGCTTCAGTTAGGTCCGAGGGGAATACGGTATCTGAATTTAGTCGAAGTATTCGGACGTCCGGAAAGTGATCGTCGTGCGACAACTCAGCGGTCAATGTTCGGTAGAGTTGAGGAGGAATCGTTAAAACCGAAATTCGATTTCGTCGGATCCAATCTGCCGAGTTCGTGAATCCTTGGGTTTGGATGTCTTTTGCGAAAAGTGTCGCTCCGAACAGGCAACTGCTTAGAAGGATTTTTAAAGCAGACCCAGTTCCCTGAGTAAACAACACGCAGTGGTCGCTCGGAACGATAGGGATGATGTCATGCCAAACCTTTATGCTTTCGACGAGACTGCTGTGAGTATGGATGACACCTTTGGGTGATCCTGTCGATCCTGAGGTGAAGGCAATGTAGGCGATACTTTGTGGTGAAATTGATAAGCCTGGGTTGTTTTCCGGTAAGGCTACCGATTCGCGACTAACGTCGATGATTGGACAACAACCATTGGAAAGCTGTTTTGCCCGGCTGGTCATCTGAGAGCATGTCAAGATTGCGCTTGGTTTAGAGTCGGAAATAATTTTCGACAGCCGTTGAGCGCTACTGTTGGGATTAAGCGAAATCAGTGTCTTACCCGACTTTAGAGCGGCAAGATTCGCGGCCACCTTGTCAGGTCCTAGGTTCGCTAAGTTGATGAGGCGATCTGGCAGATCGCCATCAAGGGTTTTGTTCGAGCTGCACGAATGAATCACCCTGTGGGCGATACGATTGACCCAGCGATTTAGCTCGTCGTACGACAGTGTTCGATTGTCGCAGTTGAGAGCGCTTCGTTCTGCACAGATCGAAACGATTGATTCAAAGCGATCGACAACTGTTAAATCGTTGCATGACCATTCGGTTTGATTTTCAGAGTTCGGACCGTAGTTCTTGGTCTTGTCATTGGCATTCATAGGGTCCGTGCCATTCTGATTCGCAGTTCTCATGTGACTATCTGAGTGTGGTTCCAAAACAATTTGCTGACGAAATTGTCGCTTGAGTTGTAGAAATGACGTATAAGTTCTGATGACTCTCGAATTCTAGGTTATGGACTAGCGGAAACGGCGATACTGTCAATTCCGTTTTTTTGAAAATTGAAGGCGTTGCCAAATGAAAGTTGAGCCGAGCCCCCTGCAGCAGATGAATGGTTTTGATGTCGAGCCGGTGATCATGGACAATTGTAAGTCTTGTGACGGTAATACATTTTTTTCTAGTTTTGGCGATCTCCCTTTCGACGCTTATTATCCGAAAGAAATCGGGGGTCTAAGAAGACGTCGATTTGGTTCTTTTGCCGTTTGCGATGAGGGCAATGAGATCACCCCTTTGCCTCATTCACCATTTTTTCAATCGCTCGAACTCAATCCGGTTGCGGGTGGAATACAACGTGAATTCTTTCCTTTAGATGCAAGTGTGCGAAATTCTTCCCTGTTGCGCGGTCTCTTACGATTCCTCGTCATGCAAATTGGTAAATCGCTGGTGAATTGGAAGGTGAATGTTCACCAAATCCGCAGTGAAGCCACTGTCGAGCCGTCCCTGCCGGCACCTGAAGGCATACATCGGGATGGCCACGATTACGTTGCAATTGTGGGGGTTAACCGATCGGGCATTGTTGGAGGTGAGAACAGCGTGTTTGACGAAGGAAAGAGATTGATTCTTGAGACGACGTTGTTAGAACCGTTCGACTTGATCCTGATTGATGATCGTAGAACGTACCATAGCGTCTCGCCCATTCGCTCGCGGTCTCAGCAAATAGGTTATCGCGATATCCTTATTCTTGATTTTAATCGGGTGTCAGCAGACTGATGATGATTCGTCTTACCGATAAATTACCTGTGGTTCTGGATGTCACACTTCGAGACGGAGGATACCTGAATGATTGGTGTTTTTCTGATCAAGCCGTGATGAAGGCCGTGGCAACAAATGTGCTAGCCGATGTCGATGTGATCGAAATCGGTTATTGCGATGATCTGGCATCTCTTCCCGAAGCGGCCGGATGTCCTCCGAAGATGATCCGTCGGATACGGAGTCAAGTCGGTGAATCGATCATTCTCGCGGGAATGATTCGACCGAACGTTGACGATCCGGCACAGGTGTTGGAAAAACGCGCTGGATTAATCGACTTGTTGCGAATACCAGTGGATGTGTCTTCTCCACATCGGGCGATTTCACTGGCGCAACAATGTCTTGCACATGGATTTCAAGTTACGCTGAATTTTACGAGCGTCAGCTCCTTTTCCCTTGAGCGGATCGCTGCTGTAACGGAAAGAGTACCGCAAGAAGTTGCCGCCATTTATCTTGCAGATTCGCGTGGTGCGGTAAGGGTGGAAGAGGTGCCAAGAATTGTGTCAGCCGTTCGATCCAAATGGAATGGTGCGATTGGATACCATGCCCACAATAATCTAGGGCTGGCCATCGAAACGAGTCGATCTGCATTGCTGTCGGGGTGCACCTGGATAGATGGTTCCATCGCTGGCGTGGGAATCGGTGGTCGAAATTTACGGCTTGAAGATGCAATTGCACTTGCTTCCGAACATCGGGATGACCTGTCGCCAGACGAGGCGGCTTTTCTTGTGAGCGAGGCCGACCTGGGATTGGCTGCGCCTGGGGCTGAATACCGTCTCTTCCAACTAGCCGGTCAGTGCAACATTCGACAAGAGTGGGTCTTGCCGCTAATTGATCGACTTGGATCGGGTCGTACCCTTGACCTGTTGACCAGCATGCCGAGAAGACCATGGTTCTGCGAATCGGATCTCGAACCTTTCATCGCTGCTCTTAAACAGAAAGAAATACTTGATGATTCGAATGCGAATCTATGAGTCACAAGGGTCCGACCACGACTCTGCCGACCGAGTGTTCTATGAATTGGTGAAACCGGTTCATGAGCGACACGGCGCCCGCTTCCTAGGGCGTTATTGCGATCAGGAGGGTCGAGTTGTAGTGATGTGGTTGTATGAAAATGAAGCAGCATGTCATGCAATACAACGAACTGTCGCGGAAGATCCTGTAACCACTGAAAATGCAATTTATCGGCGTCAAGCAGGTTTGCATGGTTTGAAGTTCACGGAATATTTTTTGGATTCGACAGACTGATTAGATGAAAATCCTTCTAGTAGAACCAGCAACAGATGGTTTGGAAATCGAACGAAGCATCTTAGGTGATCAGCTCACAACGGACACCAGCTTGGCTGACCAAATTAAAGTCGCAGTGGTCCACCAAACAATTGTCGATTCTGAATTCTTGGGCCAGTTTCGTAGCCTTCGTGGAGTGGTTCGGCAGGGAGTTGGTTACGATAAGATCTGTTTGGAAGCTTGTCATGATCGAGGCGTTGTCGTTTCTAATGTGCCCGACTACTGCGTGGGTGAAGTAGCGGACACCGCCTTGGCGATGATTCTGGATATGTTGCGCGGTATTCGAGAAATAGAATTTTTTCTCAAGAAGAACCCGCAGCGTTGGCAATCGCTCGCCTTGAAAAGAGTAAGGTCAACATCTCAACTAACGCTGGGAGTGATTGGAGCAGGTCGTATTGGTGATGCCGTCTTAAGGCGAGCCGAGCCGTTTGGGTTTCGGCGAATATTTTATGACCCAGCGGTGAATGCCTGCCAGGGAGCTGAGTCAGTTTCTGATCTGGATAGCTTGTTGGGTTTGGCGGATATCGTATCTCTCCACGTTCCTGGTAATAAGCAAAACCGGGGAATGGTGGACGGTACGTTCATTGCGAAAATGAAGCGAGGGGCGATGTTGGTCAATACGGCGAGGGGAATGCTCGTGGCCGATGATGCTCTACTCCTCGATGCGATTTGCCAAGGACAACTTTCGGCAGTTGCACTTGATGTTTTGCCCGAAGAGCCTCCCTCCAAATCGGTTTTGTTTGAAGCATGGCGGAACAATCTTGCCGAAATCGAAGGCAGAGTCTGTATAACACCCCATGTTGCCTTTCATTCTGCGGAGGCGTCTGCACGAGTGCGGCAGTATGCCGCCGAGGAAGCTTTACGGATTCTTGAAGAACGTGTGGCTCGCTATTCTGTATTCGAGTGATCGGATCGTAGCATCGAATTCTCAGTCACGAAGCAAGAAATAAATTCTGTCTCTGAGGCCGAAACGGAAAGTCCGGGTGATTCGAATTTCACGCCTGAGAGAAAATTCGTCGCTTGTGTTCTCAATCGAGCTTATTTCTTAGCAGGAAGTCTTTGCCTCAACCGGCTGCTAATCTGTAAGACCCTTGATCTTCTGTGACCTATCAAGAGGACGAACTTTGCTTGCCCGCTTGTTATTTTGCGAAACATGTTTTGGGCAGATTGGCGACCATTCTGGTTGAAGGCCGCTTCGAGTAAGTTTTCCGTTGCAGGCGACACCGAGACGGAAAATCAGCTTTTTCTTCGAAAATCGGTCGTCGTCTAGCCCTCGATCCTTTTCTCGACGTTTCTTTCTATTGCTCTCCACCGTTGCAACGACATCGTTCAATCTATATTCTGATCGTCTCTACGAAATTCCTTCTAGAAACGATGATACGATGACAGACCAATTAAGTGGTAACGAAGTACTGGCGATCGATGCGGGGACCCAAGGTCTTTCGGTGATCCTATATTGTCCCGAGCGAAAAAAGCTGATCGCCGTCGGTGAGGCAAGTTACGAGCAGGATTACATTCCAGGGCTTTCCAATGGCCACTTGGAACAGTATCCGCACTACTGGACAGATGCCTTACGCAAAGCGATGGTCGCTTTGCGGGGGAGCGTACAGGAACAGTCAATCGATAAGGTGGCTGCCATTGGTGTTACCGGGCACATGCACTGCATGGTAAGACTTGATGGGGATGGTCAAAAACCGTTCGGTTGTGACATGTGGAATGATCCTCGGGGAGTTACAGAAAGCGAGCAATTGACTGCGCTGTTTGGCGAACACATGCCGGCGCGGTGGACCGGTTGTCATGTGCTGGCTCGCATGCAGACAGAGCCTGATCAGTGGGCCAAGGTAACTGGGGTGTCGGTGACATCGGGTTCACTCGTGCACGATCTTTCGGGTCAATGGGTGCTGGGGCCTGGTGATGCTTCTGGAATGTTCGGCAACCTCGACGAAGATGGGCAGATTGATCGGACCAAATTACGCAAGCTTGATCAGTTGTTGGAAGGTCGATTCACGCCATTGGAACAACTGGTTCCGCAAATTGTGCCTGCCGGCGAAATTGCCGCCGAACTCAATGAAGCTGGTAGCGATCTGTTGGGCGGTTTGCCCGTAGGAACGCCGATCGCAGCACCTGAAGGAGACCAGCAGACAACGCTTGTAGCGACCGCCGCTGGGGAGTTGGAGCTTGCGCTTTCCGCGGGTACCTCGTTTACCGGGAATCTGCCTTGTCGAACAAAAATAGTGGCCGAAGGCGAGACAATCAACGTGTTACAGACTCCTGATCGGTTGACGATGTTGATGGTCTGTGCCAGGAATGGCACGATTGGATTTGCACAGTACGTTACCGCCTTGGCCGATTTGAGTGGCCGCTCATTTGGCGAGATTGCGGATCAGCTTACAGATCAGGCTAGGCAAGTTCCCCTGGATTGTCACGGTGGAATGTTGTGGGGATTCTTTCAAGGTGAGAATGTTGTTGAGCTGCCGCATGCGAAGGCAACGTTGCAGGGTGCGGGCATCGAATTGCTGGCGAATCCGGGTGTGATGACACGTTTGTTATTTGAATCGCCAGCGATGACCATGCGTTATGGTATCGAGAGCCTTAAATCTAAAATCGGCTCAATCACAAAAGTCATCTTGACTGGTGGAGCGCTACGGTCCAAGGGCGGGTTTGCTCCGCAAATGTTTGCCGACATCCTTGGCGTACCCGTGATTGGACGAGTGGGCGATGAAGAGGGTACGGCGAAAGGTGCCGCCCTGCTTGCCGCTTACATGGTTCAGGTTCAAGCTGGAAACAAATCGCAATCTCTGTCCGACTTCTGTAAGGAACAAACAACGGGAACGTCGCAGACTTGGGAACCCGCTGCGGCCACAGTAGCAGCGTACGATGACCGGTATCAGCAGTTTGCTGAGTACGTCGCTCGTGTCCGTTGAGTGCGGATGTGAAGCCGGCCTGGGGAACTCAGTTTTTCACGAGTTTTTCGATGCACTGAGCGACGAGGGCTGTCCAGCCTGTCTGATGGCTGGCTCCCAATCCCTCACCCGTATCTCCATGGAAATATTCGTGGAACAATAGATGACGTTGCCAGTGGGAACTCGTATCTGGTGCCGCTGAAAGACAAGGTCGTGGTTGATCCGTTTGAGGTGCTAAAAACAGATTTGTCAGTCGGCGATTAAGCTCTTTACTTACTTCGTCGAGTGTCATCAGGTTACCGGACCCAGTCGGACACTCAATTTGGAAATCATCTCCGTAAAACGAATGATATCGTTCCAAGGCTTCAATCAGCAGAAAGTTGATTGGGAACCAGATGGGACCCCGCCAGTTTGAGTTTCCACCAAACATCCCGCTGTCGGACTCTCCGGGAACATAACTCACTCGATGAGCTTCTCCACGAATATCCAGTTCAAACGGATGTTGTTTGTGATATTTTGACAGCGACCGCACACCGAATGGAGACAGAAATTCGCCTTCGTCTAGCAAGACAGAAAGTACTCGTTCAAGCTTCTTGCGGGCCGGAATGGCAAGCAGCATTTTTCGCACACCGTTTTCGGAGTCTGCGAAGGAAATATGTTTGACCAGATCGTGACGGTAACGCATGAACCAGCGTAAGCGGTGCACAAAGGATGGCAATCGCTCAACGAGCGTTTCGTCTAGGATTTCCACTGCAATTAACGGTAAAAGTCCGACTAACGACCGTATCTTGAGCGGTAAGTATTGATCGTCGGAATGCAAATAGTCGTAATAAAAACCATCTTCTTCGTCCCAGAGTCCACTGCCGTTGAGCGTATTCATCGCATCGGTAATTCGCACAAAGTGATCGAGGAACTTTGAGGCCATTTCGGCATAAGCTTCGTCTTCCCTCGCTAGTTCGAGGGCAATCGAGAGCATGGTTCCGCAGTAGAATGCCATCCATGCTGTGCCGTCGGCCTGTTCGAGCGACGAGTTGTCCGGTAAGCCTTTCGATCGATCGAAGACCCCAATGTTATCGAGGCCCAAGAATCCACCCGCAAAGACGTTGTCGCCATTCGCATCGACCCGATTGACCCACCAAGTGAAATTCAAGAGCAGTCTTTGGAATGCTTTCGCTAAGAAATCACGATCGACGCCCCCGGTCATCTGATAGACGCGAAAACAGGCCCATGCATGGACAGGAGGGTTGACATCGTAAAACGCGTACTCGTAGGCAGGCAGCTGGCCGTTGGGATGCATGTACCACTCCCGCAGCAGTACGAGCAGTTGGCGTTTGGCAAAGTGCGGATCGATTCGGCACATCGGAATCATGTGGAACGCTAAGTCCCAGGCTGCAAACCAAGGATATTCCCACTTGTCTGGCATCGATAGCACGTCGCGTGCGTAAACGTGTTTCCAGTTGTGATTGCGGCCACGCAAGCGAGCTGCCGGTGGTGAGGAAACGTTTGCATCTCCGCGTAGCCAGTCCGCAACGATATAGTGGTAGAACTGTTTGGTCCAAAGCAACCCAGCATACGCTTGTCGAGCGACAGTCTGTTCTTCTTCGTTGCATTTGGCAGGAATGACTGTCGCATAGAATTTGTCTGTCTCGTCGATACGCTGCTCGAAAACCTCACTAAATCTGTGGTCGAATGGAGAATCCAGGTCGGTGTCCGATTTGCTTAAGCGAGCGACAATCGTTTGTTGCTGTCCAGGATCCAGTCGTAACTGATAGGGGACAGTTACTTTGGTGCCATGCGGTTGAGGGTTGACCGCATCCTGTTCTCCATCGATCAGGTAGCGATGAAAGGCGTCTTTAACGTAGGGAGTATAGTTGTCCGAACCAAACAAAAGCTTGGTGTTTGTTTCGTTTTCAGTGAAAAGCAGATTCGTCTCATTCCCATTGGGGTGACTGCCAAAATCGAAGCGAAAGTCTCCCAAGGTTTCGTGGCGAGTTGCCACACGATGACTGCCAGAAGCGGCTGCCGCCGTCTCACGAATTGACGGTTTCATGGTGCAGCCCTCGTGTCGGCAACCCCAGATCCAAGTGTTACGGAACCAAAGAGTTGGCAGGAGCCAAACCGTTTCTGTTTCCGGACCACAATTGATCACTGTCATTCTGATCAAAACGTCATTCGAATTCGCCTTTGCATACTCAACGTAGATGTCGAAGAAACGGTTGTTTTCGAAAACTCCTGTATCTGCCAGTTCATACTCTCGCTCTGTCAATGGACGACGTTTGTTTTCTTCAACAAGCTGTTCGTAGGGATAGGCTGATTGGGGGTAGCGGTACATCCCTTTGACGTATGAATGAGTTGGTGACGAGTCAAGATAGTAATAGCACTCTTTAACGTCTTCGCCATGATTGCCTTGTGGTCCCGTCACACCAAATAGACGCTCTTTCAGAATTTGATCACGACCATTCCAAAGCGCCGCTGAAAAACAAAGTCGACATTCCCGATCACAGAAGCCAAGTAATCCGTCCTCTCCCCAACGATAGACCCGGCTCCGCGACTGGTCGTGTGGAAAGTAATTCCACGCATCTCCATCCGCAGAGTAGTCCTCGCGTACGGTCCCCCATTGTCGTTCCGATAGATACGGACCCCAGCGTTTCCAGTTGTCGATTCGTTTTTTATCTTCTGACAACCGAATATGTTCGGGAGTTGCAGCGGTTGATTGTGAAGGGGGCATCAGCACTCACGAGGAACGAGGAAAGAGAGTAGAAAGTCGCGTTTTAGTTTAGTGAGCCACAGTGGGTTGGCAAGGGACGGTAGGCTGATGATCGACGGTACCCACTGACGGGAACAAACGCCGTTTGCCGATCGGCAACTAGCGATCTGATTCGACGGGGCTCAGATTATGGTCAGCGAAGCGCTGATGTCGCAAAGGGGTTGCACAAATGTGTGCGTCAAAAGAGAACGGGCGAATTTGCCTCGCCCGTTTGTTCAGCAAGCAACACCAGGGTTGCTGATAGTTCAAACGATTGGGTAAGTTACTCGCGTCACTTACCTCGGATTAGATCGGTTCTACGTTTTCGGCGCGTGGTCCTTTCGGTCCGTTGCCGACTTCGTATTGAACACGCTGTCCTTCACACAGCTCCTCAATCCTCATCCCGACTAGAGCCGAGTGATGAAAGAAAATATCGCCGCGCTCACCTTCGATGAAGCCAAAACCTTTGTCCGAGATTAGCTTCTTGATCGCACCTTCCGGCATACGATCGACCTCCAAAAAAAACTCACGAACTTGAGGAGCTAAGCATCCAATTGATGCTCAACATAAAACGTAATTTTGAGTTCACTCGGTCTGGTGCTTGGTTTTTCCCAAGATCAAGTTCATGGGCGAGTTTGTCCTGAATCGCCCATTTTACGCTCCATTGAATGTCGTCGAAAAAACAGATCGTAAAAACTCAACCGATCTGTCGTGACTGCATTCGGTCTCCAAACACGATTGAGTTCACTCCGGTGATGCCGTCTACTCGGTTCGCTGTTTGGATCTCAGCATCGGGCTTTCCGGTGCTGAGATCCGCGGCAGATTCTACCTTGTTTCAAAGCAAATGTATATCATCTTCGAATCGAAGAGCCCTTTTTCATTTTTTTGCGACGAGGCCGGGACTAATCACCCGGTTCGGACGACGATAAGTGTTGTCGTGGGCGAGAATACCGAGTTCTGTCACAAAATAGCTGCCGAAATCATCGATGATCAAGTTGAAAGCCGTTTCTGGCGGAGCGGGCGATGATTGATCGATCTTTCGAGAGCCGTTGAGGCAGTGGACTTGATCGCCTCGCTTCAAGAGCTTGGCCATTCGCCAACCCGTATTGTTGATCCAGAGCGGATGCCCTGTTGTCAGAGTCAGTTGTTGACTTCCAAGCGAGACGGTCTGCATGGGAGCTTGCTCGCGACGGGTCACGGCCTTGACGACTTTGTAGGCAAGCTCGCCTGTTTCCGTACGTTGCGAAAGCACGCGATCCCCAACTTTTACGGTCTCGATTGGCCGCTTGCCCAGTTCTGTCCAGATAAGGGTGCCGCGGGGAAAGCATTCCGAAGACGACCGCCTTGGCTGGCGACTGATTGGTTGATAGGCGAACTGTCTTCTTCGCCTTTCGCGACGGACTGGCTTGTTCGCGACCAATTCATATTCGTTGTACTCTTTCCACCAATCCCACCAAGCCGTCGGTGTGGAATCGAGCTCTTCGCCGGTGGTCGATCGCAGCAGTTGGTAGATCCTCGCATTCTGGCCATTGTGCTGCAGGTTCATCATCGTCACATTCCGATCGACTTGGAGGGCTTGCCGTTTGAGCCGCCGTAGCTCGTCGCGATTGTCGACGTTCTCATCGGTCGTGGTCGCGACTGCCAGGTTGCTCACCAGCAGCTGATGATGTTCTTCTGCGCCTTCCTGGACAAACAAGTGTTCGTGAAGAATTTGGCCATCGTTGCCGGAAGTGATTTGAAACACCGAGCGAATTGGCATTCGCAGGCCTGTCATTAAGGTAGGGATGTAATCGTGCAAGGAGCGTGTCTGTAGCAGCTTTGTGGCCTCTTGGCGTACACTTGGCCACTGCGAAGCGACCGCGTGTCGAGCCAGTGATTCTGACGCCTCGGGAGCGTTGATGCGTCCAATGATTTGGACCAGTTCATTCGCCAGTGCTTCATTTCGGCTCGAAAGATTAAGTTCCAACGCCGGGATCGCGGTTGGGTCATCGATTTGTCGTAAATTTTCCAAGCCCAACATGCGTTTCTGCAGCCGACCACTTTCCAGCTGCCTGAACGGAGCTGCGAGCCGTTTTGACCAACTCGCCAGATTCTGCCGTGCTTGTCGCATCTTGGCCTGTAAAGCGGTGATTTCTTCGACTGATAAAAAGCGATCACCAAACGAGCGGAGACCTAAAGCTTGAATTGCTGTTCGGCGCGCATGTTCGGAAGCTTTTGGATTATCAACGATCCGACGAAAGTGAATTTTCGATCGATCTCTAATGCCATTTGCTTGACACCAGGTCGCCAGCGCAAGCTCATTCAGGTGGCGATCAGAATTAAGGTCGCGGCGACGAGAATACTCGATCAGCTTCGTCTGCAATTCGACAGACGGTGATTGATTGGTCGAGGCCCATTCACCATTCGTGCGAACGTAACCAAGTCGCCATCTGGCTAACTCACAGTCGGGATTTGCTCGTAATGCGGATTCCCAGGCAAAGCGCGCGTAATCGGTTGCTCCATCCAGCTCAAATCGGACACCCGTTTCGGCAAGTCGCTGAGCTTTTTGAGCTTGCAGCTCTTCCGGTGTTTGGTCCAAAGCCTGAAGCGACGATACGAGAGGGACAGTCATCAGCACGGTTGCCGCTAACCGAGAAAAGAAATTTTTCAAACATTGCAGCTGCGCCGAATGATTGATCTTTTTGGACATACCACACCTCCTCATTTGAATGGAGTTTTTGTCACCCCGTATCCTGCGTTTTAGCAAAATCGATAGTGGGTCGTCAAAAAAATCTGCCGCATTGACACAAGAAAAAAGAACGACGTTTTTCTGGCGTGGCTCGTTGATCCTACAAGTGCAGCGAAGATTTAGAATTTCCCTGGTGGGTGTATGTGTCTGGATGGAGCACAGGCTGTTTGTCAGTCCGAGCGTGCCGTTCAGGAGGGTGCGAAAGCATGGAAGCCTTAAAGTCGGACGACGTCGATTTCCGGTTCGGCTTTTGAGTTTTCGGGCGGAACGTCGCCCGGGAGAGTTCGCGATGTTTTTTCTGAATTAGCGTATCGCCAACGTTGCTAGCTCAGGAAGCCGACGGTGTTTATCTGTCTAACAACCTGCAGCTTGAAAGATTCAGCTGTGAGAAGAGCTTGATCACCATCACCATAAATCGACAAAACCCGTTCGAGCCATGTTGATGTATCCCTGGGCTCGATGACAGATTGTCGATGAGAACACGGAAGGCGAGGTTTACCGCCGAGGATTATTTTTCATCCGTGCCAGCCGAGCGTAATAACGCGAGACAATCGTCAGCCGACGGTGTAATTCGCTCGCGGTTGTAAAGCCTTCCATTTTGTCGACGACCCGATTGTCGGGTCCGACGATGAAGGTGGTCGGATAAATGCGAACACCAAACTGCTTGGCCAAATCTTCCTGACGGCTACCGTTGATGATTGCCGGCACGTATTGGGTGGTGATTTGACCGGCAACAAGCTTGTTTTCGTAGCTCGTTTCCAACATCCGGTGGCAGTGAGGGCAACCGTCCATCGTCAGGTAGATTAGCATCGGCATTTGTTTGTCGATGCGTGTCTGTTGAGCCTGGCGATAATCGGTTTGCCAATTGACGGCGGTCGACTTCTCCTGTGCTGGCTCTGCTCCATTTGTGTTGCAAGCAACTGCGAGGACAAGCAGCAGGGCTACTGTCCAATGACTTTCAATAACGCGCCCCATGAGTGCCTCCGTGCGAGCGATAGCAAAACCATTTTCCAACTGTGTTATCGACAGGCGACAGTCAAAGTTGAAAAAACAACTTGGCTTTGCGGGTCCTACCGATCGTTTGGAATACGAATGCAGCGGTAGGTGCCGCGCCGATCGGTGGCTGGAGATAGACCGTTCAATTCCTAATGAATTTCAGGGTCCGGTGTCTGCTTCTTTTCTTGAAGAAAGTCAAAGTCACAGCCTTCGTGTGCCTGGGTCACATGTTTCGTGAAAAGCTGGCCGTATCCTCGCTCATATTTCGGAGCCGGGGCCTGCCACTTTTCACGTCGCTCCGCAAGCTCCTGTTCACTGACCATCACTTGGAGTCGTCGTTCGTCAACATCCAATTCGATCGTATCTCCATCTCTCACTAACGCCAGTGGACCACCCAGGTGTGATTCTGGTGACACGTGAAGAACGCAGGTCCCGTAGCTGGTCCCGCTCATGCGGGCGTCCGAGATTCGCACCATATCGCGTACACCAGCCTTCAGCAGGTGATTGGGGATGGGTAACATGCCCCATTCGGGAAATCCCGGTGCTCCTAAAGGTCCAGCGCTTCGAAGTACAATCACGGAATTTGCCGTAATCTCCAATTCCGGGTCGTTTAGTCGACTTTTTAGATCACGATAATTGTCGAATACGACGGCTGGTCCGCGATGTTTGCGCAGATTAGGGTCGGCTGCTGCCGGTTTGATCACACACCCATGCGGAGCCAGGTTGCCTTGGAGAACGTAGGTTCCGCCGGACTCGGCAATCGGGTTGTCACGAGAGCGGATCACGTCATCGTCAAAAACTTCCGCACCTTGAATATTTTCGCCCAGCGTTTTTCCGGTCACCGTCATGCTATCCAAGTGCAGTAAGTTACCGATTTGATTGAGCAGAGCTTTCAGGCCGCCCGCATTGTAAAAGTCCTCCATCAAATATTTACCGGCTGGACGAACATTGGCCACGACTGGCGTGATTCGAGACAGTCGGTCAAAGTCTTCCATCGTAAGCTTCAATCCCGCTCGCCCGGCGAGTGCAATCAGATGTACGATTGCGTTGGTTGATCCGCTAATCGCCATATCCGTAATGATTGCGTTTTCAAAAGATTCGGTGGAGATGATATCGGAGGGCTTAAGGTCCTCCCAAACCATGTCAACAATCCGACGTCCTGTGGCGGTTGCCAGGCGGGCATGATCGGCGATGACTGCGGGAATGGAGGATCCGTTTGGCAGGATCATGCCGAGTACTTCAGCAATGGAGCTCATCGTGGAAGCGGTGCCCATTGTCATGCAATGGCCGGCAGAACGCGCAATGCTGTTTTCGATTTGACACCAAGCTTCATCGCACAGATTACCAGCACATCGTTCGGCCCAATATTTCCATACGTCACTACCGCTGCCCAAAGTTTCTTTGCCCCACTTCGCATTCAAGGCAGGTCCTGCAGGAAAGAAAATGGTAGGGATGTTCATGGTGATGGCGCCCATCAGCAACGCAGGCGTCGTCTTGTCACATCCTCCCATCAGCACGACACCGTCAATCGGATGACAACGCAACACTTCCTCGGTCTCCATCGCCAATAAATTGCGATAGAGCATCGTGGTGGGTTTCATCAGCATTTCACCGAGTGAAATGACAGGTACTTCGACGGGAAAGCCGCCAGATTGCCAAACGCCCCGTTTAACTTCCTCAGCTCGCTCGCGGAGATGCGAGTGGCAAGTATTCAGCTCACTCCATGTGTTGAGTAACGCGATGACGGGCTTTCCCTTGTAATCCTCGTCGGCGAATCCCATCCCCTTGAGTCGCGAGCGATGTCCGAATGACCGCATGTCATCAGGCCCGAACCAACGGTGGCTGCGAAGTTGTTCGGGATTTATGCTTGCTTGGGATGAGTCGGAAGGCATCGTCGGGGTCTCGCTCATAAAAGTTTCGATCTTACGGTTAGAGTTTCTGGTGATCTCTCATCTCGCGAATTCAGCCAGCGGATTGTACCATGATCGATCCAAGCTGATGCAGCGTTAACCGAATTGCGAGGATCAAAATGGACCCAATTATAGTTTTATTGGTGGGAATGGTTATCGTGATTGCCGGCGTCTTGCTGTTGCGGCTCCATGCGTTCCTTGCCTTGGGTGCGGGTGCGCTGGCCGTTGCTTTGTTGACGCCCAGCCAAGCGGTCTTTCAAAACGAGCTGCAAACTCATTCGGCCACTGTTGTCGCTCTTGTGAATGAAGGGGAGGTTGAGTTAAGGCCAGCCCGTGGCTATTTGGTAAGTCTCGGGACTTACCAGATTTACCGCTCGATGAAGCATGAAATGCAGCCGGTGGGGCAGGTGGTTGTCACGGCATTCGGGAAGGGGGCGGTGGTTCAAATTGCTAACGCGACGGTATCCGTTGAACGAAAGGATCGCCTGGTGCATCAACGCGATATTGTCGCGGCTCAGAAGCTGAGCCAGCGGTCAGTCGGCTCTCGGATTTCGAAGGGCTTTGGTGAAACTTGCGGGAAGATAGGTATTCTCATTGCGATGGCTTCCATCATCGGACGTTGTTTGCTGGCGAGTGGTGCGGCCGAACAAATTGTGCTTTCGGTTCGAAATGCGTTTGGTGACCGCAGGACGCCTTTGGCTTTTTCGGTGAGTGGATTCGTCGTTGGCATTCCGGTTTTTTTTGATACCGTGTTCTACTTGTTACTGCCTCTCGCTCGCGCCATGTGGATGAAGACTCGCTGTAATTATCTGCTCTATGTGTTGTCGATCGTCGTTGGGGCCACGATGGCTCATTCCCTGGTCCCCCCAACTCCCGGCCCTCTCTTCGTTGCTGGAGAGTTGAATGTAAATCTGGGTTTGATGATTTTGGCTGGTTGCGTCGTGGGCACGGTGGCTGTTTCGGCAGGGTATCTCTACGCGGTTTGGGCCAACCGTCGTTGGGAGCTACCGATGCGGGATTTATCGTCGAGTGAGTTGGAACAGCAGCAAACCGATCGGTTACGTCCACCGCTGTTGTTGGCTCTGTTGCCGATTCTTCTTCCCATTGTTTTGCTTTCTTCGAAAACCGTTCTTGACATGACCCTGTCAGCATCCGATGGATCGAGTTGGATGACAAGTGTCGCCCCAGTTGTGAATTTTTTCGGTGATAAGAACCTTGCCCTGGCTTTGGCCGCCGCTGTCGCCTTGTTGATGCTCGTTCGCTATCCTGACCAGTCATTGACGATCAGCAGCGAAGTGCAGGAGGCGTTGTTGAGTGCCGGCAATATCGTGTTGATCACGGCTGCAGGAGGTGCGTTCGGGCATGTTTTACGTCAAACAGGAATCGCCCCGGCGATCGAACATCGCTTTCCCGTGGCGGAAGGAGGAGTTGCCTTGCTGTTAGTGGCCTTTGGCATCACATCGGTAGTCCGTATTGCCCAAGGTTCAGCGACTGTCGCGATGATCACATCCGTGGGGATCGTCGCGCCGATTGTTGCCAATGTGGAACTCGCTTTTAATCCGGTTTATGTTGCCCTGGCCATTGGCTGCGGGTCGAAACCGATTCCCTGGATGAACGATAGTGGGTTTTGGGTGGTGACGCGCATGACCGGGATGTCAGAGGGTGAGACTCTGCGAACTGTTTCGGTGGCGTTGACGCTGATGGGGTTGGTGGGCTTGGCGGTAACGGTAGTTGGTGCGCTGGTACTGCCCTTGATTTAGTCGACTTAGATCAGCTCGGGTAAGGCTGCGAAATCGCCGTCGACCAGATATTGCGGACGACCAGTCAGGTCGCTGACGGTCATGTTTTGCGCGTCAATTCCCAGGTTGCGGTAGAGGGTCGCGAAAATCTCCTGGAAATGGACGGGTCGATCTTTCGCTTCTGCTCCGTGACGATCGGTTGACCCAATGACCTGTCCGGTTTGCATGCCTCCGCCCGCCAGCAATGCACAGGCAACATTGGGCCAGTGATCTCGTCCGGCGTTCTTATTAATCCGGGGTGTGCGACCAAACTCTCCGTAGACAATGACCGTCACGTCCTGTTCCAGTCCTCGCTCGTGCAAATCGTCCACAAGGGCGGAGACTGCTTGATCGAGGTCCGGGAAATTTTTTCGAGCTAATCCGAAATTGTTTCCGTGCCAGTCCCAGAAGCTGTAGCTCAAGGTGACGCAGCGTACTCCTGCTTCAATCAAGCGTCGAGCCAAAAGGAATTGTTGATTAAGTCGTGGCGCGGCGTCCCCTTGAACTCGCTCGGTACCTTTTCCGTAGCGTGCGAGTATCTTGGGATCTTCCCGAGTGAGATCAAGTGCATTCGCGAGGCGACTGGAGGTCAGGACTCCCAATGCTTGTTGTTGCAGCGCTCCCGCACCGGCGATTGTGGCAGACACTTCTGCGCGTCGGCGCAATGCATCCAACGAGCCGAGCAGGTGTCGGCGATTTTCCAAGCGGTCAACGGACACATCGCCCAATAAGAGGTCATTGCGACCGTCACCATTGGGTTGGAAAGCCGCGTGGGCTGGGCCCAAAAAACCTGGCTTTCCGTTGTTGTAAGGGGTGTGCTTCATGCGCGGTGAGAGACCGACAAAGGGTGGCACTGAAATGTCTCTTGGTCCCTGAAGTTTGGATAAGATCGCACCCATTTCAGGCCAACCACCGGCCGGTTGGTTGTCGCGTAGACGGCCCGTCAGGCATTGAAATGATTCGTGTCGATCCTTGGCTCCCACAAGTGATCGAATGAGAGCCAGTCGATCCATGCGCTGTGCGAGTTGTGGTAAGAGTTCGCAAATCTCAATTCCAGGCACTGACGTTTTGATCGGTTTGAATTCTCCCCGGATTTCAACTGGAGCGTTGGGTTTCAGGTCGAATAGATCCTGATGAGGTGGTCCACCAGGCAAGTAGATCATGATGATCGACTTGTTAGAATTTCGAATTCCCTGTGCGGCCTCAGCAGCCAGCAATTGAGAGAGAGTTAATCCACCGACGGCGAGGCCACCGACTCGCAAGAACGTACGGCGGGGAATCGCATCACAGATGCGGCTTTGGCGCTGGCCTAATTGGATCGTAAACATGGCCCGATTATAGCCGTATTTCGTTGCCCAGACGAACGCCCAATCCGTGAGGCGACTTCAGCCGGCTGAAGTCGGGATTTTGCCGGTGGCAACGGTGAAAACGGCCTGCAGATGGCTCAGCGGTGAAGAGCCATCTGCCGCCGAATTTTCGAGCTAATTGCCTGAAATGTCGCGGATCGCCGCTTTGGCCGCCTCGGCCACATTTGGGTCCGAGTCCTTCGATGCGGCTTTCAGGGCTGGCAAGGCCGCTTTGGCTGCCGCTCCGATATGGCCCAGCGAATCGGCCGCCTTGATGCGAAGGTGTCCCCGCGGGTCCTTGAGAGTTTTCGTCAGTAACGGAATCGCCAGAGCCTGAATTTCGGAGTTACCGGGTTCAACTCGAATGAGTGCCCAGACGCCGGCCAGTCTGTCAAATTCATCACGGGCGCCGAGCAACGCCTTCAGTTTTGGCACCGCCGCTTTGGCAGCCGGGCCGATACGCCCCAACGCGTAACAGGCGCTGTAACGCACTTCCGGGGATTTGCTCGACAACGATTCAATCAATTTTGGAATCGCAGGCTTGGAGGCGGGTCCAATGGCTCCCAACGCGAATTGGATTTCCTGTTTCAGGCCATCGTTTGCTTGGGTGTCTCCCCAAGCATTCAGTAATGCAGGAACTGCGTCTGCGGCATCGGGCCCCAACAAGATCGCCACCTGAACCGCATAGGGTCGGAGTTCTTTGTTGCCGAGGCCACGAATGACTCGTGGAGTTGCGCTCTTCCCTTGAGCGGCCAAAGCACCGATCACTTCGCCAACCACGTGGGGAGACGAATCACTCATGACTCTTACAAAAGCATCCACCACTTCGGGACTGGGTTCCGAGCCGCGTGGCGTCATTTCTGCAAGCGTGCGGACTGCCAGATGACGAATGTTGGGATCATCGGAGCCGAGTGCTTGAACCGTCACCTTGATCGCTTTTTCATCGTCATCGTCATCTAAATGGTTGAGCAACAAACCGCGAGCCGCAATACTTCCCAGTCCGAGATCAGGGGTGTCCAGCAATTTTTCCAAGGCTGCTTTTGCAGCCGGGCTGGCGGTCTTTCTTGTTTCGATCGCTCCGAGTGCAAAGGCAGCCGCGTATCGTACGTTGTCGGAATCCTCGGACTGGAGGTGGGTAATGATCTCATTCGTTGCAGCAGCAGCTCCAGGTCCAATCTCGCCGAGTGCCACGAGGGCGTTCATGCGAGTTTCCGGGTCGTCATGTTTGAGGACTTCAATCAAGTTCGGCGTCAAAGGAGCCGCATCGGGTCCGATTTCTGCAATGATCAGAGTTGCCCAGTAGGAGGCATCTTCGTGTTTTAGAGCGTCCGCGAGAACTGGCAGTGCGTTTTTGCCCTCTTCGGCCAGCGTCATTAACGCCGGCATGATTTCTTCATCGTTCGCCTCTTTCAGCGTACGCACCCAGATGGGAAGTGTCTTTTCACGTGGTGCTTCGATATTTCGCAGTGCGTCACGAACTTGACGCCGAACGGTCACGTCGGGATCCAGGGCACTGCCGATCATGACTTCCAGCGTGGCGTCGTTCACGTTTCCAATTTTGCCGATGGCGTAGGCAGCTCGAGCGCGAACGCCAGGATGCTTGTCCCTCAACGCTTTGGTTAACGCTGTCAAGCTTTCTTTTGCGTCAGGGCCAATGGCTGCGAGTGCCAAGGCGGCCGCGTTCTTGACTTGAACGGTGGGTGAGTTTAGTGCCTTTGCTAAAGCGGCTGTTGCAGGAGCTGCGTCGGCACCTCGCTGGGATAACGCTTTGGCGGCTTTGATCTGTGTCGATGCTTGCTTGGAACCGAGTGCTTTGATCAGACGAGCCACTGTTGCCTCTTGGGCGAGCGCAGCTGTCGTGAGCGAGCCCACAAGCAAACTCAAAACTAAAAATAGAAAGGCCTTCGAACGAGGCATGTTGATTCTCCGGTAATGACGAACGTATCTCAGTGTCTACTGACTCGACCTAGCTGGAGGTCTGTCGCACTTCATACTCAAGCTGATTGACAAATGTGTTCGCTTGTCGCTGGTCTGCACCAGGAACGCTGCGAATGATGGCGATGAGTCGTTGCCGCATGTCACCACACGCTTTTCGAACCTTGAGCGCGTCGTTGTAGTCGAGATGTCCATCTTTGATCATTCTTGTGAACAAGGGGTCAATGATCTCACGCTCGGCAGCGAACTGATCGGTCATTAGCAGCGGCGGCCAATTGATTTTTCCCGTCACCGGGTCGACTTGGCTGGGGGCCAGACGTTTAGGTTCAGCTGCTTTCGCCATGCGGAAGATTTGTTCTTCGGTCGGAGCCGGCTTGCGATTTTCGTCGCGGTATTCCTGGTTGACTCGACGCCGTGCGAAATAGGTATCTGCATATTTGAGACGATTGTCGAGTTCCATGGATCGAGCTTGCGCGTAACCTTGCGCGGCTTGCGAATCTAATAGGTTGCGTTCGCCCGCCGATCTCACGAGGTCAGCTGACCCTCGTAGGTAGCTCTCACCAACCGTGGAGGACCGAGGCGCGTAACCACCGTAGACGCCGCCGCCGCCGCCGTAGTACGGATAAGCTTGCCCGCAAGCGTCGCTGACCGCAAACACCGCCATGATTAACATTGCGGCTGCCAGAAGTTTCATGATTGACCCTTTCCGCGTTTCCTAAATCAAGATGCCTGGACTTCAGGCGTGAACAGTGACACACACGTACGAACCTGTTTTCGGGTGCAATTGGACCCGATCGGAACGCCGTGGCGTCTCTTTATCCAAATAGCCTACCTTCCTATAGCAAAAGTCTCAACCAACAACGGCCGGTCTGTCCCTGTTTGTTGATTAACTTTCGGCTTCGAAGGGTTCCGATTGATCCGGTGGCACGATCCGGGACGGTTCGTCATGAAATTCACCCATTGGCCATCCTGTGGCTCAGGATGAAGGGGCCGGCCGGCCTGGATGTGGCATCAGTCCAGCCGCTTGATGAAGATGTTCGCGAATTCGATCGGATCGCCATGATGCTGCAGGGCGATTGGCCCCTCGGCGGGTAAACCGGAGAGTTGGCATTGGTTGATGACTTGCTGGCCATTGAGTTCAACAGAGAGCCGATCGCCGATTAGTGTGATCAGAAATCGATTCCATTGACCGATCGGCTGATCGGCCGGCACTTGGGGCGTCGCGGCAGCTCGTACCTCATCCGTTTGACTCGAATCGGTTCGGTAGCCCCAGATTTCACCAGAACCAATCGGCCACTGCCAAATATTAATCTGCCCTTTCGGAGTGCCTCGTAAGTAGATGCCAGAATCTGCGATGGGCACATCGATCTGTTTTTCTGAGCCGTCTTCATTTTTGGCATGCTGACCGCTGGGGAGAATGACGGGCCGTTGGGTCGTTGCGTCGTATTTTCCGTTCCAACGCCAATCGACAATCAGCTGAAAGTCGCCAAACGATTCTTCCGTCCAAAGATTTTTTTCTTTACCGGTTGCTTTTCCATCGTAAGTCAGACGCCAATCGTTGGACTTCCAGTGGTCGACGAGGCCTGGATGCATTTTCCAGCCGGTGAGATCGACTCCGTTGTAAAGACTAATGAACCCTTCGGTCGGTTTGGCAATTTGCGTGGGAGGGACGGAGGTCGCGGGCAATTCTTTGAGTTGAATGTTGCGGAACTCGGCCGGTGAGCCCTCCGATTCCAAGCAGATGTATCCTTTCCTTGGCGTACATTGCGAGCCTTCGGTGACCACCTTTCCGTTGACGGACAGTTTGATGCTACCGTCAAGACATTCGATGCGATAGTGATTCCATGCCGGGGAAGGCTTGCTTCGTTTTTCGGTCGGAAAAGCTCGCGATCCACCTCGTCCATTTTTGGGAATCATCGTAGCTCCATGGATGGGGAAGATGTCTCCATCGGATGTGTACCAGTCTGCTTCGCGACCATCCAAGACCTGAACTTCGATCGCACGGTGAAACGGCTGGCCGCGTGCCGGTAAGGCATCTGCCCAGACAAAGACCCCCGCATTCCCCTTCGGGCGTAAGTGTCGCCACTCTAATTCCAACACGAAATTCTGGTACATCCGTTCTGTACGTAATTCGCCGATTGGTTTACCCGTGCAGTGGATTACACCTTCTTTCACGGTCCAAGTGTTTGGCGCGCAGTTGACGTTGACCCAGCCCTTCAGATCTTGCCCATTGAACAGTGGAATGAATCCGTTTGCGTCCGTTTGTTGGGTGTCGGTTTGTTGGGCTTGGCAATTGATCGCCGGCGTTGCCAGAACAAGATGCAGGCAAACAAGCGGTAACGTCAACTTTGGAAAATCCATGGTCCGGTTCTCAAGATTTGGGAAGGAGCAGTTTGTTGTTTTAGGAGCGTTTTCGACCCGTCTTGCGTGCGGCGGTCTTGCGGCCCGCGGTTTTCACGGGTTGCAGGACAGCTTTGAGCATTCTGCAGAGTAGGCTCTGGGGGTCGAGCGTGCTGACGGCAGCTTGTAGTTTTTGCGTCTTGACGTCGATTTCGGCTTGAATTTGTTGTTTCTCGTCTTCTAGTTCACCGATTCGACGTAGGTCGTCATAGAGTTCTGCCTGGGTGGGCGGGTCCGGTTCGTTGTTGATCGCGGTTGAATTCTCAGACATGCGGTTTCCTCGCTTCTCCCGGGTCAATGGCCTCCAGCGGGTAAATGGGTATCGGCTGCAGTTTGGAGCCTAGCGACTGGCGAGTCAAGAAATTGCGGCTGGAATTGGCTAAAAAACGACAGCCGCCATGGCCGGTCCCAATAGGCCGGCGAACTCGCATGGTTTGAAAACTAACGCTCTTTGAAATGGAATTCGGCCGGATCGCCATCGGATGGGATGACTTTCCATTCTTGAGCCTCATAGTCGAAATCCGCGATCCGATCGACAGACATCTTGAGGTATCGGCCTCGTGCCTCTGCTGCGACGGTGCCATCCTGCAGCAGCAATTCGCCTGTTCCTTCGAAATCACGACGCCGATCCTTGGTGACACGGCCTACCACGCGGATTTCCTGATCGAGTGGAATCGGCGCTCGGAATTTCGTGTTTAATTCAATGGTGACACCCCACAGCTCGTCGCCATGTTGGAGACGAATTGCGCGACCGATGGTTTCATCAAGGATTGATGCGGCGATTCCTCCGTGCAGTCGATCAGGATAACCTTGATGCGCTTGCTGAGGCGAAAAGACGGCGACCAACTGATTGCTATCCACTTCGTAGAATGCCGTCTGCAAGCCGAATTGATTACCTAGACCGCAGACGAGGCACATTTTCGAGTTGGGCTGTTTACCCGTAACAGAATGCCGTTTCATAGTTCATTCAAAAAGCATGCCGGCATAGCCAACGACACGCGACTTGTCGTTAGATACATCGGCACTTGTTGCGTAACCGACTCGTTCTGCGCGTCTGAGACAATTCAGACGCCGCAGCGAATCAAGGACGATGCACGCCGGCAACATGCCGCACATGCTGATGTTATTGTCTCTAACCGTATGGAAAAGCTGCTGAGGATCAAGGCCCTCGAGCGCGCGGAGCGCCAATTCGTCGACTCGTCGCGTTTCATCATCGCTTGCATAGTGATTCATATCGCTTGAAATGATCAACAGCGTTTCTTCAAGCCGATCTTCCAGGACCCGGGCTAAGCCCTGGCTAATTCGTTGACAATGCTCGAAATTTGCTTCACCGATCGCGATGCCCACGACTTTTGATTGGGGTGCGAATTGTGCTAGAAATGGTAGCTCGACTTCAATCGCGTGTTCTCGCAGATGAGCGATTGCATCCAGTTGGAGCCCTTCAATCGAATCGCAGAGCTGCTGCGCCAATTCTGGATCGGAGGGAATGTTTCCGCCGGGGATCTGCCAACTGTCATGGGGAGCAACTGCCCATTCGACTCCTAATCCGGTGTGCTTTGGTCCAATCACAATAATCGTCGGTGGAAATTCAATTCGTCTCAAAACGTCGGCTGCAACTTTGCCGGAGAACATTAATCCAGCATGTGGAACAAGAGCCGCTCGCCATGATCGCTTCGGGACGTGATCCGTGGGAATCAAATCCTGCACGACCGCTTTTAGCTGGTCGGGGTTATCGGGATAGAACATTCCTGCGACAGCCGGCGGGCGTTGCTGCGGACCGATGGCTGGTCGTGGAACATTTACGACCCACATTGGCGTGATGTTTGCCTGTGCGGTGTAGCTGGAAAGGGAGGCGGTCTCAGGGATCGTGATATCGGCTTTTTCTGCTAATTGTTCCAGCAGTTGAGGCACAGCGAGATTGGGATCGAAGGCCCACGCCGATTTCGAATTCTGATTTACGAGGAGCGCGCGCTGCGACGGATCGAAGCCATCCATATCGGGTTCAGCGAGTGTTCCATGCATCGCCGGATCGTAGGCCAGACTGATTGCCACACTCAGCTCTCGCGGAGTGATTTGAGAGAGTCCTTCCAGTTCAAATTGTTTGCCTGCTGTTTCACTCATTTGAAACAGGGTCGCTTGCAATGGGACTACTTGGCGGAGCGACATTTGGGACAATCGAAGAGGCTCCGATCGTCCTTGCAGATTGATTTCAAGATTCACTCCATGGATTGAACTATCCGAGATATTGGGTAGGTAAAAGGTGGGGACGGCGCCACGGCAACTGGCGCAAATGTTTTGTGCACACCAACTACTCAGTGCCTGGAGCTCTTCCTTCGAGAAACGCTCTGTTGTTTTCGGAGATTCGTTCGCGAGCAAATCACGCTGGAATGGCCCTTCAATTAACAGGCCTTCAAAGGTTGCAAGTTGCGCGTCATCTTCTCGCCAATCTGTCGGAGGTAGTCCGGCTTTGATACAGACTTGTTGGAGAAACCCTTCGGGGTCCAAGCGGTGATCGCTGGCAACTCCTGGTAATAACAGCCCGCGTGTCTCACCATGTTCGATTTGCAAGCCGTGCTTGCCGATGATGATGTCTTGGAGACGATCGTTACCTTGAGACGTAATTGGCTGCTGTCCATAGAGCAACCAGATTTCGAAATCCAGGAAGGGAAGTTCGCTTGGTGAGACGCTTGGCATGCGACTGTCTTCGGTTGCAGATGTTTTAGCGGATCCGACGAGCGCCTGGACGAGCGGCATCCGGCGTCCGAGAAAGCCGCAACAACCTCGCAGCTTCTGTTTTCGTTTGATCGAAACGAAGCAGCCAAACACCGGGATTTCTGCGGCGCCAGCAAACATCTCTTCGGTTACCTCGGGTTGGCAATTCATCACCGCAGCTCGCACGATTTCGCTGGTGATGCGGACGATTGCCTGCTGTTGACTTTTCGTGAGTTCCGGGCGATCGACATCTCCATTGGGCGGATCTGCCATGGGTTGATTCATCTGAGTTTCTCCCGCGGGTGGCTGTGACTCACCGACGTCTGATCGGGTGAGCGGAGATCGTTCGGTCGCGAATTCCGATATTCGAATAGGTAATCGCTTTCGCCCCCAGTCACCGGGTGTGGTCTCAAAATGTCCGGCGACTACCTGTCGACATGCTTGACAACGATTGTCTTTGAGATTGTATCGGCCAAGTTGATGCCAATCTCGTTCAATTAACATTTGCTTACACGAAGGGCAGTAGGTGCTTTGGTGTTGAACGTCGTTCACATTGCCCACATAGACATATTTGACACCTGCTTGGGTTGCCAACTCGTAGCCACGTAACAGTGTTTCGAGCGAAGTCGCATCACGATCTTTTAGGCGGAAGTCAGGATGAAAGGCGGTGAAATGCAGAGGTACTTCGTCACCAACGTGATCGAGTAGCCAGTCGCACATCGCTCGGAATTCGTCGTCCCCGTCATTCGCTTGGGGAATTACTAGATTTGTGATTTCAACCCAGACCTTGGTTTCGTGATGCAGCCAATCTAACGTTTCCAGAACAGGTTTGAGATGTGAAAGCGTGAGTTCCTGATAGAAAGCTTCCGAAAATGCCTTCAAGTCAACATTTGCCGCATCGATCTGTTCGTAGAATGGCCGGCGAGCAACTTCACTGATGTATCCGGCCGTGACAGCGACAGTTTTGATTCCGCGCTGACGGCAAGCACGCGCCGTATCGATCGCATACTCGGCCCAAATTACCGGATCGTTATAAGTGAAAGCGACGCTCTTACACCCATGCTGCTCGGCCGCGTTCGCAATCGTTTCGGGGGTTGCGATTTCACTCAGTTGGCGAACTTCCCGTGACTTCGAGATCGACCAGTTTTGGCAGAATTTGCAGCCAAGATTGCAGCCGGCAGTCCCGAACGAAAGTACACTCGTTCCAGGGAAAAAATGATTGAGCGGTTTCTTTTCTATTGGGTCAATGCAAAAGCCGGTACTGCGACCGTAGGTGGTCAATCGCATTTCGCCATCACGATTCTCACGTACAAAGCAGAATCCGCGATCGCCCGGTTTTAAATGACATTCTCGAGGGCAAAGATCACAGACGATTCGGTCGTCATCCGTCCGGTGCCACCAGCCTGCTTCGACGGAGCCGTCGGGCGCAGGTCGCCGGGGCGGCGGGAACCTTGTTTTTTGAGACATGGGTGACTGGCCTGAAATCGAAACGAAATCGAAACGCGCATGCGACACAATGGCAAACATCCCGAACACTCGTTGATTTCGACCCCTTTGATCGAACCGTTCGATGGGAGTGCGAAATGCCGCAGGTGATAAGTTACCACGATATAATTTTTCCGGTTGTCGCAGCTTACAAGTTGTCGCAGCTGATCGCGAAGCTTGATTCGACAATTTTGTACCGCCGATGGACCTTCAGGCGGAATCGTGAGTTTTCGATGAGACGATCAAGCTGAAATCGGGATCGGAATCGCGATCGCCTCTCAATCCCACTGGCGACTTGGTTATCTGGTGCCGCAGTTCTCGTCCAAGCGATAGCGGCGGTTATTCCGATCAGTTCTCATGAAGAATTCGACTTGCGAAGGTGGATTTTGTCGAGCCTCAAAGGATCTGATTTGTAGGGCAATCAAAAAAAGAGGGCAGAGTCTTGACGACTCTACCCCCCCGAGGGAGCAATCAAATCAAAATGTCCAAGCAGAATGGTTAATCTTCACGAAAGGCCGAGAAAAAGTCATCGCCGAGCCTTCGATCAACGACTCGACCGTACTCATCGAGGCTTCGTCGTTGACCCACCGAATGCCAAGCGCTGACTTCGGACAACTCGGGCATCATGTCGATCAGTTGATCGGTTAGCATCCGCGCCAGCCGCTTAACACCGTCGGATTCAGCTTGGTCGGTAATGGAGGCAGCTGTCTTCATGAGCTTGACTAATTGAGCCCGTTCCATGACCGGACGCGACAAGGGGGTATCAACGTCATGCAGGAGGTCAACGAGTGGGACATCCAGAATGTTTTGCCATTTCAAGAGATCGCTCAACATCACGTCCGAGTCAGGTTTTTCCTGCTCCCTGACCGTTGAGATCGTGCTCTTCATTTGCCGCGCCACGCTTCGGAGCGAGACGCCCTGTTGCTGCCGGACTTCCTGAATGCGATGGCGTGGCTCTTGCGCTAAATGGTTATTTGGCGATCCAGGTGTGTGTGGGTAATCGGCGCCGAGTTGTGCAGTTGCCGTATTGTCTGGAGCGATCGACATAAGAATACCTCCGATCCCATGTCAGCGGACGTCGTTGACTCGAAGCGATTGGAAGGTGGTCTCGGAAACGGTTTAGGCAGGAGATTTCGTACTGATGCGTCAAGCTACAAACGCCCGAAACGCAGGATCTCTCGCTACACTTCTCTTGAAGACCACAATCCAACAAGTGCTTCAATCGGATACGCCGCACATGACATGCTTTCCTCTTCGAAATTTCACAAAAGCCGGCACCATGAGAGGAATCTCTCTGCCCCAGTGCCGAAGTTCATGGCCCTTTGCCCTGTAAGCGGCCCTTGGCGGGATACTCACAACACCCTGAACGTTTGGACCGTCCGAAAGTACTCAAATTTTTGGAAATCAATCAAGCCAATTTGAATGCGGCGGGATGGGAAGCATGAAGCGGCTGAAGTTGGAGGCAATTTCCAACGGTTGATGGCAGAGACTTTTCCGGATCGAGCAAATATCAGGGATAGTTATTTGGGGGGGGGGGTGTTTATTGGGGGGGATGGATGGAGGGGGAGTCGATTTGCCTATTCGGCTTAATTGCTACAAAAGGATTTTGATCGGCAAACTTCGCTGTTGCTGGAAACGGCAAGGCTCTGGAAACGTTTCGCATTTGTTATGCTGAAGATATGACCTTGCCAGAGAACGAGTTGCGTCGTTTTCTCAAAGTGTCGAGTAAGGCTGTTAACGCGGCTGCAGGCAGTGAGTTAGAGAGTTTTGTGGAGAGGCAGCCAATTGGGTTCGAGCGACCGAATCGGACGTCGAGAACCTAAACACAGAGTCAGCTTGGTGTGTACAATGAAAAGAGGCGGCAGGTTCCTGCCGTTGTCGACGCTTCTACTTCCGACACGTTCCCTTGACCCAACCGAGTTCATCGCGTGATCAAATTTAGCCAACTTCGTTTGACGCCTGGTGCTGTGATGCGCATGGTTGCCGATGTCGTTTTACTCCAGTTAGCGATCATCTTGGCGTTGGTCGTTCGCTTTTATGTGGTTGTAAATTTCGAGGAACTGGGGACGACCACTGTAAGTGAATTATTGGCTCTTTATCAGGGTTGGTATGTCCGCGCCGCTGCGCCGCTCACGATATTGTGTCTCTTTGTTTTTTATGTGACCGGTTTTTACACCCGTGGTGTCACCTATCAGAGTCGCTACAAGGTCTTGGTGGTGACGCAAGCAGTTTCTGTGAGTTTTTTGGTTTACATCAGTGCGGTTTTATTCTTTAACGTCTACGACGGTCAGCTGTCCTTCGCGAAGTCAGCCATGGTTTTGGCATGGGGCTTCAGCATTTTGCTGCTAGCCGGGGCACGTGTTTGGAATCAGATTTGGCAGAAGACGGCAAATCCTGAGGTGCGACCGCTGGTCAAGCCGAGTGACACGGGGCGAGTCCTCGTCATTGGTGGTGGCGGTTACATTGGCTCCGCATTGGTGCCGAAATTGTTGGACGATGGTTATCAAGTTCGCGTTCTGGACATCATGATGTTCGGCAGCGAATCGCTCTCCGCCGTGATCGGACATCCGAACCTCGAGGTGGTCCGAGGGGACTTTCGGCAGGTTGACAATGTGGTGCAAGCTTTGCAGGACATTGATTGTGTGGTTCATTTGGGTGCGATTGTGGGCGATCCGGCTTGTGCCTTGGACGAATCTCTCACGATTGATATCAACTTGTCGGCCACACGAATGTTGGCGGAACTTGCCAAAGCACATGGCGTTCGGCAGTTTATCTTCGCCAGCACCTGTTCTGTGTATGGGGCGAGTCCGGATCTTTTGGATGAGCGATCAGAAGCCAGGCCGTTGGGGATTTATGGCAATACAAAATACGCTTCGGAATCGTTATTAATGGAAATGGCGGATTCCAGATTTGCTCCGACCATTCTACGTTTTGCCACGATTTATGGATTTTCGGGGCGAACGCGTTTTGATTTGGTTGTTAATCTGCTGTCTGCCAAAGCGAAGATCGATGGTGAGATCACCGTGCACGATGGTGACCAGTGGCGTCCATTTGTGCATGTTGAAGATGCAGCGGCTTCGATCGTTTCAGTTCTGAATGCCCCGATTGCTACCGTAAACAATGAGATTTTCAACGTCGGAGCGAGCGATCAGAACTTCACGATTAAAGAGGTGGGAGAGTTGATTCACGAGCGGGTGATCACGGCCAAGTTGTTACTGTCGGAAACGGAAAATGACCGTCGTGACTACCGTGTTGATTTCAGTAAGATTCGAAACCTGTTGGACTTTCAGCCGAAGTGGACGGTGCAAGATGGAATCCAGCAGGTTTTAGAAGCGATAGCCAGTGGGCAAGTAACCGACTACCGAGACCCACAGTACAGCAACGTGGCCTTTCTGAGTCAGGAAGGTACGGAAGGCTTAGAGCGAGATCGATGGGCGCGCGAGCTGATCAAGGATCTGACCAGTCAGTAAGCAGCGCGAGTAGCGTTCGTGTTTGTCTGACTTTCGAACTGAATTCCAGTAATTTGGCGGCTCGATGCATCTGCTGATTGTCCATCAGAATTTCGTTGACCATCAGCATCCTGGCGGGACGCGGCATCTTGAGTTAGCGCGGCATTTGGTACGCAACGGTCATCAATGCACGATTGTTGCAGGAAGTGTCGACTTTCTAACGGGGCGTCCTTTGCCTCGGGAAGTTTTTGACATCGACGGTGTTCGGGTCCGTCGCGCTTATGCTTTTCCGACACTACATCATAGCTACCTGGGCCGCGTACTTTCGTATCTTTGCTTCATGCTGACGAGTGTCTGGGAGTCCCTGCGAGCCGGGGAAATCGATGCCGTCCTTGGAACGTCCCCTCCCATTTTTCAACTGCCTTCGGCATGGCTTGTCGCCGTCTTGCGTCGTCGGCCGTTTCTGCTTGAGGTTCGTGATTTGTGGCCCGCCTTTGCGATTGAAACGGGTGTTGTCAAGAACCGTACGGTGATCTGGATCGCTGAACACATTGAACGGTTTTTTTACCATCGAGCCGATTGGGTGGTCGCCAATTCACCCGGCTTTCGCTCTCATTTGCTTGAGCGTGGCGTTGCGACCAATCGGTTGACGATCATTCCCAATGGTGTGGAAACAAATATGTTCGATCCCGGGGATAACGGACGATCTATTCGCACCGAATTGCAGCTGGGTGATGATTTTGTCGCGACCTACGCCGGAGCTCTTGGGCGTTCTAACGACATGGCGACGTTGGTTAACGTTGCCGATCGGCTGCGAAATCAAGCAGAGATTAAAATTGTGTTGATTGGCGGAGGTAAGGAGTTGCCTCAGTTGGAAAAGGAATTGAAGGATCGGCAGCTGACCAACGTAATCTTAGGTGGATTCTTTCCGAAACAACGGATGTCAGAAGTCTTAGCTGCCTCAGATGTGTGTCTGGCAACCTTACTCAATCTCAGCATGTTTCGCACAACCTATCCCAACAAGGTTTTTGACTACATGGCAGCAGGTCGCCCATCTGTTATCGCGATTGATGGCGTCATTCGTGAGGTGATCGAAGCAGCGGGCGGAGGCACCTTTGTTCAGCCAGGTGATGCCGAAGCACTGGCTCGCGCGATTCTCATGTACCGTGAAGATCCTGATTTACGAAAAAGGCACGGTCAGGCAGCTCGAGAATACGTTGAGCAACACTTTGAGCGATCGGATCAAGCGGCTCTGCTTGAGTCAGTCCTGGAAAGGGTCGTGGATCGCCAGCCGAGACCGACGCTTTACAGTCGGTTTTTTAAGCGGGCTGCCGATTTGGGTATGGCTGGCAGCTTATTAGTTGTGTTGAGTCCGGTAATGCTCATCACGGCGTTGCTGATACGCTGGAAGCTTGGTTCGCCCGTGATTTTTTCGCAGGTTCGAGCTGGTCGTAACGGTCACGTATTCACGATTTTAAAATTCCGCACGATGCTCAATGCTGAAAACGAAACGGGGGATATTCTCCCGGATGATCAGCGACTCACAAAGTTCGGACGGTTCTTGAGAGCCTGCAGTTTGGATGAATTACCCCAGTTGTTCAATATCGTCCGTGGTGATATGAGTTTGGTTGGGCCCAGACCTTTGCTGACGCATTACTTGCCACGTTACACTCCCGAACAAGCACGTCGACACGACGTTCGTCCCGGTGTTACGGGGTGGGCCCAAGTTAACGGTCGTAACGCAATTAACTGGGAAGAAAAATTTCGATTAGATGTTTGGTACGTCGATCATTGCTCTCCTTGGCTCGATTTGAATATTTTGCTGAGAACCAGTTACTGTGTCCTTCGACGGCAAGGTATCAGTTCAACGGGGCATGCAACGATGCCTGAGTTTATGGGGACCGACGCAACCGCTGACACTGCCAACGCCTCGCAAATCTAAAGGCAAGGAATGAATGACTGAACAGGTAGATATCAAAAAGACGATTACTGGTGTGATCAATCGAATCTTAACCGATTCGGGCCGTGATGCTCGTGAGATTGCCGATGCGGACACGTTTATGGACACAATCGGTCTGGATTCGTTGGATTTAGCTGTGATGGTGGTTGGGCTTGAACAATCGCTGGGAGTCGATCCGTTTCGGAGTGGAGCCCAGGCGGTACAGACTGTCGGTGAGTTGGTTGAAATCTATCGCAGTGCGATGAATGCGTCTTGATCAGCCGGGAATCCTCGGAAAGTGAAACAAGTGGACCAATCCATACTAATCTCAGGTGGCAGCCGCGGTTTAGGGCAAGCGATCGTGCAGGCGCTGCTTGAGGACGGTTGTCGCGTGGCCACATTCAGTCGGAAAAGAACGACTTTTATCGATGATGTGTCGTCGCAGTACGGAGATCGTTTATTTTACCAAGAAGTTGACGCCTTGCAGTCGGAAAGGTTGAGACAATTTGTGCAGGATGCGAATAAGCGGTTTGGAGAGATAAACGCACTGATCAACAATGCAGCGGTCGCGGTGGACGGTGTCCTAGCACTTGCTCACGAGGAAGATTTAGATCGGATGTTAGCGATCAATCTCAAGGCCGCACTTGTTCTGTCGAAAGAGTGCACCCGGTTGATGTTGACGCAAGGTTCCGGAAATATTCTCAACGTTTCTTCCGTGATTGCATTGAGAGGTTTTTCCGGGTTGGTCGGTTACGCAGCGACGAAGGCGGGTATGGTGGGGATGACCCAGGCGATGGCCCGAGAGTTGGGCTCCAGGAATATTCGCGTCAATGCAATTGCGCCGGGTTACATGGAAACCGACATGTCGAATTCGCTGAGTCCAGAACGCAAGGCTCAGATCGTACGTAGAACACCTTTGGAACGTTTGGGAACGGCCGAGGATGTGGTGCCGTGGGTCAAGTTTCTGTTGATGCCTGCGAGTGGATTTGTCACCGGGCAAGTTATTGCAATCGATGGTGGTGCTTCCGTTTAGTCTTCTAGAAGTTAGCGATTACTTCAATTGATTTGAAACGCCATGTTGGAACTTATCATAATCGGCGCTGGTGGCTTCGGGCGAGAATTGCACGAAATGTTGTGGCACGTGTTTTCTCAAGATGAGTATCGCTTGAAGGGGTTTCTTGCGAACGATGACGGCAACTTGAGTCAGTGGCAGATCGAGGCTCCCGTTCTAGCGGCACCGGAAGACTACCAACCAGAGCCGAATGATCGATTTCTCTTGGCGATCGGTCACATGGAAGCTAGGCGACGAACCGTTGATGCGGTCACGGGAAAGGGAGGGCAGTTCGTTTCCTTCATCCATCCCAAGGCTCAGGTCGCGACCACCGCAAAGATTGGCGAGGGTGCGGTGATTTATCCCTTTGCGACCGTTTCCAATGCGGCAGAACTGGACTTTCATGTTCATTTGAATTATTACGCCTCCGTGGGCCATGATTGTCGAGTTGGGCGGATGTGCTTATTAGCGCCGTATGCCACACTCAATGGCTTTGTGACGCTTGAAGAGCAGGTTTATATCAGTACACACGGTACAGTGGCTCCCGGTTGTAAAATGCATCGAAACGCCAAGCTATCCGCGAATTCTGCCTGCATGCGTGATGCGGCCGAGTCGACACTCGTGTTTGGCGTGCCAGGACGGCAGGTGCGGCGTATGGATTAAGGCTAAATTAACCTGTGCAGCGTTGGTGCTGGTCGAGAGGATAATGATATTCGTTGACCGCGCATTCGGCCGTCGCCATTCGTTGCCAAGACGTATACTTTCCGCAAAACCTTCCACCAAATAGGCGTCAGAACAACCCATGTCCAAGTTGAAAGCTTTGCTCATTTTTGGAACGCGTCCTGAGGCCATCAAGATGGCTCCCGTCGTGCGGGAGTGCCTCAATCGTCCAGAAGACATTGAAACAGTCATCTGTTTGACTGGCCAGCATCGAGAAATGTTGCAGCAGGTGACCGATTATTTTGGGCTGAAAGCAGATGTGGACCTACAATTGATGCAACCCAATCAAACACTTGCTCAGCTGACTGCGCGTTGTGTCCAGGGACTTGACCAAGTGGTGGAGCAGCGGCAACCCGACTGTATCGTCGCTCAAGGCGATACCACGACCGTGATGGCTGCCTCACTCGTAGCCTTCTATCGTCATGTGCCTTTAGTGCATGTGGAAGCCGGACTGCGTACTGGGAACATGCGGGCACCATGGCCGGAGGAAATGAATCGTTGTATCACGAGTCTAATTGCCACATTGCATTGCGCGCCAACGGCTCGTTCAGCAAAAAATCTACTCGATGAGAAGATTGATCCAAGTTCGGTGCACGTTACTGGAAATACGGTGATTGACGCCTTGCTCTGGGCCGTGGAACGCGAGCGAGCGAATGATCAGCAGTGGCGCGAAAAATACGCTCAGCTTGGCGACCACCGAATGGTTTTGATCACCGGACATCGTCGGGAGAACTTTGGCGATGGATTTCAAGATATCTGTAAGTCGATTGGAACCTTAGCTGATCGCTACCCCGAGGTGGAATTCGTTTACCCGGTGCACCTTAATCCAAATGTTCGCGGGCCTGTTTTTGAGATTCTTGGAGATCACGCCAATATACATCTTGTCGAGCCAGCCCCCTACCCTGAGTTTGTCTGGCTAATGGATCGAAGCAGCGTTATCCTGACAGATTCGGGTGGTGTTCAAGAGGAAGCTCCCTCGCTGAAAAAACCGATTTTGGTCATGCGAGAAACGACTGAGAGGCCCGAGGCGATGGATGCTGGTGCGGTGGAGCTTGTGGGCACATCCGCGGAGCGAATCATCGCTCGAATTTCGGCCTTGTTGGATGATGCGGTTGAATACTCGCGGCATCAAATCGATGAAAATCCATATGGAGATGGGCAGGCTGCAAAACGTATCGTTGATCTCATGCTAAAACAAAACTGGCAATCATGAAACTTGAAATGAACTTATCTTCCTCTATGCCTGAAACGCTTGTACCCTCCGAAATACGGGTCTGCGTCGTCGGACTTGGTTATATCGGTTTGCCCACAGCAAGTGTATTGGCGACGAAGGGCTTTCACGTCTTTGGGATGGATGTCCGAGCTGATGTTGTGGACACTATTAACGATGGTCGTATTCACATCGAAGAGCCCGACCTCGACATTGTTGTTCGTTCTG